>JALYTY010000039.1 GCA_030854045.1 Vulcanimicrobiota bacterium | reverse complement strand
CGCCATAGCCTTCCCGCCGCCAAGGGCGACGGACTAGCTCTGGGACGGCGGCGTCGCAGTAGTTCTACCGGTGTTCGCCTTTCCGCTCAGTTGGTTCGCAACGGCAGTGGTCCTCGGTGCGTTGTGCTCGGCCTCGCTCTCCTCACGCGAGCATATCGGCGTTATCTTTGCGCTCGCCGCATTTACATGCGTCCTATGCCGTTGCAAACCTCCGGCCTTTCGCGCGGCCGTCGCCGCAACTCTCGCGCTCGCAACGCTCTATGCTTTCTACCGCGCTCAAACGGAGCGCGACGTCGTCGAAACGCGAACTATGCGGTTTACCGGGATCGTCGAGGAGCGACGGGTGCAGTCCGGCCTCGGAGAATATCGACTGGCTCTCGCGGACGGCCGTCGAGCGACGTTTTCCTCGCATCAAGATGCCGAACCGGGTGACACCGTAGTGGTTCGCGGACGTCTCGCGCCCTTCGATACGCCGCGAAATCCCGGCGAGCCGAGCGAGCGCGAAATCGAGCGTGAAGCCGGCGTGGACGCACGAATTGAATCCGCACAGATCCTAAGCCATCTCGCCGTCGCGTCGACATTGCCGGTACGCGTCATCCGCGCGAAAGCGTGGGCGCTCAAACAATTGCGGATGCGTTTGGGCGAACCATCTGCCGAAATTGTCGCGGGCGAACTGTGGGGCGAACGCGGAGCGCTTCCACCGGACCTGCGAAGCGAGTTTCAAGAAACGGGAACCGTGCACGTTCTCGTGACTGCGGGTCTGCATGTGGGACTCGTTGCGGCGCTGATCGCGGTCTTCTGCAGTTTATGCAGCGCACCGCGCTTTCTCGCCTGTTTCATCGCAATCGTCTCGGTTTGGCTTTTTGCATCGGTAAGCGGTCTCCACGTGCCCGCGCTTCGTGCCGCAACGATGGCGACGGCGGCGCTGCTCGCGCGCGCCTGCGGCCGCGCTACGATGTCGTGGCAAGGCCTCTGCGCTGCCGCAATCGTCATTGTCGCGGTCGCACCGTCCGACGTGACGAGCGCTTCGTTTTGGCTCTCGTTCTGCTGCGTCGCTGCAATTTTTTCACTCGCGTCGCGCATAGATGCCTATCTACACGTCGCCGTTGCCCAACCGCGGGTACGTGAAGCGCTGGTCCTTACCGTCGCGACCCAGCTGGGGACCTGGCCGATTACCGCTGCAGCCTTCTTGCAATTTACACCGTACGCATTTATCGCTAACATCGCCGTCGTCCCTTGCGTGCCGGTGACGATGGCGCTTGGGGCGGCTCAGCTTCTCTTTGCGTGGTTGCCGCCATGCGCGCAAGCGATTGCAAATCTCAACTCGTGGGCCTTAGCATGGACGATCGGCATCGTCCGCACGTTTTCCGCCCTGCCCGGTGCTTCGATCGTCATGACGCCGGCGCCGCCGTGGGTTCTCGCGCTCTACGAGATTGCGCTTGCGGCATGCATCTCGCTTGCTCGGCGTGGAGCCGGTACGTTTGCTGCTGCATCGCTGATCTGTATCACTGCGCTTGCACTCTCACCGCCCGGTTGGGACGCACATCGTTTGAAGATTACGGTGCTCGATGTCGGGCAGGCCGATGCGATCGTCATAGAAACGCCCGCTCATCACGCCATCCTTATTGACGCCGGCGGGCGATTGGAACGGGGAGCAGCGGGCAGCGATTCGGAAGCCGAACAAATCGGAGAACGCATCGTCGTGCCGTTTCTCCTCCGCGCAGGCATCCACGCGCTGGACGCGGTCATTCTTTCACATCCCCACGGCGATCATGCGGGCGGCGTCGCCCCTGTCCTGCGAAAGCTTACCGTCGCGGAGTTCGCCGACGGTGGCCAAAGATACGGCGGACATGCGTATCACGACGCAGTCGATGTTGCGCGCCGTGAAGGCGTCCCAATGATCTATCCCAGAGCCGGCATGGAATGGCGGACTGACGACGGTGTTGTGCTGCATTTTATTGGCCCCGTACTGCCCTTCATCGGCGGTCGAAATGCGATAAACGATAATTCCGTTGCCTTTATGCTCGCATATCGCCATTTCCGAATGCTCTTTACGGGCGACGCAGGGAGCGCGGCAGAGCAGCGATTCCTCGGCGAAGGCATCGACCTGCACGCCGATGTTCTGAAGGTCGGCCATCACGGCTCTGCGTACGGATCGACCGCGGAGTTCATCGCAGCCGTGCATCCACGTTATGCGATGATCTCCGTCGGACGCCACAATCTATTCGGACATCCCGCGCCATCGACGGTCGAAACACTCGAACGCGCCGGCGCAACCGTTTATCGCACCGACATGAACGGCGCAATCACCGCATCGACGGACGGTTCGGCGACAACAATAGACACGATGCTTCGATGATCTGCGAGCGCTCACGTGGATACCGTTCCGTTCACGCAGATGTCGCCACGTTAGTTCGCTAACGTGGCAGTGAACAGATACGACCCAGGCGCGGATTTGCAGTATCGCACGGCGCGAGCGCACGGGGTAGCCGGTAACGTTCTCGATAGAGCGAACTGCGCATATCGCAGGAATGAATCTTTTTTTATGGCAATCAGTCACCGCTTACCTCGCGCATCGCGATGGTTGCATTTCCGACGCGCTCGCGTGCCGCTTGATGCACTTTTTGCGATCGCTCGCACTCGTAACGCTTCATTGCTGAAAGGTTTTCTGGATGCATTCAATTCATAGAATCGTAATTCTATTCGCGGGTGGGCTCGCGTTTGCAGCACTCGGCGCCTGCTCCTCCGGATCGCAGCATGCGGCCGACGTCGTCCCTTCGAATATCGCTCCGCTTGCAAGCCGGTATCGCATAGTCAACGGTACGCTCGGACTTACATCGTTGCCCGGTCAAACTTCCGCGGCAGCCGGATGGCTCTCGGACGAGGCAAAAAGTTCGCGTCACCTCCTTTATGTTTCCGATCAGCCGGGGCAGACAGTTTACATTTTCCCGGAGTTTGGTAAAAATCCGAAGCCGATTGGAGCGATTACTGCAGGAATCGGTGCGCCCGAAGGGTTGTTCGTCGACCAGCATCTAAACTTATACGTCTGCAATTTTGGCCTCGCGACCGTAACCGTCTATCCACAGGGAAAGCTCACTCCGAGTAAGACGCTAACCCAAGCCGGCGCTGCAGCGTTCGACGTAGTTGTCGGCCTTGACAGTACCGTTTACGTTTCCAACTTCAACGAGGGTTCGAACGGGCAGATCGTTGAGTACGCGCACGGCAGCACTACGCCGACGACCACGATCAACTTCACCGGCTATCCCGAAGGCGTCGCGCTCGACTCACACAACAATCTTTACGTCGCATATCAGAAATCGTCCACCATAGGGACCGTGCTGAAATTCGCTCCCGGCTCGACGACACCGCACGATTTGAATTTGCCGATCACGCTCGTTGGCGGAATGACGATCGACAATGCGAACAACATCATCGTTGCGGATCAAAGTAACCCTCAACCGCACGTGGACGTTTTTCCGCCCGGCTCCAAAATACCGTCGAAAATGTATCCCTTTGCGCTAAACTTCAACGTTGCGCTGAACGCTCCAAACGATCACCTTTACGTAACGCAGCCCGACAGTCCGCCGACGGTCTGGGAGATCGCATATCCGAGCGGGACTCCAATTCAGAGCATAACCAACACGATCAGTTCGGCGTTCGGCGTAGCGACGAGCCCTGAGGGGTCGAGGTAAGATAGCCAACCAAGCTTCGTTTGTGCTTCAAGGCCATGTGAAGGGGTAGAATAGTCTCTACCCCTTCATCAGTGAGGTGGCTCATGTCAGAGACCAAAGAGAACCCCAAAACGGTCGATTCGTCGCGGGAGCACGGTACCGAAAACAGTTCAGGCGGGTCGGAAGACGTTCTTGGTCCCGGAGGCAATGAAATTCGTAACAGTAAGGATGCCGGAAAGCCCATCGGCAACCGCATCGACACGGACAACGAAGGCCGCGTGACGCAGCGCAGCAACACCGACGTGTAACTCGGTTTAGAAAGAAGGCGCGTATATGGAAAAAGACTCCGATACGACATCGCAAGGCCGTGACACCGACTTTCGCGAGAACGAAAAGGCTGGTACGGCGGGCAAAGAAGCGGGTCGCGTCGATACAGAAGACAGAGAGGGCCGGCCGACGGGGAAATCGACGGGACGAGATTCCACGTCGGTAAATCCGAGCGATCCCATCGACCCCAAGAGCCCGAATCTCATCGGCCCTTAGCCGGAAATGCGAGAGCCGCACGACCGACGGCTCTTGCATTCATAAGCGTTCGGCCAGCCGTTTTTGCATACGCGCTTTTGCGCGGGCTGCTACCAGCTCCCGATCGCGCGGCGCCGCGGGCGTTACCAGCGCATCCATGAGCCGGCGCGTAGCCCCGGCTACCTCCGTAACGGCATCTCGGAATACAGATTCATTGAGCTGGGACGGCTTCGAAAAGCCGGTTATTTTTCGCACAAACTGCATTGAGGCAGCTCGTATCTCGTCGTCCGTCACCGGCGGATCGAAATTAAAGAGGGGACGAATGTTCCGGCACATGAACCGATCATAGCCTATTACCGACGCACGGTCTAAGCGGCCAAAGCCTATTTTCCGACGAACCGACCTAACATGGCATCGCTTGCAATCCAGCATCTCGTCAAGCGCTTCGGGAACACGACCGCGGTCAACGACCTCTCCATCGACATAGGCGGCGGTGAGATCGTCGGGCTTCTCGGCCCGAACGGCGCCGGCAAATCAACAACTTTCATGTGTTTGGCCGGACTGCTGCGCCCGGACGCCGGTATCATTTCTCTCGACGGCACCGCGCTCGGACCCGAACGCGGCCGGTGCATCTCGCTCATCCCCGAAACGCCCGACGTCTATCCGATGCTCACTGTTTGGGAGCATCTTGGATTCGTTGCACAGAGTTGCCGTTTGAGCGGCGATTGGCAGCGGCGTGGAACGGAACTCCTCGAGCGGTTCGATATGCTCGAACATCGCGACGACCTGGGCCGTTCGCTTTCAAAAGGGATGCGTCAAAAAACGCTCATCGCCGCGACCGTGCTGGCACAGTCGGCGGTCGTGCTTTTGGACGAGCCGATGATCGGTCTCGACCCGCTCGGACAGCGTGAATTGCGCCAGATCGTCGCAGAGCTTCGCGACGCCGGCATTGCCGTGATGGTAAGCACGCATATGATCGAACAAGCAGAAGCGATGTGCGACCGCGTCGTTATCATGAAATCCGGCATGCAGATCGCAGCTGGGACGTTCGAACAATTGCACCAGCGCGCCGCCGAAGCGGACACCGCCGAGGACGTGTTCTTGGAATTAACGCGGTGATTGCAGACTTTCAAGCGCTCGCATATCTGGAGCTCAAGCAGCTGTGCAATACGATCAAACATTTAGTTCGGCAGCCTGGCCGGCTCATCATGTACGGTTTCATCCTACTGTATTTCGGCATGATGGTTTTTCTTCGCACGCGACCGCACTATATCGGTGCGTACCATGGAATACAAGAGCCGTTAGCGTCCGCCGTTGGATTCGGCGCGCTCGCTTTGGCCGCCGGAGGCTTTCTTTTCGCGGCGACGGGACGAGTCGGGGCCTTCACGTCGCTCGCCGACGCGCGATTCCTTATCAATTCAAAACTCCGGGAGCGTAACGTTCTGCTATGGCTGCAGTTGCGATCGTCGTGGCAAACGCTCGCCCGATTTTTGTACTTGATCATCTTATACGCGTTGCTGTATCCGAAAGCGGGCCGACCCATCGGGATGCTTCTTGGATTAAGCGGTCTCATAGCGCTTCACAGTTCCTTGAACATCTCGATCGCGCGTTTATGCAGAATCGGCTTCACTTCGCCGGTACGGAAAGCGACTTTGCTTCTGATCTGGATAAGCGTTTGCGCGGCCATTGTAGAAGTTTCCACTTTCGTTACCCCTAAGTTCACCGCAATCTCGCACGCGTTACGCGCAGTCGGGTTGGGGCACATTACGAGCGCGCTGCTCGCCGGCGACCCGAGAGCCATCACCGGATTGTGGACGGTAGCAATAGCATTGCTCGCAACGAGTTTCTTTGGTATTACCGACCTGTATCCCGAACTATACGCCGCATCGAGTAAGGTCATTAGTGCTCGAGCGCGCCGAAAACAAAGTTTCTTCGCAAGATTCGCCGGCGGAGAAACGAGCGACGCTCCGATTTCCGTGAGCTCTCCGATCGCTTCCCGCCTACCACGATATTCAGGCGCATGGACGATCGTTTGGAAAGAATGGGTAACGTTCGCGCGTAGCGGGCGATTGACGTTGTTTACAGTGCTTGCAATCGCGGCAGCCGCTGTGGGATTCGGTATCGGAATATACTGCGCCGTAACGCCGGCGGAGACACGTACCGCCATACTGGTCACGGTGGGAGGAAGCGTCGGCAACATCGCCCTTGTTTTGTTTTCGCTCTCCGCCGGCGTATCGCTCGCGGAAGATATTCGTAAGCCCCTCTGGTGGATCTCGGCAGATTCGTTGCGCGCGCGGCTTCACGCATCGGTTGTCGCGACGTCATGGCGGCCGATCGTTCTGCTTACCGTCAGCCTCGCCGCGTGGTCGATTGCGATGAGAAACATTGCGTTCGGTATTCTCTCGATACCGGTCTCGATGGTCACGATACTTTATGTCCGTTGCATCGGCCTCGCCCTCTACGCAATCTTTCCGGCGAAGCTGGACCAGCGCGGACCCGTAGCGATGCTTCGCCTACTCCTATGCTATGTGCTGATGGTGCCCGCAATTGGCGCGGGAATAGGCGCACAACTGGTGCTGCACCAGCCGCTTGTCTCGCTCGTCTTTGCGCTACTCGTCGCCCTCCTTGAGTCCGCGGCGCTGATCCAATTTGCAGCGCTGCGCATCCAAACCGGCGGCATAGCAATTGCGCAGGCCGAAGACGGCTGAAATACCCTAAAGCAAACGGCTAGAGCATCCTGCTACGATTTAAATTTGTAGCGCATAACTTTCGTGAGATCGATGCCGCGAACGATTTTGTTGGAGTGATACGCCAAGCCCCACGAGTCGATCGACGATGTGTCCGGGAACACGCACGCTTCCAACGTCTGATCGATCGAGGACTTCAGATACCAACCGCCGCCCGCGCCCGTCGTGCCTCCAAACTGATCGGAGCCGCCAAGTTGAGAGCAATAGCACGATGCTGGGTTGCCGCTGCATCCGCCTCCTAACGCCGGTGCAAGAATGTATGCCAGCGCCGCAAGCGTCGGCTCTTTGGTATAGAGCGTCGTCAGCAGCAAGTGAATTCTCGATCCGTCCTTTGCGGTGTATTGGCAGAACGCGCGCCTGCCGGCGAGCGCCAGTGGATTCGATCCGTTCGTTCCATATACGGCGTGGCGAAATTCTACGACGCCGCCGGTTTGCTTGCAGTAACCGGCCGCGTCCGTTTCTTGGGGTTCCACACGCTGAGCTTCTCCTAAGGCATCAAGTGCAGTCGACGCCGTGCCTTGAGGCATCTGCATCGCCGGCACGTTGGCGGCGCTTATCGCGGTAGCATCGGATGGAACTCCTGCGTTGTTTGCGCACGCGGCGAGTGCGATCGTGAATATCGCCGCGGCGCTTGCCGTTGCAATAGCCGATATTTTCATACGTTATCCTTCTCGGAGTCGAGTGAGGCTTGCGACCCGTTACGCGGAACGGGCCGAACTCCCGCTCGTTACCAAAGCGGCCACCTGCGAACGCGATCGCAGCCCCAGCTTCTCGTATACGGACGACAAGTGTTTTTCCACAGTCTTGCTGCCGATGCTCAGGCTCTTGGCTATCTCAGAGTTTGTAGCGCCCTTTGCAGCCAATCGAACGATTTCGCTCTCGCGCGATGTCAGAGAGGCAAACGGATCGCTACACTCCGTCGTCGGCGAGGCTGATAACCTGCGGACGTACGCGTCCGCTCCACAGAGCTGATATAAGCGCTCGGCCTCAGCGATGTCGCCCGCGACTTCACGGGCTGCCGCTTCGAGAAGCGGCCAACTGAAGGCGGCGTATCTCGCCGCGGCCGTGCGGCCCAGTGCTTGAGATTCCTCGGCCGTTCCGAAGCGCGATGCAATGGTTGCCGACACGAGCGCTTCGGTGGCGAGCGCGACCTCGTTGCCGCTCCGCGCGGCTTCCGACGCCAGGCGAACGGTCCGCTCCAAATCGCTTCGTGGCAAAATTCGGGCCGCATTGATCAACACGAACATCGCATCCGGAGTTCCGTATTTCAACGCGTCGACGGCGAATCGTGCGTATGATGCGGCGCGCTTTACGTCGCCCCCCGAAGCTAAAGAGCCGGCGTACGCTGCCAGGAAAAATACTTCGTCCAGCTCGTCCCGGTTTTCTCCGGCGCGCCGGGCCCGTTCTTCGATGAATGCGGTCCACAGAGCGGTATCGCCCAACGCATCGGCCACGTGAACGGCAAATTGCATAACGGTTAGCAGCGCCGGAAGCACGTCGGCATTCGAGATGACTTCTTCTACGCATGCGCGCGCTTCGCGCAACTTTCCGCGTTGATATAAATATGCTGCTTCAACGGCAACCTTATATACGCGCGGACCGCGAAGATCCCACTCGCGCTCCAACCGACCGGCATGTTGGAGCGCTAGCTCGACCGTCCGGTTTTCTGCGACGTAGATTCCGGTTAAAGCCAGCGCCGACTCGATTTCCACTGCAGCGTCGGGTGCCAGCCGACTCAGAAGTTCCGCGACATCTTGAGCGGATCGTTTCCATCCCTCCGCGTTCCCGAAATACGCATGGCGCATGAGTTGAACGATGAGGAAATTCTGTCGCGCCGACGGCGGCAGCGTCTGCGGATTTACTACCTCATCGATAAACTCTTGGGCCGCCGGCATGTCATACAACGCAGAAGCCGTCCGCGCGGCGGTGACGAGCAGTTGATTTTTCGCGCCATCGCCGACCATCGGGCCAAACTCTTGAAGAAAGCTTCTGACAAAGGTCAGCGCGCCGGTAACGTCTCCGAGATTGCACCGCTGTCCGGTAACTCTGTGCGCTAAGAGTGCAGCTGCATCGAACTCGCGACGTTCGAGGCGAATGGCAAGCGCGGTATTGAAGGTGTCGAGTGCGACTTCGTAATGGCCGAGTAGGCGCGCAACGGCGCCTATTCGTTCTAGGATTCGCGCGCGATCATCGGGTTCGCTCGCCGCTTGTAGAGCGCGCTCGAAGCATACCGACGCCTCGGGAAGGGCCCGTAGCGCAAACGTTTCCTCGCCCGCTCGCTCGTTGTAATACAAGCATTTCTCCACGTCGCCCGATTCCCAGGCATGATACGCAAGCTCTTCGGTATGGCCGGCCGCATCGGCGCGCTTTTCCAGCACGCGCAGGATTTGCCGATGCAGTTCGCGCGCTTCGAACACCGGTATTTCCTCATAGACGGTCTGTCGCGTTAGCGCGTGTTTGAAACGGCAGCTCAAACGCGTACGCGTACCGTCGGAGAGAAAATTCAGTTCGCGCGCTCGCCGAAGCGCCGGTGAAAGCTCCGCACGATCGCATCCCATAACGACCGCAAGCACGTCGGGATCAAATCGCTGGCCCAGCACCGCGGCGCGCTTCAGTATCCTCAGCTCCTCTCTCGTCAAGCCCTTCAAGCGCGATACGATAGATGCGCGAATCGAAAGTGGAAGCTGCGGCACATCGCTTTTTGCAGCGGAACGCTCGAGATAATGATTCACAAGCTCTTCGGCGAAAAACGGATTGCCTTCGCTCAGCCGCTCGATATCAAGTACCGCCGGTTCAAGTAAGCAGTGTTTTCCATCGACTACGCCTTCGACAAGCGCGCGAACCTCCGCGCGCCGTAGCGGTTCCAATTCGATGCGCTGTAGCGTGGACTCTCGCAATAGCGGCGCTATTGCGTCGATGAAATCGTCATTCGTACCGCGTTCGTCGGATCTGTACGTCGCTACGACGAGGAGACGCGTGTGCCGTATGCGACGAGCGATGTATTGAAGAAAATCTAGCGTCGAGCCGTCTGCCCAGTGAATGTCTTCAACGGTTAGGATCGTCGCTCGCTTCGCGCAGACGATCTGCAGCAGTTCGAAGACGCCGGCGAGAAGCGGTTCCTTTTCGAGCGAAAAGCCGTCGTTCGTGGAAACGATGCCATGCGGCAGATGCTCGGGGATGAATTGAATCAGCGTGCGAAGTGCCGTCGGCGGCAAGCGCTCGAAATCGAGCTTCGGCGCTAAAGCTCGTAACAGCGCCCGTACCGGCCCGAACGGTTGCTGCGCTTTCTGCAAACATTCGGTGTTGATGAGATTGCGCGCGCGCCGATTTTCTATTCCTTCAAGAAATTCGGTCAGCAGGCGCGTCTTTCCGATGCCGGCTTCGCCCGAGATCAACGCAAATGAGCCGCTGCTCTTTCCAAGCGACTTTCGGGCTTTTTCCAGTGCCCCGAGTTCGTCCACCCGGCCGACGAAACGGCGGCACCTCAGGGACCGTCCGACCATCTTGCGCGTACTACGAGGATATGCGCGAACGCCCCTTGGCGGATACGATTTTGCCTTGCAACCGTATTTTGGCGAAATCGTCGTTCGCGACCGCAAGTGCCACGGCAAAATATCGCTGAGCTTCGGGAAGAGCCCGGATATGGAAAGCGGCGTCCCCGGCCCGTTCGTTGTAAATGCGCGCTTTTTCTTGGTCGCCGGATTCTACGGCATGATATGCCAACTGATCCAGCTTGGATACCGAATCGGCGATTGTCTCCAACGCCCCAAGTGCGCGCGTATGGTATTCGCGTTTGCGATCCTCAGGCACAGAATCGGCAAACGACTGATGAACGAGCGCGTGGTTGAATTTCCAACGAAAACCGTCATCGTCTTGAACCACGATAATCCCGGCATCCCTGCACCGCTTGAGCGACGCGATGAGCATCGCGACGTCGGCGCCCATCGCAAGGGCAAGCAAGAGCGAATCGAAACGATAACCGAGCAAGGCAGCGAACTGCAATGCCTGACGATCCTCATCGGAAAGCGTCGAGCGCTGCAGGCCACCGAGTTCCTTCATCCGCCGGTCGCGGTTTCTTTTTCCATCCGAGCGCATTGCCACGATTTTCCCTACAGATAGGTGACGCGAACCAAGCCGCTACGCCACAATGTATCAAGATTCGTGGCCGGTGAGTATGCGGGTAAACCCTACCTTTTGCTCTCGATGGTCGCTGAAAAACTTGCGCGGCGCGTCGCCCGACGGTGTGGTCTCGCCCTGTGAGGCGACATGCCGTAAGAGCGACCTGGACTAGAGACCGTTCTTACGACACGCCGGAGGATGCGTTAGCGCTTTTTGCGCGATGCCGGTTTCGCAGCACCTTTGCGTGCCGGGGTTGCTTTACGTGCAGCGGGCGCTGTGGCTTTACGGGTTCCGGCCTTTGCGCCGCGAGCCGGCTCGGCGGTCTTTTTGCGGCCGGCCGGCTTCGATGTGGAGGCCTTGCGCGTTCCGCCGCCGCGCTTAGACATCACGGCATCTTTGAGCGCCTTCGCAGGCAAGAATTTAAAAACGCGCTTCGCGGGAACTTTAACCGGTTCGCCCGTAGCGGGATTGCGCGCGACACGTGCGGCCCGATCGCGAACTTTGAACTGTCCGAATCCGGGAATTTTTACGGGTTCGCTCGCAATCACGGCATTTTGGATGTCTTCGAAAACGCCATCGATCAGTGCGACCGCGTCCCGACGCGACATTTCGTGGCGTTCCATTGCGGAACGAACCAAATCGACTTTATTCATGAACTCCTCTTACATGGTGACGTAACGCGGCGCGTGACGCGCCTATCGCGCATCGAAGTACCGTTTTTGGCGGCGTTGTCCTGCGAACTCTCAATAAAATTGGGCTTTTCGCGATACTTGGCGTAAGCGCGGTAACGCGCGTTACGATGCCATTTGACGCGCTCGCATACCGATCCAGCGATAAAGCAGAAACGGCACGGCGATGAAGGCGACGATCCCTAAGAGCGACGCCCAGTTCGCGAACGAATCTCCAACGACGGCAAGCGGCGATGCCTTACCCGATGCTACGATAAGGGCCGCGAGTGCGACGCCGAATATACTTTCCCCGACGATCAAGCCGGAGGCAATCAACACACCCAAACGGCGCGCCGGCTCGGCGTTGGGCTTCGTTCTAACCCAACGATTATAGAGTGCACCGAAGACTGCGCCGACTACGGCCGGCGCGGTTGCGCTCGCCGGAAGATAGATTCCCAGCCCCACAGCGAGCGGCGGAAGACGGAAACGGCCGGTGATACGTCCCGTCTCGTCAAGTGCGATGATGACGCAGCCGACGATGGCGCCGGCCCCGATTAGGCTCCAATCAATTTTGCCCTCGATTACCCCTTTGGCGAGCGTCGAAATCAACGTAGCCTGCGGCGCCGGAAGCCCATGCACGCCGCCGAATCCGTACGCTTTGTTGAGTACGTCGAGTATGGGCGGAATGACGATCGCGCCGAATATAACGCCGACGATCAATGCAACCTGCTGCCTCCAGGGTGTTGCGCCGACGAGCTGCCCGGTCTTGAGGTCCTGAAGATTGTCGTTCGAAATCGTTGCAACGTTAATCAGCAAAGCGGTTACGAACAAGGCGAACGCAACGAGCGCCGGAGCAGAGTTCTGCGGCGCGCCCCGTGAAAGCGCGAGCAGCAGCAGCGAAGCTCCGATGACCGAGAGGATCGCCATTCCGGAAACAGGACTGTTTGACGATCCAATCAGCCCGGCCATATATCCGGTCGCTGCCGCAACGAGAAATCCGGCGAGTACGATGTAGATTACCGCGCCGACGATGAGCGGTATTGCCAACGGCATGAGAACGCCGCCCGAGAGAAACGCCCACAGCAGCACGACGATTGGAAGAATGCAAACGACGGAGATCATCGTGACGATTCCGATCGGAATGTCTTGTTCGGTGATGGGAAGGTTGCCGCCGCCTCCGCCGGCGCGTCTGCGGGAAGCCGCGATCGACGACGCGATGCCGCCATATATCGGCGCGGTGAGTTTGCCGAGCGTCCATATAGCCGAGATGCCGATCGCGCCTGCTCCAATGAAGCGCACGTAATGCGACCAAATCATGCTCGCTGCATCGGCCGCCGGTCCGGCGACCGGATGCATTGACGACAAAATAGGCATCGCGATACCCCATGCGATTATAAGACCGGTTAGAATCGCAAGGCCCACCGTGAGACCGATGAGGTGGCCGGCGCCGATCAGCGCCAGGGACATCGCAAATCCGATTCCGCTCGTGATGGAACCGGAGCGAAAGTATGCATCGAATTCACTCGTGAAAATCCGCATGGCGGAAAGCAGTTGGAACGCCGCCGAGGCGACCGAGCTTACGACGAGAGCAATCAGTCCGGAGCGATTCTCGGCGGCCGCAGCGGTGTCGCCGGCCGCCGCTCCCACTTTGAGAACTTCAGCGGCAGCGACGCCTTCGGGATAGGGCAGGTCGGAATCGGTGACGAGCGCCCGACGCAGCGGCACGCTGTACATGACGCCCAAAATACCGCCGACGGCACAGATTCCGAACGATTCCCAAAACGGAAATCCCGTCCACCAGCCGACCATCACGAGCCCGGGCAAGACGAAGATCACGGACGACAGCGTCCCGGCCGCAGATGCGACGGTCTGAACGATATTGTTCTCGTAGATCGTTGAGGTTTTGAACCCCCGCAGAATAGCCATCGAGATAACCGCTGCGGGAATCGACGACGCAAACGTGAGACCGACGCGCAGTCCCAAATATACGTTGGCTGCAGTGAAAAGTAGGGTTATCAGCGCACCTAATGCAAGGGCGCGGAGGGTTAATTCGATGCGCACGCGGCTTGAAATACGCTCAAGCGTGCAACGTCCCTGTGCCTTCAATTATTCCGCAAGCCGCGTACGGACCGTCTTCATGACGGAAACCGCACGTGGAACGGGCGTTACGGAATGTGGGTTACCATTGGTTCGGGCGAACCGGGTGAAGGGGCCGACGACGCCATCGAGGCCGGGCTCGATTGCGGCGATGAAGAAGCCGATGGCGAGGGACACGCCTGCATCACCATATGATCTTCTCCGGTTCCTCCATTGGTTGCCGCTGCCGGCGTGGCGCTCGAACACGGGGATGGCGAAGCGACAGGCCCGGCACTCCGGGCATCGGCCGCGCCGACGGCACAGGCCGCGGCGAACGCGACCGCGAGCGCAATAGTACCGAATTGTTTTTGCATGCAAAGTACCTCCGACGCCTTCGGTACCCTCTCGTCTCGGCGCCGAAACCTAAAGCAGGCCTGCTACGTGTCGAGTTCTTCGCCTTCCGCCGTTTCGTCGAGTACCCGCTCGATGGCACTCGCGATACGCTCGAATCCCTTACCGCCGGCCTGAAAGTGACGCAACTCGTGCCTGCGATTGAACACGTAGAACGCCGGAACGAACTGGTTTTGAAACCGATCGACGATCGCGTGATCGTTATCGATCGCGCAGGGTTGGGTCAGCTTCATCTCACCGAGGGCGTCTTTGGTTATCGCTTCGATATCGAGTTCGCTTTCCGATCGCGGCTGGTGAACCGCAACGAACGCGACGCCGCGTTCCACGAACGAATCGCGCCATTGCGCGAACTGTCCCGCCGTTTCGTGACAAAGATGACAGCTGATGGACCAGAACGACACGACAAGAGGAAGGCCGCGAATCTCTTCGGGCCTCACCTCGCCGTTGATCCATGCCGCAGCGCCATCCAGCGTCGGAAGCGGGCTGCGCATGCGAAGCGCCATCTAGTCTCCCACGCTACGACTTCTGGAGCAGCGCTTTACCGGGCTTCCACTCCGCCGGGCAAAGACCGCCCGTTTGCAACGCCTGCAGCACGCGTAATGTTTCCTCTACGCTGCGGCCCACATTGTCGTCCGTTACTACGGCATATTTCAGCACGCCATCCGGATCGATAATGAATAGACCGCGTTGGGCTATCCCGGACATTTCGTCGAGAACGCCGTACGAGCGCGCCGTCTCTTTTGTGTAGTCGGAAACGAGCGGGTATTTGAGTCCCGCAATGCCGTTCTTTTCCTTCGGCGTGTTGATCCAAGCCCAGTGGCTGTGAACCGAATCCGTCGAAGCGCCTAGGACTTCGGCATCGATTTCTTTGAATTGATCGTAGCGATCGGAGAGGGCCGTAATTTCAGTCGGGCATACGAATGTAAAGTCCAGCGGATAAAAGAAAAAGACGAGCCATTTTCCCTTGTAGTCCGCTAGTTTGATTTCTTTTCCGAGATCTTTGGCACCGGTGGCGTCTTTCGTGCTCTGCAACGCGAACTCTGGTGCCGGTTTACCGACTTGCGCCAACATGTATGTTTCCGCCTATTTTGAAAAACGATGGAGCTGTAGGTTTTCTAGCTTACCAGAATGGCGTGAAGTGAAAACGACTTTCCCGGCTTTAGCTGCAGCGATGGGGGGAAGTATGGCGCACGAACGCAACGAAGCAAGCATGAAACTACGTCACCGACGTTGCGAAGCCCTTATCGGCGGGTATGCGCGCGTCTTGACCGCCGCTGCGTGCTTTGCGGCCGCCGCAGCGCCGGTGCATTCGCAGGCGGCTACGGTTGCGCCGCAGCCGAAAGCGGTCGATTCATTCGATTCGGGCATCCTGCACGTGGACCAGTATGGTTCCGGACCGAAAACTCTTGTGTTCATCCCTGGTCTTGCAAGCGGTACCTGGTCGTGGTACGAGCAGATTGCGAAATTCTCGCCGTCGTATACAATCTATGCGATAGAACTTCCCGGCTTTAACGGACGTCCCGCCGCAGCTCAAACGAATCTCTTCGATACGTTCTCACACGACTTCTTTTCCATGCTTGTCGAGCGCCGGATCGTAAAGCCGGTCGTCATCGGCCATAGCCTCGGCGGAACGCTCGCTATTCTGCTTGCGGAACGGCGCGCGAACGCACTTTCCGGGATCGTTGCAGTCGACGGGCTTCCGGTCTTTCCAACCGCTGCGCAATCGACGGCGCAGGAACGCAAGGCGCTTGCCGATCGCATGGCGGCGACCATCGCCGGCATGGATCACGATCAAATGTTGGCCGGTCAGAGGCAATATATGCGCGCCATCGGTACGACGGACGGCTCCTTCGCGGCGCAGCTTGCATCGCTTACTGCCAAAAGCGATTCGAACGCGGTCGCTGCCTGGATGAGAGAGGATCTCGAAAGCGATCTTCGTCCCGACCTCGCGAACATCACCATTCCTTTCCTCGAAATAATGCCGTACGCCGCCCCGAGTCCGTACTCACAACGCGATACGCTGAGCTTTTATCGCATGCTGCTCAACGGCGCCCCGCACGTCGAAATCGTTCCGATTTCGCCGGCGCGCCACTACGTAATGCTGGATCAACCGCAGCAATTCGACGACGCGCTTACCCGGTTTCTATCGACGCTGCAGTGATCAGGTGGGCGTAGCGTTCTCGCGTCCGTACCGCTTCGATATGGTCGTACGATCGCGAAGCTTCGCGTGCTAATTCCTCGAGCAGTTTTACTTCTTCGGGATCGAGCTGGCTGCCGTTTCGGTGCGCGCCGTAGAGCGTAAACGACACCAGTTCGTGACGCACGGACACGGGAACGGCCAGCACATAGATTGCGGCGTTCTCCGAATCGAGATGCGCGCGCAATTCCTCGAGCCAGACACGGTTCTCACTTGCCTGCAGCATTCGAACGAGCAGATCGTTCGGGTCGAATCCTGACGGCGCCATCGGCGTGTCCTTAGTCGTGCCGGCGCCTTCGAAACGTCCGTTCACCGGCGAGCGCCGGTAGTGCGCCGCGGCACTCAGCTTTAGCGCTTCATCGGGAATCTGCACGAGACCCTCGGTTACTGCGGCGATCTCCGTCGCATACGGCAACGCCGCCGCCGCGCGCCGTAAAAAGTTTTCCGCACTGCGCCGGCCGCGAAAGAGCACGGACTCCACGCCGCCCTCGATCCATTTGTTAATCCGGTCGAGCAGCAGGCCGATAACGATCGTCGCAACCAACTCGCCTGCTACGGCGAGATGTTGCTCCGAGACGACGCGGCTAAAGAGCCAATCCAGCAACGAAACGATCGCGATGACGAAGAGTGAAACCATGCCGTATGCGATCGCCCGGTTTAGCACAAATTTAACGTCCAGCACGCGATGCCGCAACACCGCATACGCAACGGAGACGGGCATGACGACTACGGCGTAACCGGCGATCTGCGCTACCGCAACCGGCACTCCGGGAACGAAATAGACGGCATAGGCTACGAACGAAACGATGATGCCGACGACCAGAAAAGAAAAGCGTTGACGCACGTTTTCGGGTGCGTGCTTAAATTTTTGCAGTAGAAGCAGCGCTGCAAGAAAGAACGTGCCGAGCGGAAGCCATGTATCGAGCACGCTTGCATACGAAATGCTCGAAAGGCTCGTCCACGCGCGGTACCATTCGAACGAATAGGCAAGGAATGCGAGCGCAATCGCGACCCAGATGGTAGCGTCCACGATACGCCTTACACCCTTCACGTCGTCGTCCGGGAACCGCAGCACGAACGGCAAGAGCGGTAATACCGCAAATCCGCCCGCAAATGTTGAAAGGAAAAACGCAAGAACGGCATAGGCGCCTACCGGAAGTACGCCCGAAAAGTACTCAAATGAGGGCGCTGTCGAAAAATAGCCGATGGCATATGCGTAAAAGGCCCACGTCATCACGCTGGGCCGCAAAAAAACGAGAGCGAATGCTACGCCGAGAAAAATCGTGGCGGGTACGATTGCGAGTACGCCCGTTATGCGATCCCACAATGAGAAACCGGAGACCGGCACGGCCGTCATCGTGATGCGATACCGCTTCCCTCCCGGATGCACGAACGTGAAAGACTCGCGCTGGCCGGCGCGCGGGGACTGCGTCCGCGTCCAGGCAAGAAAAAGCGGCGAAAAGAGGGCGGAATCGCCGACGCGCACGCCGGCGGCGGCTGCAGGCGAATCGGGCGCAACGGCGTCAATGCGGCTGCTCCCATGGAGCGATATTTGCATGCCGAAGGTGCCGTCACCCCATCGCCCGGCGTAATCGCTATGCCCGAGCGGAACGTAGAATACGGCGATAACGAACGCGGTAACGACGAAGAGTATGAATTGAGACGTCGCTCGCATTGCTTAGAGCGGGTCCGGGCTTGCGGCAACGCCCGGGACGGGGAGCCCTTGCGGATCCGTACCGAGTGCGATGCCTTTGCGCGCGAAGGCTTCGTAGACGCGTTCGTTGAGAACGCGACTGACGTCAAATTGCCGCAATGGCGCAGTCCGAATCGCAGCGCGAAGCACGATCCCGTTTTTCGACGGAGATTCGACGCCGATCCACTCGACCGGCTGCAATATCGCGTTCTTCCAGGTACCGTCGGCGGCAACACCTTCGATCGTTTGACGCAGCGTCGATGCAGCGTTCGCTACGTCGGCGCCCTCGCCAAGCGGTATGCGGAAATCGACGCGGGACCAATTTCGCGAGGCATTAACGACCTGCGAGACCGCACTGTGCGGGATCGTTATCAAATGCCCGCGCCCGTCGCGAATCTGCACGATACGCAACGTGAGCGTTTCGACGACGCCGTTGAAGTCGCCGATCATCACGTAATCGCCGACAACGTACTGGTCCTCGAAAAGTACGAGCAACCCGTTGAGAACGTCGCGAACCAGCGTCTGTGCGGCGAAGCCGATGGCGAGAGCAGCGACGCCGCCGATTGTTACGACGGACGCAATCGGGATATCGAGGGCCGAAAGCGTCGTGAGCGTCGCGATGAAAACGATGACGAAGGTTTTGAAGCCGCAAACGGAGCGCGAAATCGTCGGCGCGCGCAGCAGGTGCCGTGCGCGATCTTCGCCGGATCCTCCACGTTCGGCATAGACGTCGGCGAAGCGCACGATGATGAGGTCGCCGAGCTTATTGAGAAAAGCGGCGCCGATCCATATCAGCGCGATATTAGCGGCAATATGAAGAATCAACCGACCCGCGCCGGTGGTCTGCGGAAAGAGCAGCAGCGACCACGTAATCGTCGCGGCCCAAGTGAGAACGAAGAGCCATAGGATAAAGCCGGCGAGCGCTCGTATGCGCTGAAGCTCTTGCTCGGGGCCGGCCGCACGCAAAGCTGCTGCCATCAAACGGCGTCGACGGCGAGGCGGCGTCAGCGATTCCTCGTCTATCGCCTCCTCGCCGTTATTGCTCCGTTCTTTTTGGCGTGCGAGCCGCCGTTTGACGACCGCGATTCGCTTTTCCAAAACGCTCCACAGAGCGGCGCCCGCTATCGTCGCGATGATCAGGACGAGATACGTTCGCGCAAGCTTGTCCAGATTGTCCCTGATAACGGCAGGCTGCCGTTTTACGAGAGCCGCTTCGAGTGAGTTTTGCAGCAGCGGTTGCCACTGTTCTGCCAACGCGCCGGACGGTACGCGCGAATACTGAGCGTCTGCAGCGGTTACGGTTAGGATCGGTATCTCGTTTGAATGCCGTCCGTCGGTGGCGACTAACGTCTGCTGCTCGCCGACTCTATCGACCGATATTCGAAAACTTTGCGGCGCGTACACCGTTCCGCCGCTCTCTTTTTCAGCCAAGATTTGCGAGATGGCGTTCTGCACGAAGAGCAGACGGACATCGATCGGCAATTTGCCGGTGGACGGGACGGCCGGGGCGGCGATGCGGAAGACCGGTGCGCCGTCAACAGTAACCGGCGCCGTCACGAAAAGACCATCCTGGCGCAAACCGAATATGCCGCCGACCGGACTAGCCTTCGGGATTCCGGGCAGCGTTTGCGCTGCAGCGCTCGACGCGGTAAAGACGAAAACAAACGCGCATGTCGCGTGTAGTAGAAGATGGCGGAAGATCCGCATCCGCCGGAACTGCGTCAGGCAGGGCCGCCGGCCCTCCAACCGCAACTCGAGGCCTCAAACGCATGACCGCAACGGAACGTACCTTCACAGCCGAAACCGATCGCGAAACAGCGGCATTGTTCGAGCGCGTGCGCCATGTGATCCCGAGCATCGAGTGGCCCGTTTACGCGCCCTTCGTATCGGCGATAAACCGCTTGAAGCGGGAACGCAATGCGGTTATTCTCGCTCACAATTATCAAGTTCCGGAGATCTACCACACCGTCGCCGACATCGTCGGCGATTCGCTTGCGCTTGCAATAAAGGCCTCCGAAACGACGGCCGACGTTATCGTCCTTTGCGGCGTGCATTTCATGGCCGAAACGGCAAAATTGGTAAACCCGCAAAAAACGGTTCTCGTCCCCGACCTCAAGGCGGGATGCTCGCTCGCCGATTCTATCACCGCGCAAGACGTTCGCGCGATGCGCGAGGCCTATCCCGGAGTCCCGGTACTAACCTACGTCAATACGTCGGCCGCGGTGAAAGCGGAATCGGATATCTGCGTCACGAGCGGCAACGCGGTGAAGATTGTCGAAGCGCTCGGCGTTCCGCGTGTCATCTTTCTTCCCGACGAATATCTGGCGAAATACGTTGCATCGCAAACGGCAACCGAGATCATTGCGTGGAAAGGCCACTGCGAAGTTCACGAACGATTTACCGGCGCTGATATACGCCGCTACCGGCAAGACGATCCGAATCTCGTCGTAATCGCACATCCCGAATGCCCGCCCGACGTTATCGCCGAAGCCGATTACACCGGCTCGACGCAAGGTATGGTGGATTTTGTCGGATCGCATGCCGGCGACGCAGCGCGCGTGCTGCTGATGACGGAATGTTCCATGGCAGATAACGTTGCGGGAATGTATCCCGGCGTCGAGTTCGTGCGGCCGTGTAATCTGTGCCCGCATATGAAACGCAACACGCTCCCGAAGATATTGCACAGCCTCGAAGCGATGGAGTATGAAGTGACCGTCGACCCCGCGATCGCGGGCCGCGCTCGCGCGGCGGTGGAACGAATGCTCGACTTTAGCCGCTCCGCCAAAACGTGAGCGTGAAGATCGTTCGCAGCGACGCCGTCGTTATTGGAGCCGGGATCGCGGGACTCATGGCAGCAATAAAGCTTGCACCCGCAGAGGTCACGGTCGTCTGCAAAACGAGGCTCGGACTGGGCGTCGCGACCGATTGGGCGCAAGGCGGCATAGCCGCCGCTCTTGGAAAAGACGATTCGCCGTCGCTTCACGCCTTCGATACGAACCGCGCCGGAGCCGGGATCAACGATGAAAACATCGTCGATATTCTCACGAGCGACGCACCGGCTCGCATCGAGGAACTCCTGGAACTCGGCGCAACGTTCGATCGCACCGATTCGGGTGAGCTTGCGCTCGGGCGGGAAGCCGCGCATCAGCGCCGCCGCATCGTTAAAGCGGGGGGCGACGCGACGGGGCACGAAATTCTCAAAACGTTGATCGCCGCGATTCGAGCGATCGCGTCGGTTACGATCGTGGAAGATACGACGGCCGACGATTGTATCGTCCACGACGGAATCGTCGGCGGCGTTTACGCATCCGACAATGCAACGGGTGCGTGCCGCGCATACATCGCGCCGGCCGTGATCCTAGCGACGGGCGGAATTGGGCGCTTGTACCGCTACACGACCAATCCGATCGAAGCGACGGGCGACGGCATCGCGATCGCTGCGCGAGCCGGCGTTACGCTTGCGGATATGGAATTCGTGCAGTTTCATCCGACCGCTCTTGCGATCGGGCGCGATCCAATGCCGCTCGTAACAGAAGCGGTACGCGGCGAAGGCGCGATCCTCATGAACGATCTGGGCGAACGTTTTATGCCGGCCGTGCATCCGGACGCCGAGCTTGCGCCGCGCGACATCGTTGCCCGGGCGATCTTCGAGCAGCTGCAGCGCGGCCGCACCGTCGGTCTGGACGCGCGCGATGCAATTGGGGACGCGTTCCCTCAAAAGTTTCCGACGGTGTTCGCCTTTTGCGCGTCGGCCGGAATTGACCCACGCATCGAACGCATCCCGGTTGCACCCGCCGAGCATTACCACATGGGCGGAATTGCCGTCGATGAATGGGGACGCACGTCGCTACCGGGACTGTGGGCATGCGGTGAGGTAAGCGCAACGGGGGTTCACGGGGCGAATCGACTCGCGTCAAATTCCCTGCTTGAAGCGCTCGTTTACGGAGCGCGCGTCGCGGAAAACATTGCGGAGATGGCCTCTGCGGCAAAGACATTTCGCGTTGCGAATCATCATCCGCCGACGGTTCTGCGCGGAAGCGGAGTAACGCAGGCTTTGAGCGATCTGCGTAACGTGATGTATGCAAACGTCGGGCTCGTGCGCAACGAACCCGGGCTGCGCGAAGCGTGCGCGCGGATATCGGAGCTTACGGAATCTTTCCCACAAGCTCCAAGCGAGTTT
>JALYTY010000030.1 GCA_030854045.1 Vulcanimicrobiota bacterium | reverse complement strand
AAATGCTTAAAATGAGTCGGGCCGTTTCCACATGATTTGAAAATTTGCGCGGGATAGCGACGCTTACGCGTCTCGTGGCATGTGCTCGATCGATCGACGATGGCGAAAGGCAACGGCGGGCTGCAGTCTTAATGCCCTCACGGTGATACGTTCGCTCGTTGCCTTAGCTACTCTCATTGCGCTGCTCGCGCCGCCTTCCCGCGCTGCGTCACTCGCCACCGGCAGCCTACTTTGGCGCGAAACCGGGCCGGCGGTCGCCGGCGGACGCGTCACAAGCGTTGCCGGATCGGCACGGGATCCGAATCTGTACTATCTCGGTGCGGCGGGCGGCGGTGTCTGGAAGAGTACCGACGGTGGCGCGGTTTGGAAGCCGGTCTTCGATAACGAAAGCGTCGGTGCAATCGGCGCGGTCGCAGTCGACCCGAGCAATGATGATACGGTTTGGGTCGGCACCGGCGAATCGAATCCGCGCAACGACGTGAGTTACGGCGACGGCGTCTATAAGTCCGCGGACGGTGGGAAGACCTGGGTCAACGTCGGTCTGCGCGCGACGAAATATATCTCCAGAATCCTCATCGATCCGACCGACCCCCAACACGTCATCGTCGGCGCACTCGGCGACGTCTTTGCGGACTCCGCAGATCGCGGCGCGTTCGTGACGTTCGACGGCGGTACGACATGGACGAAGACGCTCGACGTTGGGCCCAGCAGCGGCGTCTCCGATTTGGCAATGAGCCAAAGCACGCCGAACGTCGTCTACGCCGGCGTCTGGGAATTTCGACGGCAGCCGTGGACTTTTCGCAGTGGCGGCGAGCGCGACGGCCTCTATCGTTCGACCGACGGCGGCCGGACGTGGACGCGGCTAATCGGCCATGGATTACCATCCGGCATCACCGGAAGAATCGGTCTCGCAGTCGCGCCCGGCGACCCCAAGCGAATTTACGCATTGATCGAATCGAAACAGGGCATCCTCTGGCGTTCCGACGACAACGGCGGAACGTGGACGCTTGTTAGTTCCAATACGCTCGTCGATCAGCGGCCCTTCTACTTCTCGCACATCACCGTCGATCCGCACGATCCCGATCACGTCTTCACTGCGTCCACTCAAATCGCCGAAAGCAAGGACGGCGGCAAGACGTTCAAAGCGATTGCAAAGGACGTGCATGGGGACTTTCACGCAATCTGGATTGCGCCGAACGATCCTCACCGAATGATCGTCGGCGAAGACGGCGGATACGCGCTCACGGTAGACGCCGGACACACATGGACGTTCTCCACCAACCTGCCGATCGGGCAGTTCTACCGCGTCGGTTTGGGAAACGATAATCCCTACACCGTCTGCGGCGGCTTGCAGGACAACAACTCGTACTGCGGCCCCTCGAATTCACTCGACGCCGCGGGGAATACCAACGCGGGATGGTTCGCGCCCGTTCAAGACGACGATGGCCAGTGGGCGATCCCAGATCCTCGCGATGCCAACGTCATTTGGTCCGACGGGCAGGACGGCGCGCTTTTCATCTACAGGCGCCGATCGCGTGAGTGGACGTTCGCACAGCCGTATCTCACGAGCGTGCAGCAGGATTACAACATCGCGACGAGCCCGTACCGGTTCAACTGGGAGTCGCCGATCGGTTTTGCGCCCTGGGATTCGCGCATCGTTTGGTTCGGCGGAAACGTCGTGTTTCAGACCGCCGACGGCGGCTACAGTTGGCAGCCGATCAGTCCCGATTTGACGCGCAACGACAAGGCGCATCAGAAACCGGCGGGCGGCCCAATCACGCGCGACGTCACCGGCGCAGAATACACCGATACGATCCTCGATATCGAAGGCGCACCGCTCTCGCGCGGAGAGATTTGGGTCGGTACCGACGACGGTTTGGTGCAGCTCACGCGCGACGGCGGCGCGCACTGGAAAAACGTTACGCCGCAGGACGCAAACGGCAACGGTCGTTTCGAAACCGTTGCGCCGTCGCCGCTGGAACGGGGAACGGCATACGCAGTCGAAGACGCGAACTTGATCGGCGATAGCGCGCCGCACGCGTGGGTCACGCGCGATTACGGAGCACATTGGCGTTCGATCGTAAACGGATTGCCCCCGGACCTATGGACGCGCTCGATACGCCCGGACGATCGCAATCCCGCGCTCGTCTATCTCGGCACGGAACAAGGCCTTTGGGCGTCCTACGATCGAGGAGCGCATTGGCAGAGTCTGCGCAACAACATGCCCGCCGTCTCCATTCGCGATATTCGCATACAGCCGCAGTTCAACGATCTCGTCGTCGCGACGCACGGACGATCGATTTGGACGATGGACGATATTCGGCCGCTGCAGGAAGCTCCGCAAGCCGTTGCAGCGGGTGCGATGCTCTTTGCACCCCGCACGTCTTACGAATACAATCTCACGAACAACACTGAAGGCCTCTACACCAGCTACGCGGCCGCAAATCCGCCGTACGGTGTGCCGATCACCTATTATCAAACGACGACGGAAAGCCACGCGCCGATCGTAACCATTCTCGATGCGTCGGGACACTCGGTTCGCGCGTTGCCCGGTACAAACACGATCGGAATGAACCGCATCCTTTGGAGCTTCACCACGTCGCCGCCGGTGAAGTGGAACGGCGCTGCGAATAAGGCGTTTCAGGGTCCCGACGACGGTCCCATGGTTGTTCCCGGCGCTTATGCGGCGCGCGTATCGCTCAACGGCCACACCTTCGTGCAGCACTTCGTCGTCAAGCCCGACCCCCAGGCAACCGAGACGATTGCACAGATGCGGCGGAGTTACGATGCGTTCATGCGGTTGAATCAAATCTACTCAAGCGTCGACACGATGCTCAATCATCTCGATGAGATCGCGAAGGCCATTTCGGACGAACCGGCTCCTTCCGGCAATTCGACCGACGCCATGCTGATGCGTGCGCGCGATGGCCGGGTTTCGGTTATGGCGCAGCTCACGGCGGGTTATACGAACGGCGAGGACTCCGTCTCGCGTCCTGGATCGCTGCGCGAGAATCTCGACGGCGCCCTCACGTCGCTGCAATCGTTTCCGGTGCAGGGCATCATCACGCCGGCAGCGGCGCAATTCTACGCGCGCATCGGAGCGGAGTATCGTATCGCGCGCGACGCCTATAACGCCTACGTCCGTTCGATTCCGTCACTAAACAAGAGACTGACCTCTGCTGGTTTGCGGCCGCTTCCGGTGATTCCGATTGAACCGTAACCAAAAGCGTGCCGCATACCGCGCGCAGAGATGAATCGTATCGGCACTGCCGGCTGGTCGATCCCTGCGGAATTGCGTCCGCACTTTCCCGTGCAGGGTACCCTGTTACAACGGTATGCTTCGCAGCTCGATTGCGTGGAGATCAACTCTTCGTTTTACCGCCCGCATCGACCCGGCACCTATGCTCGCTGGGCCGCAAGCGTCCCGGCCGATTTCGCCTTTTCGCTGAAAATTCCGAAAGCGATCACGCACGAACGCCGTTGCGCGGAGTGCCACGGCGAGCTCGCACGGTTCCTCCGCGACTGCGCGAACCTGGAAACAAAACGCGCTGTATTGCTGGTTCAATTGCCGCCGAGCCTCGCATACAACGACGTCACGATGGATCGATTTTTCCGGCTTTTGCGAAGCCTCTATGGTAACGGCGCGGTGTGCGAGCCGCGCCATCCATCGTGGTTCACGAACGAAGCGGATGACATGCTGGCTGCACATCGCGTCGGCCGGGTCGCTGCCGATCCTGCCATCTCCGAAATGGCGGCGGTACCCGGCGGTTGGCCGGGGATCGCGTACTACCGCCTGCACGGCTCGCCAAGACGCTACTATTCGAAGTATGAACCATCGGTAATCACGTCGCTTGCGACACAACTGCAGGAACAGATCGCTCCGGAACGTTGGGTGATCTTTGACAATACGGCCTCGGGGGCCGCCTTAGCAAACGCAATCGAACTCTCTTCGCACGATCAGTCAAAGACGATTTGAACGTATGACGCCGTCTCGGAGGGACCCGTTCGTCGGCCATACCTGTACCGTAGTCTGCGCTACTCTTTCGCTACTTCCACGCTACAACGCCATCTTGGCGAATGACGGCTAGCCGTGCATCAAACTTCGCAGGCGCTCTTCTCCGGTAACCGCATCCGCCCGTAGCTCCCCGAAGACGGCGTATTGCGCCGCGGTCGGTTTATCGTATGCGAAATCGAGATCTGATTGCAGATATGCAAGCCGGTCGCGCGTTCGTGTGCCGGTTGAGAGCGGCCCCTCGCTGGAATGGGTCTCGAGGTTCACGAGTTTATCGATCGCCTGCCCGAGGTCTGTCTTGCGTTGGCCGCTCGGCATACGATCGCGCGCTACAATGGCAGCGTTGAGCGTCTGATCCATTGCATCGAGGGTGTCGTGAATCTGCGTTTGAAGCGCAAAACGATCCGTTAGACCGTTTGGCGCAGGGTGTAAATTGGGATCCAGGGCGACCGTGAAGGTTTGCTGGACGACGCTTCCTCCGCCGTACTTCAGCGCCACGTTGTAACTACCGGGAATAACTTCGGGGCCCACCGGAAAGTCGTCTTCCCCGCCTGCTGCGCTGGGCACGTAGAACCCGGTTACCTCGGTTGCATCGGGATAGCGGAGGTCCCATTGGAAGGCGTTCATGCCGGGCGAAATCGCGGTAGCTTCGCGATCTTGCGCGGCACGGATCTGCGCCGGAGTCATCGTTTCGCGCATCTCCGGCGTCAGCCGATCGCTTTTGGTTTTGGCATGTAACGCAAACGTGCGAATGGTGTGTCCCTGCGCATCGGAAAATGTCAGCGTTGCGCGCGTCGATCCGCTGTAATTGCGGGGAACGTTGAAAAAGACCGTCGCACCGAATGGCGGATCGCTTCCGATATTCGGACGAGGAAATCCACCGCCGCCGTACTTGTGCGTCAGCCACGCCGTCTGAGGTGCGAATACTTGTGCCTGGCTTGCGTCGAGCCGCGGCGATTTGGCGAACTGTTCGAGAAGCGTCAGATTATCCAATATCCAAAAAGCCCGGCCGTGCGTCGCAATCGCGACGTCTCCTTGGCGAGAATCCAGAGCGATGTCGCGTACCTGCACACCGGGCAAGTTTAGGCTTAGCGGCTGCCAGGTCGCGCCATCGTTAAAACTGACGTGCACCGTCGTGCCGGTGCCTAAAAACAGGAGATTTGGCTGCTTCGGATCTTGCCGCACGACGTACACGTATTGATCGTCCGGAACTCCCGCGGTAATCGGTGTCCAATGATTGCCGTAGTCGGTCGTTCGAAAGACGTACGGGTGAAAATCATCCCACATGTATCGCTGCGCGGTGAGATACGCGCTCGACTTCGAAGAATACGACGGCTCGATGGAGCTGATCTCTGCATATTGAGGTAGCGTCGGCGGCGTAATCGCTTTCCAATTGGCGCCATGATCCATAGTTACATGCACTAAGCCGTCTGAAGAGCCGGCCCAGATGAGGTTCGGGTCGAGGGGTGAGGCGGCGAGTGCGGAGACGTACGGATACACCTCCGCGCTCGTTTGATCGAGCTCGATCGGACCGCCCGTCGGACCTTCGGTCAATGGATCGTTGCGTGTTAAGTCGGGGCTGATCTCCCGCCAGGTCTCTCCATAGTCCATGCTGTCGAGCACGTATTGCGCGCCGACCAATAGTTCTCGCGGGTTCGAGGCAGAGAATAGGACCGGATGCGTCCACGCGAAGCGATACTTCAGATCTTTGCTTGCCGCGCCTTCTTGATAATTCGGCCACGCGCTAATGCTCTGATACTGCGCGGTTTTTTCATCGTAGCGCAAGAAAATGCTGAAATAACCGCTGCCATACGTGTAATTCGGATCGTCAGGCTGAGGTGCAACAAACGTGCTCTCGCCGTACGCCACGTTACGCCAGCGATCTCCGCCGATTCCGCCGCCTTCAGCAGCGCTCGGCCCTTCGATCGAGCCCTCATCTTGCTGCGCACCATAGATATGAAACGGGAACTGCCCATCGGTTGCAATGTGGTAGAACTGACCTGTCGGCTGATTGTGCTCGTCGCTCCACGTCTTGCCGCCATCCGTGGAAACGGTCGCGCCGCCGTCATTTCCTTCGAGCAGAATGTTTGAATCGTGCGGATTCACCCATACGATGTGATTGTCTCCGTGGGGCGGCCGCAGCGCATGCCATCCGTGGCCGCCGTCGCGCGATATCCAACATCCGTCCACGTTGGGCGCGTAGAGCACGTTTGCGTTTTGAGGATCGACGTAGATCGTAAGATAATAGAAGGCGCGCTGACGCAGCTTCATCTCGCTGTTGACGCGCGTCCACGTCGTACCGCCATTGCCGGAACGGAAGACGCCACCCTCGTGCGCCTGCACGATCGCGTAGACGACGTCGGGGTCCGTCGCGGATACGGCCACGCCCATCTTACCGAGTAAACCGCGCGCGAAACCGGGGTTGCTCGAGATCTTCGCCCAGTGCGCCCCTGAATCGGTCGATTTGTACAATCCGCTTCCGGGACCGCCGCTGGAGAGCTGCCATGGCTTCCGGTACATCTGCCACATCGTTGCATAGAGCACGTTTGGATGTTTTACGTCAAGCACGACCGTTGCGGCCCCCGTCTTATCGTCGACGTAGAGCACCTTGCTCCAGGTGGCGCCGCCGTCAGTCGTTTTAAAGACGCCGCGAGCTTCGTTGTCGGCGAAGACGTGCCCAAGTGAAGAAACGTACGCGACGCGGGAATTACGCGGATCGACCGCAATCGAACTAATCGTATGCGTGTCGCGCAGGCCCGTGTACTTCCACGTTTTGCCCGCGTCCCGGGATTTATACATGCCGCCGCCGGTGACCATCGTGCCTCGCGGATCGCTCTCGCCGGTTCCCGCGTAGATGACGTTAGGATCCGACGGGGCGACCGCAATGGCCCCTATGCTATCGGCGCCGGGCGCAATCTTCCCGTCGGAAATATTTTCCCATCGGATGCCGTAGTCGGTGCTCTTCCAGATGCCGCCGTCAACCGCGCCCATATAAAACAGGTTGCGGTTTTGCGCCACGCCGGCCACTGCAACGACACGCCCGCCGATAAACGGGCCGACGCTGCGCCATTGCAGCTTGCTCATCAGGCTCTGCGCCGCGGCATCGTCTGCGCGAGCCGCACCGGAAAACGCAGAAAGAACCAGCATCAACAATCCCGCGATAATCTGCTTCATGCCGTAGACTTCGGCCGCTATACCGCCTGCCCTATGCGAAGGTCATCGAAACCCGGCGGTCCTCAGGGCATCGGTAACATCACCAAAGAGGGCTGCTAATGGAAGTAGACAATCTCTGAAGCCGGTTTTGGCTTGAAGCCGCTACAATCGACGTTCGTCGTCATCGTTGCCGCTCCGGCAACCGCATTGCTCGGCAATGGACCCGCGATCGCATACACGTACGTACCGTCGCCGTTGACGCTAATCGTCGATGTATGGTGTAAAAGCGACGTCGCGCCCTGCTTGATGGTGTATGTAAGCGTACAGGATGTCGCGGGCTCGCTCACGTTTGTGAACGCATAGGTAATTTCGTAAACGGAATGCAGCGCGATGTAAGCCGACGGAATCGGAATTCCGACGGCTTGCGCGATGACCGGATTTCCCACGCAGTTGAAGCACGGCACCCCGTTGACTGCGTTTGAAATTACCGCCGCGTCGTTGACAATCGCGGGCGTTCCGGCGGGCACCGTCCCGCCCTGCGCTGCGGGAAGAAACATCACCTTTTCTACAGCCGGGATCGCGCCGTAGTGCGGCAGCACGTTGACGGATTGAGAAGCCACCGAAGCACCGGAGTCGCCCCCGGCCGACGATGCAGCGCCGCCGCAGCCGGTCATCGCAACGGCCAAAATTGTAAGACCCGCAATGGGCAGCTTACGTAAGAAAACGCGCATGGGAAAACCTCTTTCAAACTTCTCTGGATTGTGAGTCATGTTACGGTCAAGCAGCTTGAACGACAAGGGAGTTTCGGCTCAGTGTTTTGGCGCATGAGCTATTTCCGCAACGCCGCCGTTTGAGCTGCGCGGCGCGCCGACAGCGACGTTAGTCCCGATCATTCGGATTGACCGGTCGGACTTTAGGTAACCTGCTGACCACTCCTGAAACAAAGCGAACACGAAGATCGTAACCTGCGTAATGAGGATTCGCCGATTTATTTGCTCTCTCTTCTCGTTGGTCGCGCTCTGCGCGATAGCGACGCTACAAGTTCGTGCAGAGCCGGCTTCGTCGCCTTCGGCACGTGAGTTCTACGCGAAGGCCCTCTCGGCAATGAGCGATCTTCCTCAGCCTGCATACGTGTCGTACGGTTTGGAAAGTCAAAGTGACGGCCTTCAAATCGCGTTGATTACGGTCCAGCATCTCCTATGGCTCTCCATCGAAAGCGGCTCGTCACCCAGCCATTGGCTCCTCCGTCACCGGACGAACGACTACGCAAGCGAAGTCGTCAATATCGGCGACAATCGTCGATACGTTACGCACCGGTCATTCTTCGATCCGACCTGGTATGGATCGTATAGGGCTTTACGCGACGGGATGTTGGGATATCAGGACATCGAGAAGCCTCTCTCGGAACTCTCCACCGCACCGGCCGCCGCGCCACCGACCATCCTCAAGACGATCGCGGTAACGGCCGTTATGGGTCCGGGCATTTACGACGTGCACGATAACGGCACTGCAACCTGCAACAACGGCGATCCGGGACATGCTCTTCATCTAACGCCGAGAACGAGCGACCCGAAGCGCCAGTTAACCGACGCAGTCGTCGATCTTACGTCGATGCGTTTTTGTACGATCCGGTATTCCTGGCCCTCGGGATTCGGATTTCACGGCACGGTCGAGGAGCATTTCTCGTCGGTGGGCGGATATTGGATGCAAACCGACGGAATTCTCGACGGGACGTTGCGGGCGTTTGGAATTTCGATGCATCACGGCATCTGGCGGTATCGCTTAACGAACATGCAATTCCCATCCACATTACCGCCGCAGACGTTTATTCGCGATCCACGGCAGTAGTTTAGAGCGTCCGCGGGCTATTTGCACCGGCGCGTAAACGAACGCCTGCGTGCTATCTGAACGAGGCCAAAGCGTATTCGAACGCTCCTTCGTAGCTGTCGTGCCACTCATCGGCTTCACTCGTCGCCGTCAGCCCCTGCGCTGCGCTCCACGCGGCCAGCAAATCCCGGATAACGCGCTCTGCTCCGAATATCGGCAAGCCCAAATTTTCGAACACGCGGTTCGCAATGCGGTACATCTTTGCGCCTTCGGGAGAACGGCCACGCGAGATAAGCAGACGGGCCACGCCGAACATCGCGGCGCCGACTCCGCGGCGGTCGCCGATTTCATGATAAAGCAGCAGGCTCTCGCGAAACGGATGCCACGCTTTGTCATCGTAATGCAGCGAAACATAGGCGTGGCCGAGGGTCAGCCAAGATGCAGCAAGGCCCGGCTTCTCTACGATTGCAAGCCGAATGCGCAAGCTCGCTTGCGCGACCTCAATCGATTCGGGCAGCCTTCCTTGGAGAAAGCGCAGTTCGGCAAGGTTGCTCAGCGTCAAAGCTTCCAGAGATTCGTTGCCCAGGAACTCAACGCGCGCAAGTGCTTCCGAGAAATAGGCGTCGGCCAAGTTTAGGTCGCTGCGATAGAGCGCGAGACCGCCCAGATTGTTCACAACTTGCACGACGCCAACTTCATCGTAGAGGCGCTCGTGGATAAGAAGCGACTCTTCATAGAGCGTCTGCGCCTGCGCGAAATCGCCCGTCGTGTGCGCGATAAGCGCCAGACCATTTAAGGCGGATCCGATGCCGGCCTGATTGTTCGTCGCGCGCATCAGTTCGAGAGCGCGTTCGTTGAACGTTCGGGCGGATTCCATATCGTTCTGGCGGCGCGCCAGCATGCCCGCATAACGGTACGCGGGTGCCAGCACATCGTCGGGAATGTCGTGCGCTTTGGAAATGCCGAGCCGCAGCCAATGCAATCCCTCGGTCACATATCCCAAACGCAGGTACGTGGGTGCGATATCTTCGATGAGCCGAAGCAGCGCTTCAGTCTGATCCGCTTCATCGGCGTACACGAGCGCTGCACGGATGTTGACGCGTTCCAGAATCATCCGGCTTGCAACGTTTTCGCGTGCGAGGGCGGCATAGTAGGAGAAATGCGCCCGGTCGAGATGGTCGCGTCTTGGGGCATCGAACTCCGCACGCATCAAGTCGCGCGTTTGTTCCAAAAGGCGATATCGCGGTTTACCGTCGCGATGCAGCGCAAAGATCAACAGCTTCGATTCGAGTTCCGCAAGATCGTTGAGGTCAACGTCCGCGACGTCGAGAGCGGCGGCGATGTCGAAATCGGAGGAAAACGTTGAAAGCCTTGCGAGCGCGGATTTGCATGGAACGGGAAGCAGATCGATGCTCCATAGCAGAACGTCTTCGGGACTCTTTAAAGCGGTCGAACCGGAGGACTGCAATTGAAGCCGCCCGTGGGAAAGGGCGTCCGCTCGGGCGGCAATAATCTCAATAGCAAGGGGCAGATAGTCGACGTCTTCGCAAATCGTCTCGATCGTCGCGCAATCGACCGAATGTCCGTTCGCGCCGCCGGTATGTTGCGAACGATCCGCGAACAGAGCGGCCGCATCCTTCGGCGACAAACCCCCGAGCCGCACGACCGATTCGCCGGGAATGCCGAGCGTCTCCCGGCTAACGATCAGTATTTTCACATATCGCGTGGCAATCAACAGTTCGTCTACAAGTGTCCGTACGCGGTTTAGCGCGCGTTCGCATCCATCGAGAACGATCAGCGCGTTCTGCTTGCGTAGCGCGCTTGCGACCGAATCGAAGAGCGTGCTGTTGGGCCTCTCTTTGACTCCGATGGCGATAGCGACCGCCGTAAGCGCGTCGCCGTCTTCCACCGTTGCCGATACGTCAGCGTACGAGATGCCGTCGGGAAAGCCCGCAATCGATTCAAAAGCAACGTGCGCTGCGAGGCGCGTCTTTCCGATGCCTCCCGGACCGGCAATCGTAACGAGCCGGCTTCGTTCGACAGCCCGGCCGACGGCGGCAGATTCAGCAACACGCCCGATAAATGACGTCTGCATGCGTACCACGTCGGGAACGTCGGCCACGCGGCGCAGCACTGCAGGCGTATCCGACCGATACGTCGCCGAGACGACGCGGTTTCGTCCCGCCTCTTTAGCTCCATAGAGCGCGCGATCCGCCTGCTCGATCACGATCGAGGCATTCGTTTCCAATGTCGCACGGGCTGATGCGACCCCGATGCTCACGGTTACGATACCGATCTGCGAACGATCGTTTTCGATATGAATGTCGATCGTCGCCTGACGCATCCTCTCGGCAATTCCGATTGCGTCGGATTCGCTGCAATCCGCGAGAACGACGACAAACTCTTCGCCGCCATATCGCGCTAGCAGATCCGTGGAACGCTGCAGCGATACTTCCAACGTCTGCGCGACACGGTGGAGCGCCGCATCGCCTGCCAAATGACCGTAGCGGTCGTTGTACGCTTTGAAATAATCGACGTCGAGCAACACGATCGATATGGGTTCGCCGGTTTCGCGAGAGCGCTCCCACACGCGTTGAACGTGCGAATCGAACGCCCGCCGGTTCGCAATGCCGGTAAGCTGATCGCGTCCCGCGATCGTCTCGAAGCGTTCCTTATCGAGTTCGACGCGGTCGTGATGAATGCGCAATGCGACGATGGACGACCACGTCGCAAGTGTCGCCGCCTCCACAGTTTCGAACGGCAGGTTGCGCCGGACGACGACTGCGCCCATCGCGCGATCGCCAAACTGGAGCAACTGCACGAGGAGGCCCGGCGCCTCTACTGCTTCGCCCGAAAGCGCTTGTGATGCAAGCTGCTCGTCGGCGTCTGTGCTTTGCCCCTGCGGATGCGCAAATGCCGCCCGCCGCCCTTGCGCGTCCACCAGCACGAGGGTCAGGGTTTTCGCGTCTAAGTATTGCGCGAGCAACACACATAGTTCGGGAAGGACCGGTCGAAGCGAGCCGTCCGAGGCAGCAAAACGAGCGACTTCCTCGAGCAGCGCGGACGCCTGCCCGTCGCGAGCTACTTCCACCACAGGGTGCAAAATTGGCCCCGGGATTCACGGATTCCGTCACCCGGGCAGGCCATAATGTTAACTTTCTTCCGCGCTGTGCTCCGAGACGGCCCGCGGATCGCCTGCCGGCCGCGGATCGATGCGCGTATTGTTCGTGTGATTCTCTACCGGCGGACGCCGGCGAAGCTCCTCGATCTTGCGCTGCTGTTCGTCGAGCTGTTCGTCAATGTTACGCTCGTCTTCATGATCCATAGAAAACCTATGCCCGCACCGTGGGATTTGTAAGCGGCACCGCCCAACCACGTCTGCATGGGATGGATGATTGCGCTGATTGCAGCCGCGTTGCTCGCCGCGCCGCTGCCGACCGAAACCCCGCAGCCGGATAATTCGGGAAGGTTAGCCGATCGGCAATTCGACGTGACGACGCCGCAGGGCAGCGGCATCGCGCGATACTTCGCGAACGGTTCGCTCGACGGTGACGCCCAGATAAAGCGTGCGGTGATCGTCGTCCACGGCGTGCTGCGCGATGCCGACTATTACTTCGATACCGGCATGCGTTCGGCGGGGCTAGCACTTGCCGCAGGCGACACCCTCGTGATCGCGCCCCAGTTCGTCGAAGCAAGCGACCTTGCGGGACACAACATCCCGATGAAAACCCTTCGCTGGGACTCAAAGTGGCCGGGCGGTTCACCCGCTACTGCGCCGGCGCCGATTAGCACCTACGCCGTCTTCGATGCGATGATCGCGCGCCTGGCAGACCGCTCGCGCTTTCCGTTGCTGCGCGGTATCGTGCTCGTCGGCCACTCCGCCGGAGGACAGATCGTGCAGCGCTACGCCGTCGTCGGCAAGGCGCCGCAACTCGATCCCGGCTCTGCTACGCCCGTGCATCTTATCGTCGCTAATCCATCGTCGTACTTTTATTTCGACGATACGCGTCCCGTTCCGCAAGCGAATTGCAGCGACTTCAATCAATGGCGATATGGGCTTGCCGGCGCACCGCCGTATGTTGCCGGCACGGATCGCGTCCTCGAGGAGCGCTACGTAAAACGGCACGTAACGTATCTGCTCGGAACTGCGGACATCAATCCCAATGAAGATGACTTGGACCGTTCGTGCGGTGGTGAAGCACAGGGACCGTATCGGTTCGCACGCGGGAAATTCTACATCGCCTATATCGAGCGGCGGCATCCGTCGGGAACGGCACAAGACTATGCATTCGTTGCGGGCGTTCCGCACGACAACCGGCGGATGTTCGACTCGGCGTGCGGCATCGGCGTGATCTTCGGGAAGACCAAACAAAGCTGCGGGGCGCACGGCAAGGTTTAGCGACGTGCCGGTGGTTGCGAAATGTGCCGCAGGGCCAAGCTAAACGCATTTCTTTTTGTCACGCAAAACAAGCAAGCGGATGGCGGCTATTCATCGGCGATTACGCATGTACGCGAAAATAACTGCAGTCATTTCCTCGTAGCTGCCCGGCATGGAATCTTTTACACGAGGGGAAGCGTTTAGCGGTAGAACATTAAATCCGCATGGGAACCGGTTTCCCGATGAAGGTGAATTGCAGTGAAGGCGCTTGTTAGAGTTTATATCGTTGGCATTATCGCGCTGCTGGCCGCCTGCGGCGGCGGTGGCGGAGGGGGTGGCGGTCCGGTGCCGACGGGCGCTCCAAGTTCGGGTCCGTCGGGGCAGCCGACATCGCCCGTAACGCCGACGGCGCATCCGACGAACCCCCCGACGCCGATTGCAATCAACACGCAGTCGCCGCCGCCGGGCCTAACATTTTTGCCAAGCTCCTGGGCACGCATTGCGCCGTTTCAGGTATTCGATCTTTTTACAAAGACGAACACGTCGATGAGCCCGGCGCAGATTGCTGCAGATGCGTACCGCTATCCGCTCATTTGGGGATCGATGCAGCCGGCCGCGTGGGCCGCCGCCAACCCGACGATGCAGATCTCGCAGTACTACATTCCCGAAGAAGA
>JALYTY010000020.1 GCA_030854045.1 Vulcanimicrobiota bacterium | reverse complement strand
GCAACAGCTCACCGCGCTTCAGATGCTGGTTCCATCCGCTGTAGTATACGTAATACGTTCCGTCGACATAAGCCAAGGTAGGATCTTCACAGCCTCCGCCATCGTAAGAGTCACGGAGGTCCGGACCTGGCCGAAGCACCGGTTCGTCGTCAAGCGCGAACACCAGTCCATCTGCTGAAGTACCGTAGTGAATTCGGGCGATCTTTTCGGACGGCGTGTCGGAGTAGTTGACAACGCGCAACAACAGGTCGAATCTCGCGCCATCCTGCCATACCCATGGGCTAAGCTTATACATCGAAGCCAACGAACCCGATGACAAGAACGTCAGCTCTTCTTGCGATGCCAGACAGAAATCATTCATCTCGGGCCATCCCTCGTTGCCAATTCAGCGCTGCTGTTATGCCGCCTCCCCGGGTGACGCGTACGAAAGCAACTACGTAGCGGAGTGCAGCCGCAAACTGAGCGAGCGCCGCTTGACTGAAAAGCTCATCGGGCGTCACGTAGGCGACTACATTCGCCATCGGCTGGGTAGGAACTCAAAGCAGATCGGAGTGGCTTTATGAATGTTAGTGACTTTATTCTCAACCGGGTTCACGCGTGGGGAATTCGCCGCATCTACGGTTATCCGGGAGACGGGATAAACGGCTTGATGGGCGCGTTCGATCGGTTGGACGGTGCGATACGATTCATCCAGGTTCGGCACGAAGAAATGGCTGCGTTCATGGCCACAGCCGACTCGAAATTTACCGGAAATGTCGCTTGCTGCATGGCCACGTCCGGCCCGGGTGCGATTCATCTGCTTAACGGCCTATACGATGCGAAGATGGACCACCGGCCGGTGGTCGCGATTGTCGGGCAAGCTTCCACCGCCGCGATCGGCGGCAACTATCAGCAAGAAGTCGACCTCGTGACGCTCTTTAAGGACGTGGCGGGTGAGTATGTGTATCAGATATCCAATCCGGCGGCCGCGCGTCACGTCGTCGACCGGGCGTTCCGAATCGCGCACGCCACGCGTAGCGTCACCTGCGTCATCGTTCCGAAAGACGTGCAGGAAATGGACGCGCTGAAAAAGACTCCGCATACGGCCAACATGATCCCAAGCGGCATCGGCTATTCGACGCCGGTGGCGATTCCGAGCGTAAACGACCTGCGCGCTGCAGCCGATGTGCTCAATGCGGGTGAACGAGTCGCAATGATGGTCGGTGCCGGCACCTTCGGGGCGGTTGATGAAGTAATTGAAACGGCGAATCGTCTCCAGGCAGGCATCGCCAAAGCGCTGCTCGGCAAAGCTGCAGTGCCCGACGATTTACCGTTTGTCACGGGAACCCTCGGTCTCTTGGGCACGGCGCCGAGCGCCGACATGATGCAGCAGTGCGACACGCTTTTTCTGATCGGTACCACGTATCCGTATTCGCAGTTCCTTCCCAAAGAGGGACAAGCGCGTGGCGTGCAAATCGATATCGACGGACGCAATCTCTCCTTGCGTTATCCCAACGAAGTCAACCTCACCGGTGACAGTGCCGAGACGCTACGCGCGCTTCTTCCATTGCTGCGCCAGAAAACGGATACGACGTGGCGCGAGGAAATAGCGAACAATCGCAAGCATTGGGATAGCATCGCCGCAACGCGAGCCGAAGATGCGGGCGATCCCATTAACCCGCAAAAGGTCTTCACCGAGCTTTCGCCCCGGCTGCCCGACAATTGCATTCTCAGCGGCGACGCCGGGACGTCGACGAATTGGTCGGCGCGCGAACTGCGGATGCGCCGCGGCATGAAGTATTCGCTTTCGGGAAGCCTCGCTACGATGGGGCCCGCCGTTCCCTACGCAATCGCCGCGAAGTTCTGTTTTCCGGATCGCGTCGCCATCGGCATGACGGGTGACGGTGCGATGCAGATGAACGGAAACGCGGAGATGATTACGGTAGCAAAGTACTGGAAAACGTGGAGCGATCCACGACTGATCATCCTTGTGTTAAATAACCGCGACCTCAATCAAGTAACCTGGGAGATGCGTATTGAGTCCGGCGATCCGAAATTCAACGCATCCCAAGATCTTCCCGATTTCCCGTATGCACGTTACGCGGATATGCTCGGACTAAAGGGAATACGAGTCGATCGTCCGGAGGATATCGGACCCGCTTGGGATGCGGCTCTGAGCGCCGACCGTCCCGTCATTTACGAGGCTTATACCGACCCGAACATTGCTATGATTCCCCCGCACATCTCTTTCGAACAGGCAAGAAACCTGACGTCGGCGTTGCTTAAGGGCGATCCGGACGAGATGGGCATTATCGAAGCGTCTGCGCGCAGCGTACTAGGCGGCCTTTTCCCTCACCACGGCGACACGAAGGAATAACATCCGACATGAAGCGTAGCGATAACGAAGGCATCGTTGCACGCGGTTTTGAGGCGGTCGATTTGCACGTACGCGAGGGCCGCTTTCAGCGTTGGCTGGCCCTTATCGCCGGGTTGTCGAGCGCCCTGAGCGGACTGGAAGTGACCTACGAGCACTATCGCGGCAGCTACAGCCGGCGAGTCATGTATACGCCCGTTATTCTGAGCGGCGCGCTGTGCGTTGCGGGCATCTCCGGCTTCTTCAGCCGCCGCGCCGCGACGACGGCCTTACCGGTCGTCTCGGTTATCACGCTCGGTGACGGTTTACTCGGCTTCTATTTTCACGTACGCGGCATTAAACGTAAACCCGGCGGATGGCGGCTTCCGGTAACCAACATGGTGATGGGCCCACCCGTCTTTGCTCCGTTACTCTTCGGGCTGAGTGCCTATTTAGGTTTCATCGCTGCATTTCTACGGCGCGTTGAAAGTGACGGCGGCATTCTTCCGCGGCCTGCATTTACGACGCATTGGGCAACGCGCGCGATCGGCGATCACGAGCCGATCGATTGGAAGCAAGATCTGCGCGAGGGACGATTCCAGAAGCAGATGGCGATTGCAACGGCCATTTCAGCCGCATTCAGCGGCTTCGAAGCGTGGTATTCGCATTACAAGAACAACTTTCGTTACGGCGTCCAGTGGACGCCGCTGATCGTCGCGCCGATGTTGATTGCCGCCGGATTGGGCGCCGTGCGCAGTCCTCGAGTCGCGCACACCTACCTGCCGGCCGCTTCGGCGCTTGCAATTGTGAACGGAACCGTCGGCTTCGGTTACCACGCGCGCGGCGTATTGCGCCGATCCGGCGGCTCGAAGAAACTGCTCTATAACATCGTCTATGGTCCACCCATCTTTGCGCCGTTGCTCTTTGCCGCAAGCGGATTTCTTGGTTTGCTCGCGAGCTTGCTGCGTAGGGAGGATGCACGACATGACTGAGGGGACGATGCATGGCGAGATGCGACCCATGGATGCCGAAACCGGAAAACCGATGGGCCCGATGGCACAACCCGGCTACTACAAAGGCTTCAGCACGCTCAAACAGCAGAGTTTCTGGGATCTAAAGACGCGCGAGGTGGTGCTGAGTCGAGTCGACGAGATTCCGCCGATCCGCTTCTTCACCGAAGAACAAGCCCGACTCTTAGAAGCGATTTGCGAACGGGTGCTTCCGCAAACCGATCGCGACGATTCGCATAAAATTCCGATCGTCCCGCAGATCGATCTGCGCCTGTACACAAATTCAAGCGACGGCTACCGCTACGAAGACATGCCGCCCGATGCGCAAGCGTATCAGCTTGGGCTCGCGGGTATCGACGCGATATCGCAAGCTCGTTTTTCCCGCCATTTTATTGAGATCGATCCGTTGGATCAGGACGAGATCCTTCGATCGCTTCACGACGGCAGGCCGGAAGCCGCGCAGGAAATTTGGCAACGCGTTCCTGTCGAGCGCTTTTGGATGCTTCTTGTTGCCGATTGCGCGGATGCGTATTATTCGCACCCGTTTGCGTGGGACGAAATCGGTTTCGGCGGTCCGGCCTATCCGCGCGCGTACATGCGCCTGGAGCACGGGGAGCCCGAACCATGGGAATGCCAAGAGCAACGCTACGAGTGGCGTGCACCGCAGAACTCGCTGTCAGACCGGTACGAGCCGGTCGCGGGAAAAGCTGAGGGGCTCAGTTCTCCCGGACAAGGCGGCACGCATTGAAAGCGCCGCACATGCTCGGTTCGATGCAGCGGCTCGATACGCCGATGCGCCGCTTCGCCGAAGGCGACGAGATCGACTATCTAATCGTCGGGATCGGCGCAGGCGGCGGCGTGCTGCTGCAGCGGCTGGCACGCGCCGGTTTCCGCGTGATCGGCTTTGATGCTGGACCGCTGTGGGATACCGAACGCGATTGGGTGAGCGATGAGAAAGGCGCTCACAATCTGTATTGGAACGACGAACGTATAACGGGCGGCACGAATCCACTCGCCTTCGGCGCGAATAACAGCGGCAAAGGCGTCGGCGGTGGAACCGTTCATTGGGCCTCGTTTACGCCACGCCTGCACCCATCCGATTTTCGGACTAAGTCGCTCGACGGCGTGGGTGTTGACTGGCCGATCTCTTACGAGGATCTCAAACCGTATTACGAGCTATTGGAGCTCGAGCTGCCGGTGTCGGGGCCGTCCTACTTTCCATGGGGCGACCCGCATGGGTATCCGTACGGACCGCATCCGATGGGAGCAGTTGGCGATGCGCTGATTCGCGGGTGCACGAAGCTGGGCATCGGGGTGAGCGCAGGGGGACCCGTCGCCATTCTTAACGGCTCGCGCGCCGATCGTCCCCATTGCATTTATCGCGGCTTCTGCATTCAAGGATGCAAGGTCGGAGCCAAGGCGAGTACGCTTATCACGCACGTCCCCGATGCGATTGCGGCCGGCGCGGAGGTCCGCCCCAATTGCATGGTTTCGCGTATTAACATGGGCAAAGACGGCCGAGCTACCGGCGTAACGTATTTTGATGCCGATGGACGAGAGCGCGTTCAAAATGCAAAAGCGGTCGTCGTCGCCGGTTATGCGATCGAAACGCCGCGCCTCTTACTTAACTCAGCTTGCACCGGATTCGAGAACGGGTTGGCTAATTCCAGCGACTGCGTCGGGCGCTATTTGATGGCGCAGGCGGGGAACGTGATCCTGGGCCGTTTCGAGGAACCGGTTCGTATGTACAAAGCTCCACCCGCGCATGCGTTGACGGAAGAGTTCTACGAAACCGACCCGAAACGCGATTTCGCGCGTGGTTTTGCGATTCAGACAGTCGGTCCGTTGCCGATTTCGTTTGCAAAGCAGATGATGGCGGCTAAAGGCGCGTGGGGCTGGGGGTTGCGGCGCATAATGATGGACTACAATCACTGGGCCGCCTTCGGATTTCTCGGAGAGATACTCCCTTATTCGCAGAACCGCGTCCAGTTGGCCGATGAAAAAGATCATTTTGGAATCCCAATTGCAAAAATCACTTTCGGCTTATACGACAACGACAAGAAGTTAATCGAATACGGCAAGAACACAACAATGGACGTTATGCGTGCGGCAGGCGCCACCGAAGTAGTGCAGGAAGCGCGCTATGCGCACCTCGTCGGCGCAGCCCGAATGGGAAACGACCCGCGCACATCGGTCGTCGATCAGTTCGGCCGCACCCACGACATCGCCAATCTGTTCGTCTGCGACGGCAGTATTTTGCCCACGCAGGGATCGGCCAATCCGGGGCTCACCATTATGGCGCTCTCCGCGCGAATAGCCGACTATCTGATTTACCAAGGCGACAGTGTTTTTACCTCGGGTAAGCGCGATATGCAGACCTCCGCAATAAGCCACAAGATCTCACCGCCCGATACCTGGGGACACGGCATGCCCCGCCTCTAGCAGTCCTGAACGGCTAGGGTCGGACACATATCTCACTACGCAGTAGCAACCCACACCACAACCATCTGGAATTCCAAGTTCGGCGAGGCGCGCGCGATACGTCGGGCGAAGGGCGTTGCAATGGTGACGCAAACCGAAAAGGCTCTTGCATTTGGCGCGTTGCATGCACGCGACCGCGCATTTTTTATTCCCAATCCGTGGGATCTCGGGAGCGCGGCGATGTTTGTGAAGATGGGCTTTGAGGCGCTTGCCACAACGAGTGCCGGATTTGCATTCACACTGGGAAAGCGCGACGGGGATGTCGAGCGGGAAAAGATGCTCGCGCATGCGGCAACGATCGCTGCGTCGACCGATCTGCCGGTCAGTGCCGATCTCGAAAACGGCTATGCGGACGATCCGGCGGCCGTTTTTCAGACGGTCCGCCTCGCCGCCGAAGCGGGCCTTGCCGGTTGTTCGATCGAGGACGTTCCGCTCGGCGGGCATGGCGGTCCGTATCCAATCGATTTTGCCGCCGAGCGAGTGCGTGCCGCGGCGGAAGCGTCGCGTGGCCTCCGGTTTCCGTTCGCACTGACGGCACGCGCGGAAAATTTTCTGCACGACCGGCCGGATTTAGCAGACACGATTGCGCGGCTGCAGGCGTATCAAGAGGCGGGAGCCGATGTGCTTTACGCGCCTGGACTAACGCGCATGGAAGATATTCGCAGCGTCGTGCAGTCCGTAGATCGTCCGGTCAACGTACTCGCATTCCGAGGGTTGCATTTGAACGCCGCACAATTATCCGCTATCGGCGTCAAACGTATTAGCCTTGGGAGTACGCTCGCGCGTACGGCATACGGCGCGGCGTTCCAGGCCTGCCGCGAGATGGAGCAGCACGGAACGTTTTCGTTTATGAATGACGAGCGCGAAAACCCGAGCCTTGGTGGGATGCTGTAGCGACCAGCTCAGTGGCCGCTTGCGTGACCGGTATCGCGCAACTCGCGAGCGAACGCGGGGTTGTCTCTATCGTCTTCCTGCGAGTCGATGTTCGGATCGAGCTTTTGTTCGTGGCTGCCGAGTTCTCTCGCACTGGGCGATGCCTGCTCGTTGTTTGTTAGATCGTTTTGAAAAATTTCGCCGTCGCGGTCGCGCCGTTCGTGATTCATGTCAAGACGTTTCCGCAAAAGTTACGGTTGCAAACGCCGGAGCGTCCACAAGCGATCGATGCGTTCGAATTGCAGTCTGTCGTGGAGGCGGCTCGGCCTTCCCTGCCAGAACTCCATGCGTGAGGGTGCGATCGCATATCCGCCCCAGGAATGCGGACGCGGCACTTCCTCGGCGCCAAACCGCTCGTCGAAATGCTGCATGCGCTCTTCGAGTACTTCGCGCCGTTCCAGGGGCTGGCTCTGCTCCGATGCCCACGCTGAAAGCCGGTGTCCGCGCGGACGCGAATCGAAGTACGCATCCGAGTCGTCCTCGGAGAGCTGCGACGCCGTTCCCTCGACACGCACTTGCCGTTCCAGAGCGGGCCAATAGAACGTCGCTGCGGCCCGATTATTGTGCTCGAGGTCTTCTCCTTTGCGGCTGAAATACGAGGTGTAAAAAACGAGACCGCGTTCGTCGAGCCCGCGCAAAAGTACGATCCGGGCGGACGGGGCGCAGTCTGCGCCTACGGTCGCCAGACACATCGCATTGGCTTCAACGGCGCCTTCGCTTGCATCGTGAGCCTCGGCGATCCACCTACGCAAGGCTGCGATGGGATCCGAACCGAGCGATGAGTCCTCGAGAAAACCGCGATCGTACGTTCTGCGGCTTGAGTTCAGATTCACGGATATCTCCCTAGAGCAAGTCCGGTCAGCATCGTCCCCAATAACAGCGTAAAAGCCGCAGCGAGCAGCGCCGGTCCGGCCGCGACCGGCCGGCGTTCAAGCGACGTCACGCGCCCCAAGTGGGAGAGCGCGTCGCGTAACTGCGTTGCGTCTGCGGCTCTGGCATACGCACCGCCGCTGGCTTGCGCGTATGCGCGTAAGGCATCTTCATCGATCGATGCCTGTTCGCCGGTTCCGGCGATGACGTCGCCGTTGCTCGTACCGATGCCGACGGTGTAGACGGGAATATGATGGGCGCCGAGATACGCGGCGGCTTCCGCAGGATCGGCGCCGCTGTTATTGACGCCGTCGGTAATGAGAATCACGACGCGATGGCCCGGCGCAGAAAAATGTTGCGCTGCGAGTTGGAGAGCATCGCCGATTGCCGTTGCACCGTTGGGTGCCGGAATGTCATCGAGCGCGCTGCGCGTCGCGTCGCGATCGGTGCCGAGGGCAGCTACGAGCGACGCCGATGACGAAAACGCGATAAGGCCGATTTTCGTCCCTTGCGGCGCGGCATTGATAAATGCGCGTGCCGCCGCTTTTGCCGCTTCGGCGCGCGTCGGTGCGACGTCGGTAGATTGCATCGATCCCGACGTATCGATGCAGATGAACGTCTGGCCGTCGCGAACCGGTACCGGAACGGTGACTTTTACGCCCGCAATTCCAAGCGCCGCAAAGACGAGCGCTGCGATAACGCAACAGCGCAGCGCGATTGGAATCCACGTACGCGGCCGCACTTCACGCTCGAAAAATGCAAGGTCTGAGTACGCGCGGTCGTTTGCTGTTTTGCGGCCTTCAGCACGCGCGTATGCCCAAGCGGCCGCGCCCGCGCACACCAGCAGGATCGCGCACAGCATCGGACGGTCGACGCTCACCGCGCTCGTTCCGTATGCACGGCAAACGTTTCAAAGAGCGACTGCTTTCCGCGCCCTTCGCGCAGGATGCCCGTCCGCCAACCTGCATTGGATAAACGTTCTACGATGGCGTCTTCACGCGCACGAACCGCTCTCAAGAAGCGCTCGCGTTCGCGCCGGCCGACGAAGGTCCGTACCGCACCGCCCTCTGCGCCGCGCAGACGAACGATTCCACGCAGCGGCATGTCGTCGTACCAGGGATCGCGTGCGACGAGCGCCGTGCAATCGTAGCGTGCGCCGAGCTGCATCAGGAGCGCGGTATCGTTTTCCTCTGCATCGTGCCAGTCGCATATAACCAGCAATGCGCTGCCGGGCGCAAGCGCCGCTTGCGCCGTGCGAAGCGCTGCCTGCAAGTTGAACTCGGCAGAAAATTGCGGCTCGTACGGCGAGATCTCGCCGGAGCCCACGTGCATGCAGCGGTCGCCCGCCACTGCAACGTGAAACCACGTTTCGGCCGCTTCGCGAGCCGCTGCTAGCAGCGGCTCACGGCGCCCGACGCGCATGGATGGCGAACTGTCCACAATCGCCGCCAGCGTCAGCGCGACGTCTTCGAGCACGACGCGAGTTTGCAGGTCGCCCGCGCGCGCGGTTGCCGCCCAATCGATTCGTCGCACGTCGTCGCCGGGAACGTAGGCCCGTAGCTCGATAAATTCATAGCCGTCGCCGCGGTACGTGGTGGGAGAGCCGGCACCGAAGCGGCGCGGCCGGCGCCTGCCGCGCAGAAGCGCCTCGCGCAGCGTCATGGCACGGGTACGGCCGCAATGAGTCGTTCGACGATCGCGGCGGCACCGATTCGTTCGGTAAGAACGCGGAAGTTGAAGCCGATGCGGTGACGTAATGCGAGCGGCGCTACCGCCCGCACGTCGTCGGGAACCACGTAGTCGGCACCACCGAGGAATGCTTTCGCGCGTGCGAGATTCGCGATCGCGAGCGTGGCGCGGGGGCTCGCGCCGAAGTCGATGTATTCGCGCGCGAGTTCGCGCGTGACCGCGACGAGTTCGACGATATACCGCTGCAGTTTCGCATCGAGATGGACGCCACGCGCCTCGTCGCGCCAGGTCCGTATCTCGGCAAGCGTAGCGATTGAATGAAGCGGCTGCGTATCGGCGAGCGCGAAGCGTTCGAGTATCCGCAGTTCCTCTTCGCGCGTAGGATAGCCGACATCGATTTTTATCAGGAAACGATCCATCTGCGCGACCGGAAGCGCGTAGGTGCCTTCGGAATCGAGCGGGTTCATCGTCGCCATAACGATGAACGGATCGGGCAACGGGTACGTATGCGGGCCGATCGTGACTTGCCGCTCCTGCATCGCTTCGAGCAGGGCCGATTGAACCTTCGCCGGCGCGCGATTGATCTCGTCGGCAAGCACAACATTTGCGAAGATCGGTCCGGGAACGGTCGTGAAATTCGTTTCACGCTGATCGAAGATGCGCGTGCCGACGATGTCGCTCGGCAATAAATCGGGCGTAAACTGGACGCGTTTGAACTCGCCGTCGAGCGCCGCCGCAAGGGCGCGGCACGCGAGCGTCTTGGCAAGACCTGGCGGCCCCTCCAGAAGGATGTGTCCGTTTGCCAGCAACGCGAGCAGCAGCCCTTCGACCACGTTCTGCGCTCCGACGATCGTCTGCGAGAGCGCGGCGATGAGGTCTTGAGGCCGAGCGCCGCTCATGCGGTTGCGCGCTCCAACGAGCCGATCGCGTCCTCGAGCGCCCCGGCGAAGTCCGCGTCGTAGGTGAAGGCCGCGCGTTCGAGCGCGATCAGCACGTCGCGCATTTTAGGATCGTAGGCTTGCGGGCGTTGCAGCACATCGCCCAGAGTCTCGTTGTCGCCTGCGCCGATCGCGCGCCGTGCAAGCGTGCGTACCGCAAGGGCGATCGCTCGCGAGCGCTCCGCCCGGAGGGCGAGCAGGCCGTCGCAGAGTGCGTCGCGCGGGCGGACCTCTATGGGTGCGGCCGGTTCGAGTGCCGGCGGGGCGACGTTGGCGACGGCGCGCCGCCTCCGCAGCACGGTGAATATAACGAACATCGCTGCCGCTAAGCCGACGATGAAGCCCAGGATATCGAGCAACGAACGCGCGAGATTACCGGCGGCGGAGCGTGCGTTGCCGAATGTTGCAATTGCACCGGCGGTGACATGCAGCGTGAGATCGTTGGAAAAATATCGCTTCGCGCGGTTGTCGCGCGGATCGATTGCGTCGATCGTTGCGGGCGCAACGTGAATGTCGCCGCTATGATGCGCGACCACGCCGATTACTTCGCGATAGACCGCGCCGTCGGAACCGGCGGCGACGTGGCGCTCATCGCCGATTAACTCTAATTCCGCAAGCACCGGCAAGTCCAAGTTGGTAAACGACGCGCTACGTTCTGCTACCCGCACGACGACGATTAGGTGGAACGGTTCTTCGGTTTTTGGGGTCGCGGTATCCGCCGATAAAGAAAACTCTCGAATGGAGAGATGCTGGAGCGTTTGCGCGCCGGCCGCTGCAGCAGGCATAACGCATGCAAGAAGCGTCCCGGTGAACAGATTGAGAACGGTGCCGCGCATACGCTATACGGTTTCCGCATATTGATTGAGCCACCGTGCAAAGATTCCGCGCGCGTCGAAGGGGCCCGGCGAAGCTTCGGGATGGAACTGCACGGCCGCAAGGGGCAGCGAGCGGTGGCGGAATCCCTCGTTCGTTCCGTCGTTGAGATTCGTCATCGTCGCTTCGAGTTCGGCCGGTAGCGTGCGCGCGTCGACCGCGTAGCCGTGATTGTGCGCGGTAATAAGAATTTCATCGCGCGTGTGGTCTTTCACCGGCTGGTTGCCGCCGCGATGCCCGTAGGGAAGCTTATACGTCCGCGCGCCGCATGCAAGCGCGAGCAATTGATGTCCGAGGCAGACGCCGAAAAGCGGTTTACGGCCGACGAGCGCGCGCAGCGTTGCAATCGTACCGGTGAGATCCTGGGGATCTCCCGGACCGGGAGAGATAAATATTGCGCGGGGATCGCCTTCGAGAATGTCGTTCTCGGTCGCATCGTAGGGAAGAATCGTAACTTCCATTCCCAAAGCGGCGAGGTCACGCACGATCGCGCGCTTCACCCCGCAGTCGATCAGCGTAACGCGCGGTCCGCCGAGCGTTCCTTCCCTTCGACGTACCGGCGTTGCAACGCTAGAGACCAGCCCGTTTGTCGTCGCGCTCCGCACGTATAGTGCAAGTTCCCGCTCCGCTCGTTCCAGCGCCGCGGCACCGACCGCAACTGCGCCCGCGATCGTGCCATGTTCCCGCAGCGCGATCGTTATTGCGCGTGTATCGGCCCCGGTGATCGTTGGAACCCGCTGGTCGTTCAACCACGCCGGCAGCGTGCTGCGGCTCAAGCGATGCGAAGGATGGTACGCTATCTCTTTTACGATTGCGCCGGCGGCACACGCCCTGGCGTATTGAGCGGCTTCTCCGGAGATACCGTAGTTGCCGATCATCGGATAGGTGAACGTCAAGAGCTGGCCTGCGTACGATGGGTCGGTAAGCGCTTCTTCGTAGCCGGTCATACCGGTGTAAAAAACAGCTTCACCGAGTGCGAGTCCCTCGAAATCTAAACCGCGGCCGTCGAAGCGGGAACCATCGGCAAGAAAGAGCGCTGCAGGGATCGTCACGCAAGGGCCTGCTCTTGGCCGAAGGGCACGCGCGTACCTTGAAATAACGGGACGCGCATGGATTGGCACTTTACCGCGACCGCGTTCGCGACCGCCCTTACGATCATCGACCCAATCGGGATGGTGCCGCTTACTTTGAGTTCTACGGCAGGTTATGAAGCCGGCCGCCGCGGCCGCATCATCAATCAGGCCGTCTTCGTCGCCGCAATCGTCATGCTGGTCATGGGGGTTGTCGGGCCGGCGGTTCTGACGTATCTGGGGATTACGTTGCCGGCTTTCGGCATTGCGGGCGGCATCTTGCTCTTTCTCATCGCCATGGACATGCTCTTCGCCCGTCAAACCGGAGCGCGCGCGACATCGGAGGACGAGCGAGCGGCACAAGCCGCCGAAAACCCGGCGGTATTTCCGCTCGCTATCCCGATGATCTCCGGACCGGGGACGATCGCTACCGTGATGCTGCTCGTAAATTTAGCGCACGGCATACCGATGCGGTATGCAAGCGTATTCTTTGCCTATGTCGCCGCACTCGCCATCACGTGGCTCTTCATGCGCGGTGCGGCAAAATATATGGACCGCATCGGAACAGCCGGCATCCACGTGGTGACCCGCGTGCTGGGTATTATTCTCGCCGCGCTAGCCGTGCAGTTCGTGATTAACGGGCTAGTTCAGACACCGCTGCTGCATCGCTAGGGCCGCGGGAGCCTTTTTTCTTCTTCGAGGATTTCAACTCTCCGGTGGCTTGTTCCAGTCGCGCTCCCAGGTCCTCGAGCTGATCTTTTTGCAACAGTTCTTTCGCCTGCGGAAACATCGTCTTCTCTTCTTCTTTGACGTGGTGTTTCACGAGTTCGCTCAGCACTTGTAGTTTGGCAGCATACGTTTCGTCCGAGGGTTCGGTGCTTTCGAGCTTTTGAATCATCGATTTGACGTTGGCGTGCTCTTCGTAGGCTTCGAGTACTTCCTGCTTTGCTTCTTTGTCGCGCGCTGCCGCGGCTTTGAGTTCGGGATAGAAAATCGTTTCTTCGATCTGGGCGTGAATGGTCAGCTTCTGATCGATCTCCGCAAAAAGCCTCTTTCGGGTCGCTTTGGCGTTGTCCGAAAGACCGTCCACTTCTTTGAGAAGGGCGTCCACTTCTTTGTGCTGGCTCTTGAGAAAGCGTAGCGCGTCCATCAAATACTGCTCCCGAAAAAGTAAAGAGAGTTTGCGAAAGTTTCTTTACCCGTTCGCGCCGAGACTGAACCGCAGCCGCCCATCGACGATGGTCGCGACGGCGCGGCGCGGCATCTCCCATCCCGAAAACGGCGTAGTTTTTCCCTTCGATGCAAATGCGCCAGGTTCGACGCGCCACGGACGATCGGCGAAAATCGTAATGTCGGCACGCGACCCGACCGCGAGCGTGCCGCCGCAGACGCCCAGAATGCGCGCGGGATTCGTCGAGAGCATCGCGACGAAGCGCAGCAGCGGCAGATCGGGAAGAGCGTGCGCATACGCCCCGACCGCAATCTCCAGACCGCTAAATCCAACCGCAGCGGCGCAGAGGTCGCCGCTCTTTTCTTCGGCCGTGTGCGGGGCGTGATCGCTTGCAAATGCGTCGATCGTTCCATCACGTACGCCATCGCGTAACGATCGCGCATCGTCTTGCGTGCGCAGGGGCGGATTCACCTTAGCTGCCGCACCGAGATCGCGCACCGCCGCATCGCTCAAGAGCAGATGGTGCGGCGTGACTTCACAGGTTGCACGGTTTCCTGCCGCGCGCGCTTGCCGAAGCGATTGGAGCGCGCCGCTCGTCGAGAGGTGCGCGATATGCCATGCCTTTTTTGTTTCCTTCGCCACGAGCAGATCGCGCGCCACGATGACGTC
>JALYTY010000004.1 GCA_030854045.1 Vulcanimicrobiota bacterium | reverse complement strand
GGTTGCGTAACCGCGGATGAGTTGACGCAGCGCCTCTGAGGCTTCGTGTGCCATATCGCCGCAGTATAGTTGATCGCTCAAGGAGTCCGCAACTAAAAAAAAGGCGGCGTCGCTGCTTGACTGTGCTGCGGCTACCCGGTAAGATTCGTACGTTCGCTCGGACGTCCGCTTCGTCGAACGGCTTTTCATTTCGGGAATTACGTATTACGCACATGCGCACATTTCAACAAAAAACATCGCAAACGCAGCACGACTGGTTCATCGTCGATGCGACCGGCTTGCGCCTTGGTACCCTCGCTGTGCGCGTAGCGCGCGCGCTTTCCGGCAAACACAAGCCGACCTACACGCCGCACATCGACGACGGCGATCACGTGATCGTGATCAACGCTGGAAAGATCGAGCTGGGCGGAGATAAATGGGATCAAAAGGTCTATCATCGCCACAGCGGCTATCCCGGTGGACTTTACACCAAAACGGCGCGAGAGATTCACGAAAAGCACCCGGAGCGACTCGTTGAGATGGCCGTGCGCGGAATGCTTGCTACCAATCGAATGCGCGACAAGCAGCTGAACCGCCTCAAAGTCTACCCGGACGCGACGCATTCGCACGAATCGCAACAGCCGCAGCCGCTGGCTTAGGAAGAAGTCTGTGAACGATAGTAACATCCAAGCAACCGGGCGACGCAAACGCGCGATCGCGCGCGTAGTGCTCTCGCTCGGTCAGGGCATCATCACGGTCAACAAGAAGCCGATCGAAGAATATTTTCCGCGTCCGCAGCTCCAGCAGATCGTCCGTCAGCCCCTCGAAGCAACGCAGACATCGGGACGCGTCGACATCACCGTGAAGGCCGAAGGCGGCGGCGTAACGGGCCAAGCCGGCGCGGTGCGCCACGGCATCGCCCGGGCACTCCTCGAGATGGACGTCACCTTCAGAGAAACGCTGCGCAAGCAAGGGTTCCTCACGCGCGATCCCCGCGAAAAAGAATCGAAAAAGTACGGCCGCAAACGCGCCCGCAAGCGCTTCCAGTTCTCCAAACGCTAGGCGAACGCTAGAGAACGACGTCTCGCCGGGCAGACGCTTCTCCGATGCGCAACTTCCTCTCATACGGCATGCGAGCGGCGGCGATTGCAATAGGCATCGTCGCCGTGCTCGTTCATCCACCCGTCTCCTGGGTCGAAGACCGGTACGTCAACGGCGTGTATCCTAAGTGGGAGCACGCAATTTTTCCCGTGAGCAATGCGCTGCCGTGGTCTCTCGGCGACATCGTCGGGCTGCTTGGAATCGCGCTGCTCGTAACGCGAATTATTTTTTATGCGCGGCGGCCTCACATGCCGCTCCTGCGCAAGTGCGCTTGCGTACTTCTCGATGCGGCCGCAATCGCGGCGGTATACGCGCTGTGGTTTGAGGCCGCCTGGGGCTGGAATTACGATCGCGCGCCGATCGAAGCACGAACGGCGTACGATGGATCGCGCGTGTCGGCGCATGCCGTCGATGCGCTGCGTCGCACGGCGATCGAACGTATGAACGCACTCGCTCCCGCCGCGCACGATCGATCCGGCGATCCGCTCGGCATTGCATCGTTACGCGAGTCGTGGCTGCCCGTGGTTCGCGCCGGCGGCGACCGCTGGACGCCACTCGTCGGCGATCCGAAAATGACGATCGCCGATCCGTTTATGGCGATGAACGGTACGTCGGGATTCCTTAACCCGCTTACGCTCAACGTTCAACTCGCAAGCGATCTGCTGTGGTTCGAGCGTCCGTTCTCGCTTGCGCATGAGTGGAGCCACGTCGCGGCATACGCCCGCGAGGACGAAGCAAACTATTTGGCGATCCTCACGTGCCGCCGATCTCCCGACCCGGTCGCGCAGTATTCCGGCTGGCTCGAACTCTTTCTCTATCTGCCGCCGCTCCCACGCTACGATCGAAGCACGTTCAGTTCGCTCGTGTGGCAAGATTTCGGCGCTTTGAGCGAACGGAACAAGCGGCGTGTGAACATTTCGTTTGCTCGTTTCTCGTGGAAAACGTATAACGTCTACCTGAAGAGCAATCGGATTGCCGCGGGCGTGCAAAACTACAACGAAGTCACGCGTCTGGTGCTCGGCATCGCGCTGGACAAAGAAGGCCTTCCCCTCGAGCGATAGCGGAACGAAAGCTTTCACCGCAACTCTATTAGCGCGTGTAACACGTTCGCAACGTTCCGGTCGCGCGGAATTCACACGAGCGTCCTAACCTTCGAGCATGTTCGATGTATCCGACTCCCTTCGTTGCGGTCTAGCCGCCGCGCAAGAGCGCCTCGCGCAGGCGCAATCGAGCCTCGCCGACGCGAACACCGGTCCGGGCGGCCGCTCTCTCGACGCTGCGATGTCGGCGACGGCGCGCGCCGCAATTTTTAACGAAGCACTGCTCGGTGCCGTGCACGCGCGCCTCGCCGAACTAAAAACGGTGTCGCGAGCATGAACGTCGATTTGCTTTCAACGGCCGCGAGCGGAATGGATGCCGAGCGTGCTGCGCTCGACGTCGCCGCCCGAAACGTCGCCGCGGCCGAAGCGGCCGGCCCCAACGGAAATTACGAACGCGAGGTTCCCGAATTTCGCGTCGTGCAAGACGACGGAGGCGCGAGCGTCGCTTTTAGCGGATCGCATCGCGAGCGTGGAACCAATGTCGACATCCTGACCGAGATGATTTCCGTGATGGACGCATCGCGCGCGTATGAAGCGAACGCATCGATGTTCGACGTCGGGAAGACGCTTGCCGAGAAAACGATCGAGATGGGGCGGCTATGAAAGTAGAACTGCTCGCACCCGATGCCGCTCCTGCACCCGCGTCCCCGACCGCCGGCGCGGGGATATTCGCAAAAACGCTCGACGATGTCGCGGCGACGCTCGATCGTGCCACGCGCGCCGAAGATGCATTCGCTGGCGGAGGCGGCTCGCTGCAGGACGCGGTGTACGAGCGGGCGCGCGCCGACGTCGCGCTCTCCGTGGCTACCGCCGCTGCCTCACGCGCTTCGCAAGCCCTTACGTCGATCTTGACGATGCAGATTTAGTATGACCCTGGAGATGTTTCTTGCGCGATTGCGTGCTATTCCGAACTCGGCGCGGCTTCTTCTTTGCGCCGTGGGTGGTCTCGCGGTGGTCGTAACGCTCGTTGCGGGCGTCGCGTCGCACGGCGCGCGCGCCAACCTCTTCGCAAGCCCGCTTCATCCCGAACAACTCACCGAAGTTCAAAGCGAACTTGCGTCGTGGAACGTGCCGTTTACGCCGCTTGCCGATAACGTTATTGTCGATGCAAGCGCGCGCAATGCGTTGTTGCTCAAGTTATCGCTCGCCGGCGTACCGCACGCGCATGTAGCGACCACAACGGAGGCGCTCGCGAACGTCGGCGTGCTCACGCCACAGGCGATTGTCGATGCGCAGGCGCGCAGCGGGCTCGCGGGCGATATCGAAGTTGGACTGCGCAGCGTGGATGGCGTCGATGACGCGCGAGTGATCATTGCGCCCGCGAAGGTAGCGGAGTATGCCGACGAATCTGCGCGCGATGCGAGCGCAAGCGTCAGACTGCGGCTGCATTCCGGCGCCGTGATGGGCCGCAATGCCATAGCGGGAGTTCGTGAGTTCGTCGCAGCGAGCGTCGCGGGTCTCGACGCATCGCATGTAACCATTCTCGACGACCGGGGCGTTGCGCTCACCGACGGCGCGTCGAACTCGGATGATGGCGATGCGCTCGCGCGCTCGCTGCAGAGCGCGCTCGATGCGGCCTTTGGAGCCGGAGTGACGATCGTTCGCGTTCACGCACAATATAGCGCCTCGGATGTGGAACGGCGGGATACGCGGCGCCTGCCGGTTCGAGCGGTGCCGATTACCGGGAACGAGTTCTCCGAGACCTACGATGCCGCGGGAAAACGGTACGAGAAGCATGTAGCGGAAAACGACCGCGGAAGCGATACCAGTGAAATCGTTTCGCGTAGTGCGCCCGGCGAAGTGACGGCGCTTAACACCGCGGTGCTCATCGATGCATCGCGCGGCATCGATATCGAAAAAGTACGCGAACTCAGCGCCGCAACGGTGGGGTATTCGGCCAAGCGCGGCGATCTACTCAGCGTCGTCGCGGTGGACTTTCACCGCGAACTGCAGCCGAAGCGCGACGTCTGGTTCCTGCTCTATGGAGCGATCGTGCCGTTCGTGCCGGCGGCAGTTTCGGCGATCGGCCTGCTCCTACTCGGGCGTTTCTTGATTCCGCTTATCGCGCCGGTCGCTACGTCATTTGCGGAGCGGGCATCGATCGAACGCGCGACGCGGGCGGTTTCCGGATATGCACCCACGCACGTGCGGGGAATTCTCCAGCAAGAGCCCCCGCATGCCGCGGCCGCAATCATCAGCGCGTTGCCCGCCGCGACGGCCGCAGCGGTTCTGGAACTGTATCCGCAACACGAACGAGAAGCGATCGTTTCACGAATGCAACGCGCGCATTCGCCGCTCGTACCGAGTGTCGAAGAAGTGCTTGGGCGTCGTGGCTGAAGGTTTCGTCCCGTTCGCAACCTGGTTTGGCGTAGCGCCGGTCTGTGGAGATCAGCCCGTCATTGCGGAAGCGGAGCTCGTCGACGTGATGATCGATGAGACGCTAGCATGCGATACGATGGTCGACGAACCGGATGCGATTGATGAAGTGCTAGCCGACGTGCGGCGGTTTCGCGCGGCAGTTGCCGATGCGTTGCAGGTTGCCGTTTGCGACCTGCTTCAGGAGATCGCGATCGATGTCGTGGCACGAGAACTTCAGCTCGCGCCGGTCGACGTTCGGGCGGTCGTCGAACGCGCGCGTCAGCGTTACGACGCCGAAACTGTGCTCGCGATTCGAGTGAACCCGCACGACCGCGCTGCTCTCGGCGGCGAATACGCGAATGTTGTCGACGACACAACGCTGCGCCGCGGCGATGTCGTGCTGGAGGTTCGTTCCGGAACGATCGACGCGTCGCTCGGCGTACGGCTCGATCGCGCGATCGGCCGGACGGCGCCGCAATGATTGCGCGAGGACGCGTTAGCGGCGTGCGTGCCGGCTTGCTCGATGTAACTATGCCGGGCGCGTGTGTCGGTCAAGGAGTGCGAGTCGACGCAACGCCGCCGCGGAGCGGCACGGTCTGCGCCGTTGCTGCGGGACATGCGTATGTCGCCGTGCACGGTGACGTCGAAGGCCTCGCGTGCGGCGCGCGCGTGGACAGCGACCCCACGGTACTGAAGTTGCCGCTCGGAACGTGTGCTCTCGGGCGCGCATTCGATGCAACCGGAACGCCTCTGGACGGGCGCCGCCCAATTCGCGGAACGACAGTTCTCATTGCGGAGCCCGCGCCGATGCCGGAGGATCGCCGTCCGGTTCGCAAGCCGCTGTGGACCGGCATCAAAGCAATCGACGCGCTGCTCACGATTGGGGTGGGCGCGCGGATCGGTCTCTTTGGATCGCCCGGCGTCGGCAAAACGACCTTACTGGAAAGTATCGTCGGCGGCGTGCGCGCCGATGCGGTCGTGATCGGGCTCATCGGCGAACGCGGACGTGAAGCGCAGCAGTGGATTGCCTCGTGCAACCGCCGTACCACCGTTATTTGCGCGACAAGCGATCGTCCACCGTCGGAGCGGGTTCGCGCCGCCGCTGTGACGGTGGCCCAAGCGCGCGCGCTGGCGCGCCGCGGTTTAAACGTGTTGATCGTTCTCGACAGCCTCGCGCGCTACGCCGCCGCATTGCGGGAACTAGCGATCGCGGGCGGCGAAGCCGCCGGGCGCGGCGGCTATCCGCCAAGCGTCTTTGCCGGCGTCGCGCAGCTCGTGGAACGCTGTTCTGCCGGCCCTGCTGGTTCGGTGAGCCTTCTGGCTACGGTGCTCGACGATGGAGACGATCGCGATCCGGTCAGCGATGCTGCGCGGTCCCTGCTCGACGGGCATATTGCCCTCTCGAGCCGCCTCGCGCGTGCCGGCCGATTCCCCGCAATTGACGTGCCGTCGAGCGCGAGCCGTACGATGGCCGCCGTTGCCCATCCCGCCCATCTGCGGTCCGCAAGCGCCGTGCGTGCGGCGCTTGCGCTGCTGGAACGAACCGACGACGCGAGAAGCATCGGCATTGAAACGACGGACGCGGCGACGCTGCGAGCGGTCGCGGCCGAACACGCCATTGAAAGCCTGCTCCGCCAGAGCGCCGCAGGGGTCGACCCTCAAACGTCGCTACGGAGCTTAGCCGCAATAGCCGATACGTTAGCAGAACCTTATGGATATTCAGAGTGATTTAGCGACGGTCGCGCAGCGCATTTCGGAGATAACCGGAACGCCGGCGCAGATTCCCGGTCTTCCGGCAAGCGATTCCAACGCTGCCTCCTTTGCTTCGCTCGTGCAATCCGCGATCGCAAGCGGCGACTCGGCCGATCCCGGCGGAGCCAATCTTGCGACCGATTCGGCGAGTGCGGGGGCACGAGCGATGGTCCCGCCCGAACAGATTCAACGGCTCGTCGGCGCCAACGCCGCGCAGTTCGGCGTGGACCCGGCGCTGATCAAAGCGATCATCGCCAATGAGTCCGGGTTCAATGCCAACGCCACCTCGAACGTCGGAGCGCAGGGTCTCATGCAGCTGATGCCCGGCACGGCTAACGGGCTGGGCGTCACAAATGCCTACGATCCAGCGCAGAACGTATGGGGCGGGACAAAATACATTAAGGGCTTGCTGGACCGTTTCAGCGGCGATCCACGGCTCGCCGTCGCCGCCTACAATGCGGGCCCGGGCGCAGTGGAGAAATACAACGGCGTTCCTCCGTATGCAGAAACGCAAAACTACGTTCAGAACGTTCTCGCAAGCTATCAAAAATATCGGTCGCAGGGTCAGTAGCGGCTTCCTCGCGCTCGTAGCGGCCGTTGCCTTCACCGCGCAAACGCCCGCTCCGATTCCGTCCCTCGCGCAGATTCTCAAGAGCCACATCGCGGCACTCGCCGCGCTTCACTTGCGCGATGCAAAAACGCACGAAACATCCGGCACCCTGGACGGGCTCGGCGTCCACGGCGCCTTTCATGAGTGGCAAGACGGCGACAAGCAGCGTCGCGACGAAACGTTGGGCATTCGCACGCAGCGCGTGCTGCGCGCCGGTGGGCATCTGTGGATTCAGAACAGCAGCGGGGAGATCCGCGAGCTCAACGGTCTCGTCGCGCGCCGCCAAATAACCGAGGATTTCATCGATAGCGCCGCATTTGCTTCGCATCCCGAACACGCCGCTTTTCTGGATCGCTCGAAGATCGCCGACGGGCGCACCGTCTATCATCTCCGGATTGCGCCGCCCAGAGGCGAGGAATACATCGTCGGGCTCGATACGACGACGTTTTTGATCGATGAAAAGTCATATATCGACGGCGACGCGCCGCGCACGACGACGTACGCCGATTACCATGTGATCGACGGTCTGCTCGTTCCATATTCCGAAACGGATTCACAAGGCGACCGCCGCTTCGATCTGACATCGCACGTCACCAAAGTCGTCGTAAACG
>JALYTY010000037.1 GCA_030854045.1 Vulcanimicrobiota bacterium | reverse complement strand
TCGACCTTCGCAATCCTCGGTTAACTCGGGTGAGACAAATAATTAGCAACGATTCCCGCTGGCGCTACGAAGAATTGTCTTTACCGGCATTTCGCTTGGCCTACGCCGGCAGATAGATTGCCTCGTGCCCACGGTGCGCAAGACTCACGGCGCGAATGCGAAGCGATTTCGAGCAGCCGCACAACGCGGCCGTGGATTCCGAGCACAGGATGTGCGATCCGCCAAAGGCGGACGGAATCCATCCAGCCTCGCGTGCCGGAACATCGTGAGCCTAGGCGGTATCAAGCAACGCTTTGAGTGACGCGCGAATCTTGTCGAGCGTCGCGCTGCTTGCTTGGCCCATGGGATGCGGCACGGCACTGCACCCAAGGCAAGAAGGCCCATAACTTAGTCGCGGCCCGTGTCCCTCTGGCGTGGTCCGGTCAACTCGACGGTCCCGGGCCTACCCGCCGTGCCCCGTTCTTTTTGGGAATTCTCGGCCGATTTGAGAATTACTTAATATAATGGCGGTGAAATTACCGCAGCGCAATGGTAGGCTGATTGCAGTTCTGCGGGCCGAAACAACGGCGCCGTTTCGTCGTAGAGCAGGGTGAAATGCCGTCCGAGGAGTTTCTACCGTGTGGTTAACGCGCTTTGCCATCAATCGTTGGGTGATCACCACCATGGTGTTCGCCGCACTTGTGATATTCGGTCTCATCTCGTTCACACAGCTCGGCCGTAGCTCGAATCCCCCGGGGACGGATTTCCCGGTCGTCGTCGTCTCAGCCGGCTATCCCGGCGCGTCGCCGCAAGACATGGAACGGATGGTAATCAAGCCGATCGAAGATCAGATGACCGGCCTTGAAAACATGGACGAACTCGATGCGACCGCGCAAGAAGGGGGCGCTGCCGTGGTCGTCATCTTCAAGATGGGAACCGATCTGAATCTTGCCGCGATCGACGTTCAGCGCCGCGTCGACGTGGCGCGCACCTACATGCCGAGCGACCTTAATCCGCCGGACGTCACGAAAGAAGGACAGTCGGAACCTCCGCTCTTGGATATCGCGATCAGTTCGAATTCGCTGAGCCAGCCGCAGATCGCGGACATGGTAAACAACCAAGTATCTCCCCTGGTGCAGCAAATTGCCAACGTGCAATCCGTCGACGTCCGCGGTACCGCCGATCGCGAGTTCCAGGTTCGTCCCAACCCCACGCGGTTGGTTGGAATTGGCGCGACGCTAACCGACGTTTACGCGGCGGTCGCAGCAAATAACGTCAACGTTCCGGGCGGCATCATGACACAGCCGACGCAGGAAGGCACGGTCGCGATCCATTCGTATATCGACAATGCGAGCGACATTCTCGGCATCCCGCTGATGGTGCCCGGCTCCGCGAATAAAAACATGCACGTCGGAGACGTATCGAGCGCCGACGACAGCCACGTCGAGATGCGGTCGATATCGCACTACAACGGACAGCCGCGCGTCTACATGAGCATCAATCCAACGCTCGGCGCCGACCAGATCAAATCGACCCAGACGGCGCGCGCGCGCATGGCAGTGATCGAAGCGAAGTTTCCGCAACTGCAGTTTCACGAGATCGACGCGCCGGCAGACTATACGGCCAAGAGCCTCTGGGGAGTCGGACAGACGCTTATCGAGGGCATATTCCTCACGGCGATCGTGATGCTGCTATTCCTTCATGCATGGCGCAACGCGGTCGTGGTGTTCCTTGCGATACCAACGTCGATTCTTGCAACGTTCATCCTCATGCGGGCTTTCAATTTCCATATCGATTCGCTCTCGATGATGGGCCTCTCGCTGATCATCGGTATCCTCGTCGACGATTCGATTGTCGTATTGGAGAACATAACGCGCCATCGCGACATGGGCGCGGAACCGATGAATGCGGCGATCAACGGACGCACCGAAATAGGCAGCGCGGCTATCGCGATCACGATGGTCGACGTCATTGTTTTTCTACCGATTGCGTTTTTGCCGGGCATCGTCGGCGCATATTTAAAAGAATTCGCCGCGGTCGTCGTTATCGCGACTCTCTTTTCGCTGCTCGTTTCGTTTACGCTCACGCCGCTGCTTGCCGCTCGCTGGAGCGTGATGAAACGGTCGGAAGCAACGCCGAAGTGGCTGACCGCGCTGGATAACCGTCTGCTCGACGCGCTGCTTTTTATCGCCGCAGTCGTTCTGTTCGCAATCGGAACCTACACGGGATGGTATCTGCTCAGCACTGCGGGCATATTTATCGCGGCTCTGCTTGTTCTCAACGCATTCGTTCACCGCTACGAGCGCGTGCTCGCAATGTACCGCAACAAAGCGCTGCCGTTCGCCCTCGCGCACGGCTCGTTCGTCGCGTTCGTCTGCAGCGTTCTATTCTTCAATGCAATTTCGCTCGCAATGGGTGCGGGACGGGCGACGATCGCAATCGACGCTGCGGTTTTGGGCGGAACTCTTTTGTGTTACGGCGTCGCCTTTGGTTTGCGCCGCTTTAGGAAGCAAAAGCGTGGCTTTGCGTCGCTCGGCACGCATCGTCCCCTGGCGCTTCTGACGCTGCTTTTACCGCCCGTTTTGTGCGGCGCGATGGTACTGCTCGGCGGGATCAGCACCGACTTCGTGCCGCAGCAGCAAGACGGTTCGATCGGCCTCACCGTAACGTATCCGGCCGGCACGCCGATCGCGACGACGAACAAATACGTCGTCCGGCTCGAAGAAGCCGTAATGAAAATCAACGGCATCAAATCGGTCAGCTCTACGGTTGGACGCAAGCAGTCCGGGCACGGCAGCGTAACCGGTGGAAACTATGCGACGCTCAACGCGCAGATGGCAGACGACCGCATTCGCGATACCAATAAAGCAAGCGACGCCATCCGTAAACTCGGCTATTTGGTGCCGGGGGCGGAATTCAATGTCGCCGGCGATAGCGGAAATGGATCGGCGATCTTCTACGCGCTTACGGGCCCTGACGATCAAATCGGTCCGGCGGCCGAGAAAGTCGCGGCGTATCTGCGAAGCCTTAAAGCGTCGGTGAACGTGCAAACGAGTGCCGAGAGCGGCGCTCCCCGCCTCAACGTCGACGTGGACCGCGCGCGCTGTGCCTTACTCGGCATCAACCCCTCCGATGCAGCCAACGTCGCGCGCATCGCCGTGGACGGCGCCGTTGCAACGAAGGTTCGCACGTCGACGGGACTCGTCGACGTGCGGGTTCAGTTTCCGAGTGAAGATCGCAACACGGTAGAAGACCTCAAGAACGTCCGCGTTCGCGCGCAGGACGGCACGCTCGTTCCTCTCGGTTCTATCGCAACGTTTGCGTGGACGAAAGCTCCGACCAAAATCGAACGCATGGATCGGGAACGCGTCGTCAACGTTCTCGGTGATATCTTGCCGGGGCACTCGCTCGGTGAAGTCTCGGGCCCGCTGGAAAAGAAATTAGCCGAACCGGGATTTCTTCCCGAAGGCGTCGGCCTAAAACCGGAGGGCAATTCGCAGTTCATGGTAGAGACGTTCAAAAACATGGGCATTGCACTCGTCACGTCGTTCCTGCTGGTCTACATGCTGATGGTCATTCTCTACGGTTCTTTTCTGGAACCGTTCATCGTGATGTTTTCCGTACCGCTCGCCGTTATCGGGGCGCTGACGTTCCTCGCGTTTTTGGGCAGAATGCCGGGCGGCGCGGCGCAATCGCTCAACATCATCTCGATGCTCGGCATCGTCATGCTCTTCGGGTTAGTTGCAAAGAACGGGATATTGCTCGTCGACTACTCCAATACGCTCTGCAAGCGAGGCATGCGCGTCCGTGATGCCGTGCTGCAAGCGTCGGGCACGCGCTTTCGTCCAATCATCATGACGACCGCCGCGATGATCTTCGGTATGCTGCCGTTAGCGCTCGGGTATGCCGAGGGTGGCGAATGGCGCCAGGCGATCGGTACCGTAATCATCGGCGGGCTTACAAGCTCCCTCGTGCTCACGCTCTTTCTCGTTCCGATGGTATACAATACGTGGATGGGCGGCCTCGAACGGCGCGCGGACCGCAAAGCCGTCAAGGAAGAGCTTGCACCGAGTATCGGGGGGACCCCCGCCCGAGCGTAAGAGGTTGATCCAAGCGAACGCTTGGGTATAAACTTCCCGATGAAAAGAAAAATATTACCTGCCATAGCGATTGCCGGCTTGCTCGCGGCTTCCGGCGGAGCCGCGGGAGCCGCGAACGTGGCGGTCGTGGTAAACGGCCAGCAGATGTCGTTCGACCAGCCGCCGATCGAACGGGCGGGACGTGTGTTCGTCCCCTTGCGGGGAATCTTCGAGCGTTTGGGAGCCAGCGTCGTGTACGCCAACGGCGTCATCAACGCGACCGGCAACGGGCGAAACATATCGCTGCGTATCGGCTCGACGCAAGCAACGGTGAACGGAGCGTCGCAGTTCGTCGACGTAGCGCCGTTTCTGATCGGCGCGCGGACGCTCGTGCCGCTGCGGTTTGTCGCCCAGGCGCTCGGTGCCGCAGTCGACTACAACAACTCCAATTCGACCGTAACGATAACCGGAAGCGGAGGCAACGGCGCGGTGAATACGCCGGCGCCGAACCGATCGTTCTTTCTCACGCACAAGCGGCCGGAAACATCGACCGGAACCGCATCTCCCGCGATTCATGCGGAGTTTAGCGAACCCGTGCGTCGCGATACCGTGCACGTCATGCTGGACAGCACGGACCTTACGAATAGCGTTTACGGCAACGCTAACGGCTTCGACGTCACGCCGCCGTCGCCGCTCAATGCAGGCAGCCACCATGTGAGCGTAACGGGTACGACCGAGGCCGGTAATTCATTTACGACCGGATGGACGTTTACGACCGGAACGGCGCAATCTTCGGGAATGAATTTCATTACGCATATCTCTCCCGCGGCGAATGCGACGGTACAGAGCAGCTTTACGCTGAGCGGTCGAACGTTGCCCAACGCTCACGTCCACATCGTGGCGAGCAGCGCGGCGAGCGCCTTTGGAGGGTTGCTGCAAATCGGAACCGGAACGTTCCAAACCGACGTAACCGCCGACACGAACGGTGCGTTCAGCACGACGATTGCAACCAACGCAACGGGCGGAAGCCAAATACGCGTGTTGCTGCAGTCGACGGCGGCCAACGGATCGTCGACCGAACGTTCCATCACCTATAGCACGTAGCCCGATAAGCGAAGGGTAAAAATCGACGAAGCCCCGGTTTCGTACCGGGGCTTCGCGCTTGTAACGATGAAAAGTCTTCCCGTGTCCGTAGAGAGATTGCTCGGCTCGTGAGGCGCATACTCATTACCGGAGCGGCGAGCGGATTAGCCGCAGGGATCGCGTCACACTTGGGAAGACGTGGCTTCGAACGAATCGCGTTCACGTACCGCAACACTTCGCCGCAAAACACGCTCGATGCGCTATCGCGCGAAGGCGTTCGCGCAGATGCCGTGCGCATCGATTTTGGTGCCGATGCAGCGCAGATACAATCGGAACTGGATGATTGCGTTCGCGCGCACGGGCCCTTCGATACGCTGGTTCATGCAGTTGGACCGCTTGTCGTAAAGCGCTTCGAACGCACGACTCTTGACGATTACCGCGAGATGTTCGACGGAAACGTCCGAAGCACGGTGCTTGCATCGCGCGCCGTCTTGCCTGCGATGCGCGAAGCAAAGTTTGGGCGCATCGTCGTGTTTGGGATGAACGGTTCGAGCGAGACGCGGCCGTATCGAGGCTTCACGCTCTATCAGGCGGCCAAGAGCGCCGTCGTGGCTTTCGCCCGATGCTTGGCCGTCGAAGAAGCGAAGCACGGGATTACCGTCAATGCAATCGAGCCGGGCGACATTCGCCAGAAGACATTAACGCGTGCGCAGGCCTTGGAGAGCAATGGTCCGACGCCGCGCGGCAGACCCGGCAGTTACGAAGATATCGCGGACGCCGTTGCATTTTTCGTCGCGCCGGAGCGCGATTTTATCACCGGCAGCGTCCTTGCCGTGACCGGGGGGTTGACCCAAGCCGACGAGCGAAACGCGATTCGTCCATGAAATATCGCGACGATCCTGTGGGGCACCGCGGTTTTGCGCTGCCGGGTGCCGGTTTTCAATATGGCCCGGATAAGGTCGTTGAGGTCGAACACATCGACCTTGCGCTCGAGCCTCACCTCGAAACACAGAGTCTCGATGGCGTCTGTACGACCACGGTTCGCGCGCTCGATCGCCCGGTGGATCGTTTGCAGCTCGATGCCGTTGATTTAGACGTTGCGTCGGTCGAGCGCGACGGTGTAGCCGTAGCTTTCGAATGCCGGGGAAGGACGCTTGCCTTGACGTTCGCGCCGGCCGTTGCCGCCGGTATGCGGGCGACTTTTGCGGTGCGCTATAGTCTTACGCGGCCGCGCCACGGGCTCTTCTTCGTCGAGCCGTCGGACGAATACCCGGAAAAAATCGCGCATCTCTGGACGCAAAGTCAAGACGAGAATGCACGTTACTGGTTTCCTTGTCTTGACTATCCGCACGCAAAGCAGACAACGTCCGCAACGATTACCGTTCCAAAGGGCCAATTCGCGCTGGCGAACGGTGCACTGGTCGAACGGCGCGACGACGGAGAGCGGACGATCTTCCGCTACACCGAGGATGTCCCGCACAGCACGTATCTCGTGACGCTCGTGGTGGGTCCCTTCGTGGAGATCGAACAGTCTCGTGCCGGTTCCCGCCAAATCCCGGTCTGGTACTACGTGCTGCCGGGACGCGAAGCCGACGGTGAGCGAGCTTTTGGAAACACGCCGCGGATGATCGATGAGTTCGAGCGGCGTATCGGAACGCCGTACCCGTACGAGCGATACTCGCAGATCGCCGTCTCCGATTTTATATTCGGCGGGATGGAAAACACGTCTGCTACCACGCAGACCGACCGTACGCTGCACGATGCAATCGCGCACCGTGATTTTTCCAGCGATCCCCTGGTGTCGCACGAACTCGCGCACCAGTGGTTCGGCGATCTGCTCACGTGCCGCGATTGGTCTCACGCGTGGCTCAACGAAGGTTTCGCGACCTATTTTGAATGTGTTTGGCGTGAGGCCGATCTTGGATACGACCAATATCTTTACGACATCTTCGGTTGCGTCGAGCGCTACCTCGAAGAAGATACCGAACGCTATCGCCGTCCCATCGTCTGCAATCATTTTCGCGATCCGATCGAACTCTTCGACCGCCATCTTTACGAGAAAGGCGCAGCGGTTCTTCACATGTTGCGGGGCGAACTCGGGGACGCGCGTTTTTGGCGTGCTCTCCGGCATTACGTCGCGGCCAACGCCCGGCGTAACGTGGAAACGATCGACCTTATCCGCGCAATCGAAGAAACGACCGGCCGCAATATGCGGGCTTTCTTTGACCGGTGGATATTTCGTGGCGGCCATCCCGAATTGGAATTCAATCTTTCGTGGGACGCTTCGCGTGGCGCGGCGACCGTCACGATCGACCAAAAGCAGCAGATCGACGACGATAATCCCCCGTACCGGTTCGATCTCGACGTCGGGTTTTGCTCGACGGTGCCGGCTTCTATCGCTACCGATGCAGGCTTCGGTCCTTTAGCATCGGAGCGGCGCGTGCGCATTACGGTGGAACGCGCGCACGAAACAATTTCCGTACCGCTCGATGCGCAGCCGCAACTTGTACGGCTCGACCCGGGAGCGTTCGTACTTGGCAGCGTCTCCTACGTTATACCGGTCGAGTTCGCAGCGGCATCACTGCACGGGGACCCGGATATCGTGGCCCGCATTCGCGCCGCAAAAGCGCTGGCGAAAGATGGTTCAAGAGTCGCTCGCGACGGACTGCGAGAAGCATTTGACCGGGAGCCGTTCTTCGGCGTTCTCGAACAGAGCGCTGCGGCGCTCGGTGCGACCAAGGCGCCCTGGGCGCGCGATATCTTGATCGGCGCGCTCGCGCACCCGCATTCCAAGGTGCGACGCGCCGTTGCAGGCGCACTCGGTAATTTTCGCGACGCGGCCGTCGCGCAAGCGCTCGCCGCACCGGCAATCTCCGATGTCTCGTATTTCGTGCGCGCGTCGGCGCTCGCGTCCCTCGGGAAAACACGCGATGCCAGTGCGTTGGAAGTGCTTTCCGGTGCGTTGCGCGAGCGCACGTGGAACGGCACGGTCGAAGCGGGCGCGGTGCGGGGTCTTGGAGAGTTGGCCGATCCGCGCACGCTGGATCGTATCATCGAAGCGGCGCGCGCCGGTAACGATGAAGGTTTGCGCCGGGCGGCGTGCGGCGCGCTTGGGCGTCTCGGCGAACTCGTTTCGGATGCGCGAACGCGCGTCGTCGATGCCTTGAACGTTTTACTCGACGATTCGATGTTTTTAGTGGTGCTCGCCGCGATCGCGGCTGCGGAATCGCTTGAAGATTCGCGTTTGCTCGGAACGCTGGATCGTCTGGCGCGCTCCGCGTTCGACGGCCGCGTGCGCCGAGACGCGGCCGAAGCGGCGGCGCGAATTCGAGAATCGCAAAAAGTTCCCTCACAAGTAAGCGCCTTACGCGCGGACGTCGATGCATTACGTGAAGATCAGCGAAAGCTCCAGGAGAAGATCGAAGCGCTCTCGCGGACGTAGGCGTGCTTTTGCAGCCGTGCTCACGATCGTAGTCGCGCTGCTCGTCGGCGCGATCGTCGCGCGCGGACTGCATCGAAGTGCGCCTCACGTTGCCGAAACGGCCCTACTTCCGACCGCGCATGCCGCGCCTCCGGCGGCTTCATGGACGCCCGCGCAGAGCGCCGCCATGCGAGCGGAATTGCGCTCCGCTTTTGCCGGTGCGACCGCCGGTTCGGTTGCGTACAGTTTGGTTGTGATCGACGCGGCTGGACGCATAATCTTCGACGAGCGCGGCTCGCACGCCGTCGTTCCCGCATCGGTGCAGAAGCTGATCGTCGCATACACGTCGCTCAACATGCTCGGGCCAACATATCGCTTTCATACGATCGCGGCTGCCGGCCATTCGCTCGTCCCAGGCGGCACGCTTGAGGGAAACCTATGGATCGTCGGCTCGGGCGATCCTTCGCTGCGAAGCACCGATCTGCGTTCGGGCATGGATGCGCTCGCGCATCAAGGGTTGCATCATATCTCAGGCGGCGTTGCGGTGGATCCGACCGCGATGCATGGGCCGGAGATCAACGCCAATTGGAACGCCGGAGATGCAAACGAAGATTTTCAAACTGCGATCAGCGCCGTTTCACTGGACGGGGACACCGCAGAGTTTCGCATTTACGGCCAGGCGCCCGGAACTCCGGCTCGTGCCGCGATCGTTCCCGAAAGCGACGCGCTGCATACTTCCGGAACCGTTCTTACCAGCAGCGGCTCCGACGACGTCATCATCGCAGCAATGGCCGCGCCGAACACGTTTCGATTCAGCGGCACGATTCCGCCATACACGGAAGAGAAGTTCTGGCTGCCGGTCCATAACATGCCGCATTACGTCGGTTCCGTTGTCGAACGGATGTTGCGTTCGGAGGGCATAACGGTCGGTGCTGCACCATCGGTCCAGGCCGCTCCCATCGATTCGGTCATGCTGTGGGATCATCGCTCGGCGCCGCTAGCAACGTTGGAAAAATTTATGCTCTTCGTTTCGGATAACCACTATGC
>JALYTY010000034.1 GCA_030854045.1 Vulcanimicrobiota bacterium | reverse complement strand
GTGGCGGGCGGCGTCGGCGTGCCGCCCGGGCTCGTCGATGGGTTCGAGCTCGGGAGCGGTGTCGGGCTGTTTCGCGGAGAGGGCGACGACGTGCCCCGCGGGGGCGGCGTTGCGGTGGGGTTCGAGGAGCCGTTCGGCGTGGGACTAGTCCCGGGTATGTTCGGGGCTGGGGGCGCGCTACCGCCTCCGCCGCAAGCTACGAAAGCAAAGACGGCAACGGCTACGCTTGCGGCATAGAGTTTACGCACCATATGATTGTGTCCACCCTTTCGCCCTTATACCGCTTAGACCCGCGCCGGCGCTTGAAAGCGAATCCAGATAAGCGCCAGCAGCGATATCACCCAGCATAGCACCAAGTGAGAGATATGATGCGAGTGTCCTTCACCGGACTTCGTTAGGAAGTTTATCGTTCCGAGCCCGTAGAGCAGGCCGATGACGAAAAACGCCACGGCTACTACGATTGCAAGAATTTTCATGTGAGCACTCCTATTCGGTTGAGAACGAAGCAAAGTACGCCGGCCAGCAGACAATACCAGCCGAATGGGCGCAGGTCGTTATGTTTGAAATAGCGCGTCAAAAAGGCGACGGAGACGTACGCGGCAACCGCAGCGACGGCGGCTCCGACTATTGCCTGCAGCGCGATCACGTGCGCGCCCGGTGCCCAAAGCTTGGGGATTTCGAGGACGGCCGCTGCGAATATCACCGGCGTTGCAAGCAGAAACGAGTAGCGCGCCGCGTCTTCGTGGTCGAGATCGCAGAGCAGCGCCGCAACCATCGAAGCGCCCGATCGGGAGATGCCGGGAAGCAGCGCAAAGCTCTGCGCGAACCCAACGAAGATGCTTTGCGAGTACGACAGCGTCTCGATCGGACGATCGCCCCGTTCGAGAACCGCCCGCTGACGCGAGCGGAGCGCCTCTCCGGCAAACATGACCAGACCGTTGATCGCAAGAAATATCGATACCGGCGCGGGCGATGCGAATAACGACCGAACCGGCTGCTCCAGAAAGACGCCGAGGATTCCGACGGGAAGCGTTCCGACGATGAGAAGCCAGCCGATCCGTTCGTCGCGGTCGCGTGAGAGCTTACCGCGAATTACGCTGGCCACGACGGCTCGCGCAATAGCCGACCATTGCGTTCGATAAAAGACGAGCAGTGCGAGAGCGGTGCCGAGATGCAGGACGACGACGAAAGCGAGAAACGCCGGATCGTCGCGCCGTATGTTCTTCCACTGCAACAGCGCCGGCAGCAAGATCGTATGGCCTAAACTCGAGACCGGAAAGAGTTCGCTCACGCCCTGCAGCAACGCGAGCACGATCGCTTGTAGATCGGTCACGGTGCCGTCAGTTATGCTCGCGGACGAGCGCAGCCTTCCGCACCAAAGAGGATTGCTCGCGCGGTCGGACTAAGGCGCGAATCGTGGAGCAGAACGGCGGCCCGAATACGCAGCCGCAGGAACGCAAATTTCCGCGTTTGGGCGACTCGCTGCTCGTTTCGTACAGTATGAGCGACGAGTTTCCGCCGGAGTTCACGGAAACATACGATATCGCGCTCGGCGGCCTCGCGATGCTTACTAACGCGGAACTCACTGCCAATGCGCCCGTCGGCATCTCGTTAGAACTGCGCGGCGATGCTGAACCAATCTTGCGTATCCGTGGAGTCGTCCGGTGGTCGCGATACGATTCGACACTGCAGCGCTACCGTACCGGAATCGCGTTCCTCGATATCAACGATACCGTTCGCGCGCATCTCCAGCGGTACATTGATACGCTGTACCTCCTCCGCTCCATGAACCTCTAAAATTAGGGCGAGATTCGTCCCAGCTCTTCGTCGCGACGTTCCTTATGTGCTGTTCGCACACTTCGGAACGCCGCTCCTCGATCTGGAACGAATCTCGCCCTAATTTTGCCTTCGATCGCGCGCGGCGCCTTGTTGCGATCTGGAACGAAATGAAAGCGAAATTTCACCTGTTACTCTGCAGGGGTGTTACGTTCCGTTCAGGCGATGTTCTGGATTGGAAGAGTGCAGCTGCAGCGTTGCAGCGACCGACGAGCGAAGCGAAGTGCCATCCCACGGGATGACGAGCGAAGCGAGGAGGATTCGCCCTCGGGCGAATCCTACCATGGCGCGAAGCGAACGGCGAAGGTGTAGTCGGCTGCGATGGGTTTACAGTCGTGGAGTGCGGGCGCGTATTGTGCGCTGCGCGCCATTGCCACGGCGGCAAGATCGAGCGACGGATTTCCCGTAGAACCGACAACCAGCGTCTTTTGAATTGCGCCGGCGGCATCGAGCGTTACGCGCACTCGGGCGATCGCGTTCGTTGCGGCTCCACGTGCCGAAACGGGAATATCGGGCGGAGACGGCGAGACAGCGATAGCGACCGCGACGTCACCCTTCGTACATGGCGCAGCCGAAAGCGTCGGCACCGGCGACGGCGGCAGCGTGGGTGCAGCAGCTTGGGGCAATTGCGGCTGCGTTGCCGGCTTGCCGGTGCCCGGCGATTTTCCGGAGGGTCGCGCAGCCACAGTTGCAGCCGCGGGCGTTTTTTGCGGCGTCGGCGTTTGCGGCTGCGGCGTGGGAACGCGATGAATGGTCGTACGCCGCAAGCGCTCGACTCGCACGACTTCAATCTGGTCCTGCGGACGCATGAGTTCGGGCCAGCGTAATCCCGAGGCAACCATGATGTGAACCAGCAGCGATAGCGCAAAAGCCAGTATGAGAAATCGGCGCGATCGGCGGGCGTTCATCACGTTACCTTACACTGCAGACTGCTGGGCGATACGGCATCGTTCGAGTAAAAAACGGGCGCTCCCAGAAGGAACGCCCGTACGCTGCTCTGCGATGCCGCTTCAGCTAATCCGGCTGGAAGTCCGCTCTAAATATGTAGTCGCCCGTGGTCGGTACGCAATTAACGAGTTTGGGCGCGTACTGCGATTGGTGCGCGGCGCGAACTGCGGCGGTATCCACCGCCATGTTGTTGGAACTTTTGTAGACCTTCGCGTCGACGAGATTTCCCGACGGCCCCACGGTAACTTGAACCAGCACCGTGACCGGACCGAGTCCCTGATCTTGCGCGGATTGCGGATACTCGGGCTGCATCGGGTTCGTCACCGTTGCTTCCTGATTGGGATTCGCGCAGGACGGCTTTTGCGTTGCCGCCGGCGGCGCCGTTCCGGGAGCCGGCGGAGCCGTTCCTTGTCCGGCTGGAACGCCGTTTTCACTGCCCGATTTCGGCTGGCTGGCCGCGTGTTCGTTCGTTCCGGTATTGCTGTTGTTGCTGGTTTTCGGAACGTTGACTTTAATCTGCGGTTTCGGCTGCTGCTGCTTCTGCGGAGGCGGGGTTCGCTGCGGCGGCGGTGTGGGCGTGGGCGGCGGCGTGGGAGTCTGCGGCGGCGGCGTCGGCACCCGTATTTTGATTTTATGCGTAACCGTGACCTTTTCGACTTGGTCTTCGGACGAGTGCTTCGTGAGATTGGGAAAGAACGGCGACGCAAAAAGATGGAGGATGATCGATGCGATCAGCGCGAGGCCGACGTAATTACGTACGCGCTCGCCGGATGTAATGAACGGAGAGTCGTTCTTTGCCATCGTTTACGAGTTCGATCCCTCAGGCTGACCCTCGATATGGTTTGCCAGACCAAAATCGACCAGGTCGTGCGACTTTGCAGCGTCCATAAGCTGCAAGATGATACCGTAATTCGCGCGAGGATCGGCTTTGATGATGACGCTCTTGAACTTGTGTCCGGTTTGATCTTGCAGCGTCGCAAAGGCGTCGCTCGCCTGCGAGATCGGCACGTCTTGGTTGGAACCGATCTGAATGTGATTCTGATCGTCGACGATGACGACCAGCTGCGAAGCCGTCACCTTGTCTTTATTGTGCGCATCGGGCAGCTTCGGCTCTTTTGTTACCGAAGCGAGAATGATGAAAATAATGAGCAGCACCAGCAATACGTCCGTGAACGGCGTAATGTTGATGGTCGACATTACTTCATCTTCGCCACCACCTATCGAAACGGCCACGAGTCGTTAACCCTCCACTTATGACGTAACGAAGCCGACGTCTTGAAGGCCCGCGTCTTTCGCCGCATCCAGGATACGGATAATGATCCCGTACGGGGCCTTCGTATCGGCCGTGATGGAAACGTGTTTGTTCGGCTTCTTTTTCGATACGTCGAACATCACGCGATAGATACCGTTCGCGTCCGTTTTCGTCTCGTCAACGAAGATCACGCCCTTGTTGTTGACGATCACTTGGATGTCTTGCTTGTTGTTCTGCTGCTGCTGCGTCTGATTGTTGTTATGGTTCGGGAGCTCTTTTTCGAATCCGGGCGGCGTAACGATCGCTGCCAGAATCATGAAAATAATGAGCAGCACCAACAGCACGTCCGTGAACGGCGTGATGTTAATCTCCGCCATGACGTCGGACTCTTGCTGCGCCGAGAGCAAACTCACGCTAAACCCCTTGCGCTCTTACTTGACGGCCGGCTTCGGCTGATAGATCTCCGTCGGAATAGGCGCGCCGGTGTTGTGAAAGTGCAGCATCTCCGCGAGTTGATTCGCGGCTACGATCATCTCTTGATTGTATGCCTTGATGCGCGACTTGAAGTAGTTGAAGAAAATCACCGCGATAA
>JALYTY010000033.1 GCA_030854045.1 Vulcanimicrobiota bacterium | reverse complement strand
CTCGGAAAAATCGAAACGCCGATGTACGTGCTGGGCGCTGAATCCGATCACATCGCGCCGTGGCGAACGACGTACGCGACGTCGCAGTACGTCGGCGGCGATGTAAAATATACCCGCACGAACTCGGGACACGTTGCCGGCATCTGCAACCCGCCCGGCAATACGAAGGCATGCTACTGGACGAACGAGCGCGTCGAACCGGGCGAATCGGCCGACGCATGGCTCGCTCGCGCGACGAAGCATCAGGGTAGCTGGTGGGAAGACTGGGCGTTATGGGCCGATGCGCACGGAGGAGAACAACGGGACCCCTATCCGTTGCCCAAGGGCGGCGAGCCGGCTCCGGGACGCTACGTGCGCAACCAAACCGGCGAGCCGGTCGATGCCACGGAACCCTTGACCGAACCCGTGGGCCCACATGAATAACCGCGACATGGTGAAAAATCTCGGGGAATTCATTCGCACGCAGCGAGAGCTGGCGAACCTCTCCCTGCGCCAGCTGGCCGATCTTGCGAAAGTTTCCAATCCGTATTTGAGCCAGGTCGAGCGCGGGCTTTACAAGCCGTCGGCGGAAGTTCTTAAGCAACTCGCGCAAGCGCTGCATCTCTCGGCAGAATCGTTCTTCACCCAGGCCGGCCTGCTCGACGATGACGTGCGCAAGGAAGTAAGCGACCAAGTTGAGTCATCGATCAAGCTCGACCCCCGGCTAACGACCGAACAGAAGGAAACTCTCATGCGAGTCTACCGCGGGTTCATTGGAGACCGATAGGGCTCGTTACGCCGCACTGAACAGCGCGAGGGTTGACAGGCCTTGCAGATGCTTGGTATACTTAGCACACATCAAGCAGCAGCACGGAGAAAGAACACAATGAACAACTACACCGAATTTTTCGAGAAAATGCAGAACGAGTTCCTCAGCAGCCTCAAGCAGGCGCAGGACCTCAACATCAAGACGCTCGCGTCGATGACCAACCTCATGTCCTCGATGCCGTCGATCGATACCAACGAAGCCTCTTCGGCAACGCTCCCGACGCCCGCCGAACTCGTCGAGCGCAGCTTCGCGTTCACGAACCAAATGCTCGAAACGCGCAAAGAGTATATGACCAAGCTGGCCGACCTCGCGACCGAAGCTCAGACGCAGTTCACGCAGACCGCAAAGCGGGTCGCGGAAACCGCCAACAGCTAAAGCGCCTCAGCATCCTCATAGGAAAAAGCCCCGGCACGAATGCCGGGGCTTTTTCCTGTCCTAGAGCAGGCTAGGAGTTCGTGGTTTAGAGCGCTCCGACGCCGTTCGGAGTGCCGACGCCCGTGACGCCGTCGTATCCCTTACCTGCGGTGCAGATGTAATGGATCTTCGTCGGGCAGGTTCCGTTGCTGCCGAGCGTGATGTCGTTGAGGGTCGACTTTCCGAGGTTCTGCCAGAGGCTCTGTGCGACCATCAGCGTCGCTGCGTTGCCGGCGAGCGCATAGCTCGAGGCGATGATCGGATTCGATACGCTGGTGCCGCCGAAAACGAGCCAGCCGGAGACCTGGTAAGTATCGTACACGGCAACGCCGGTGTTCGGGTCCGCTACTGCGGAAACGTCGGATTCAGAACGCATCGTGCATCCCTTGTCCGTTTGCCACGACGGCTTCTTCACGAGCGAGCTACAACCGCTGCCCGCGCCGGGCCATGCGGTTTCGCTCCAGCCGCGCTGGGTATTCGATTTCGTCAGCGACGTTCCGCCGACGCAGACCACCGTCGCGAACGAACAAGGCTGCGTCGCGCCGTATCCGCTGTCGCCGGAGCTGGCGGTGATGATCACATGCGGGTGCGTGAAGTCGGGGCTCGATGCGGCAAATTCGCTGCCGCCGTAGCTGTTGGAGACTTCGTCGGAGCCCAGTTTTACCGCTTCATCATTGGATTTGCCGAGGTCGGCGAAGCTGTTGGAGGTTGCTTCGACGAGGATGATGTGGCACGTCGGGCAGACGGCCGAAACCATATCGACGTCGAGCGATTCTTCTTCAGCCCAGCCGGCATCCGGCGTGGGATACTTGGTCGTTCCGGTCTCGCTGACTTTCTTGAAGCAGCCGTTAGCCGTGGTGCAAGCAGGCAGCTTGTAATGGCTGCGGTAGACCGCGAGGTCTTTCTCAGCGTTCGGGTCGTCGTATGCATCGACGATGCCGACGATCTGTCCCTTGCCGCCGGTCGTGGGGAGCTTGTACGCCGAGAGCAGGTCAGGGCGTCCGTATCCCGAGACCGTTGCGTCGGGAGAATCGATTTGCGGCGCAATGTCGGTGCGCACGAGCGAAAGGCAACGCGCTTGGCCGAAACCGACAGCGCCGCAGCTTTCGCGCGTATTGAGGGAGGCGTAGCCGCTCGCTACGTTTGCGGTGTTGAGCGCGTTGGGAGCAGCGCCGCCATTTGGAATCGCCGACGTCACGGCGCCACCGCCGCCGCAAGCGGTCACCAACGATGCAAGCAACGCTACGCTAACATAGCGCGTATATCTGAGTAACAAGGAAAGTTCTCCTCCGGAAACCCGTTTAGGGTGATAGTACAGCCCGACCCGTTTTACGTACGCTTTACGATGCGACCTCCGTCAGGGGTGTGACATAAATCGATATTAAGGATGATTGGGATAAAAGAATCAGGGCCGCTTGCTCGGAAGACGCCGTTGACTTCGCGGCGACGGTATAACATAGAGTTTGAATGGCACTACAAGTAATGGTGATTGCGCGAAGCACGGTGCTGCGCGCATACAGAAAAAAAGCCTCGGCGATTTTCGCCGAGGCTTTTTCTACGAACCGCGAACGAGCGGAGGTTAAAGCGCGCCTAAACCGTTCGGTGTTCCGACGCCGGTCGGGCCATCGTATCCGGGGCCGGCGTGGCAGATGTAATAGATCTTCTGCGGGCAATTGCCGTTGCTGCCAAGCGTTACGTCGTTGAGATTCGACGATCCCAGATTGAGCCACAGCCGACGAGCTTTTTCCAGCGACTTTGCGTTACGCGCAAGACCGTACATCGATGCAAGAACCGGACTGGCAACGCTCGTGCCGCCGAAAACGAGCCAACCTGATTCTTGGTACGTGTCATAGACCGCAACGCCGGTCGACGGGTCCGCGACAGCTGAGGTGTCGGCTTCGGAGCGCATCGTGCAACCTTTATCGGTTTGCCACGACGGCTTCGCGACGAGTGCGCTGCAGCCACTGCCCGCGCCGGGCCATGCCGTTTCGTTCCAGCCACGCTGTGTGTTCGATTTTGTCAGCGTGGTTCCGCCAACGCAAACAACCGTTGCAAACGAACACGGTTGCGTCGCGCCATATCCGGAATCGCCGGAACTTGCCGTGATGATGATGTGAGGATGCGAAAAGTCGGGGCTTGAAGCAGCGAACTCTCCGCCACCGTAACTATTAGAAACTTCGTCGGCCCCAAGTTTGACCGCTTCGTCTACGGACTTGCCGAGATCTGAGAAGCTGTTGCTGGTAGCTTCAACGAGTATGATGTGACACTTCGGACAGACGGCCGAAACCATGTCGAGGTCGAGCGACATCTCTGCGGCCCATCCCGGATCCGGTGAGGGATATTGCGTGGTTCCGGTTTGACTGACTTTTTTGAAGCAGCCGTTCGCCGTCGAGCAAGCGGGTATGCCGAAGTGGCTGCGATAGACGGCCAAGTCCGCCTCAGCGTTCGGATCGTCGTACGCATCGACGATGCCTACGGTTTGTTGGAATCCGCCGGTTTTCGGAAGATTGTAAGCGGAACTCAAATCGGCGGGTCCGTATCCCGCAACGGTAATGTCGGGCGAATCGATTTGAGGAGCGATGTCGGTCCGCACGACCGAGAAGCAACGCGCGCGTCCCGCGCCGACCGCGCCGCAATTTTCACGAGTGTTGAGGCCATCGTAGGTGCTCACCGACTTCGCGGTGCCGAGCGAACTCGTAGAAGCGCCGTTTCCATTCGGAATCGTCGCGGTCGGTGCGCCGGAACCGCCCGCGCATGCGGAGACGAGCGATGCAAGTAGCGCTACGCTAACGTAACGCGAGTATCTGAGTAACACGAAATTTTTCCTCCGGAAAGCCCGTAGCGGGCTTTGGTACAGCGACAAAAATAGTTACGCACTATTTACGCCGCTCCTTTGTCGGTCATTGGTTAAAACGCGATTGTCATAACGATTGAGCGAGGAATCAACCACCCGACTGTGTTGCTGCAAAGCGCATCGTAACGTGCGTGCCGGACGCAGGGTTGCTTTCCAGTGCGATACTGCCGCCGATGCGTTCGACAACGCGTTTCGCAATCGCAAGACCGAGCCCGGAACCGTCGACATCTCGACGCGATGTGCCGCGGTAGAAGCGATCGAATGCATGCTCGATATCGACGTTAGACATTCCGGGGCCGCGATCGCTCACGACGACTTCGGCGGTATCGCCGTTCGCGCGCACGCTTACGTCAACCGGCGACTTCGGCGCATACCGTACGGCGTTTTCGACGACGTTTTTGATCGCTTCGTACAGTTGCGCGTCGTCACCCAAAACCGTTGCTGGCTCTGCACCGTGGAATGCGATCCGTTCGCCTGCGAGCGGGCGCAACGCATCGACCGCGCGCGCCGCAACGGAGTTCAGATCGACTCGCTGCGTCGTGGCCTCGGGTTCGCGCTCCATGCGAGCCAAGAGGATCAACTTCTCGATGATGGTGCGCATCTTGCGCGATTCATCGAGCATCGTTTCGTGAACCTTCGCAACTGCGCTCGGATCTTGCACGACTCCCTGGCGCAATGCATCCAAATATCCCATGAAGATCGTTAGCGGCGTTCGCAGCTCGTGTCCCGCATCGGCAATGAACTGGCGCATTTCCGCTGATTGCCGCCGCTGTTCGCCGTTTGCGGTATTCAAACGGTACGCGACGTCGTTGTACGCGGCGGTGAGGTCGTAAAGACCCGTGCCGTGTTCGAGCAACAGCTTCGGCGAGAAATCGCCCTGCGCAATACCGTGCAACGCATCGGTAACATCGACGAGTGGTGCCACCGCGCGCCGCGTTATCGCGCGCCCTGCAATCCATGCGACGGCGACGCAAAGCAGTCCGACGGGAAAGATCACCATCCAATAGCGCGCCATCAGCCGCGCGAATGCGTCGAAATCGGGCTGCAGGACGATGACTCCGCCCGAAACGTGAATGATGCGTCGATGCACGTTCATCAATTCGGCCGCAATAAGGCCGGCAGTACTCGGCTGCGCCGTCGAATTGCCTGCGAGCCGTTGATGCGAAGCGTTGAAAATAGTGATATGGATGCGCGATCGCGCTTCGTCTCGGACCAGTTCCGGCGCGTAGGTTTCGAGCGACTGGTGTTTGGATGCATAAAACTGCACGCGCTGCTCCGCGCGCGACGCGGCGAAATCGACGCTGTCGTTCAAGCCGGTAGCGTACAGAATAAAGGCCAAGACCGACGATGCGCCGGCGATTGCGGCGATGAGGACCACCGCGAGCAATACATATCCGCGCGTTATCCGCTGAGCGAACGGGCGAAAACGGCGGTCACTCGGCACGTAGCGTGTACCCGGCACCGCGAACGGTTTGAATGAGCGGATGCGAAAACCGCTCGTCTATTTTGGCTCGTAGATACGAAACGTACCGCTCGACGGCGTTCGGCCCGACTTCTTTGTCGTTGCCCCAAACTAAATCGAGCAATTCATCGCGCGTAAACACGCGTTTCGGACGGCGGATCAACGTCGCCAGCAGATCGAATTCAAGTGGCGAAAGATCGATCTTCGTTCCGCCGCGTTCCACCGTATGCTCGTCCAGGTTCATGACGATTTCATCGTAGCTCAAAATGCTGCGCGTTTCGATGCGGGGACGGCGGAGCTTCGCCTCGATATGCGCGAGCAGTTCCGACATCTCGAACGGTTTGCTCAGGTAATCGTCCGCACCATGATTGAGCCCTTCGATTCGGCTCTCCACCTCGCCGCGAGCGGAGAGCATGATAACCGGCGCTTCGGTGAGGCGGCGGAGCAACGGCAAGAGTTCGATTCCGGTGATCATCGGCATCATTACGTCGAGAACGATCAGATCGGGCTGCCAAGACCGGATCAATTCCAGGGCGCTCGGACCGTCCGGGGCGCTCCTAACGGCGTATCCGCGATGGCCGAGCGTCATTTCCAGCAGTTCGCGGATCCGCGGTTCGTCGTCGATCACGGCGACCCGGGCCATCATTTCGGTCATATCCATTCAATAACGCGCCTGCCTGAGACCGCATTGAGATATTGGTTCTTTTGAACCGGAAGGTTAGCCACGGGATGCGAGAAAAGTAAAGCCTCCGTAAAGCACACTGCTGCATTTTGCTGTAAAGCATTTTCTGGAGGACTTATTTCCTTGCGTTACTTACGTTTGCTACCCGCGTTAATTGCGGCGTCGCTTCTTGCGGCCTGCAACTCGGGCGGCGGCTCCGGCTTGCCTTCAACGACCAACAATGCCGCGCCGGACGCCGGTTCCCGCGCGAGCGCTCCCGTCGCCGGATTTTCGCTCATCGAAAACGGCACGGCGAATCCGTCGGTCCATATCATGGGGACCATCGGCTCGCCACTCTACGCTCGAGGCGCCGCAACGACGCGCGGCCTGCTGCCTTACAACAACGGACTGGTCGAAACGTCCGCAAAGTTTGCGGTGGTTTATTGGGGCAGCTCCGATCCGGACGGCATGCAGACCCGACTCAACTCCTTTGTGGGAGCGGTCGGTGGCAGCGCCTGGCTAAGTACCACGAAGCAGTACTACCAGATCGTCCACGGCAAGAAAACGCATATCGGCAATCCTTCGGGAAATTTCGTCGGCTCGTGGATCGACACGGCCAACGCAGTTCCGCAGTATCCAACGCAGAGCCAAATTGCCGGTGAAGCGGCCCGCGCGGCGCAGCATTTCGGCATGTCCGGCGTGCAGTTCTCGGTTGTCGTTGCTACGGAACACGGCCACAATTCAAGCGGCTTCGGCTCGTCCTTCTGCGCGTATCACGGCAGCAGCGGTACGCTCGTCTACACGAATCTTCCGTACATGCCCGACGCCGGAGCAAACTGCGGCGCGAACATTATCAACAAAGGTTCGACCGGCATTCTCGACGGCGTGACGATCGTTGCCGGGCACGAACTCGCCGAAGCCCAGACCGATCCGCTGCCGCCCACCGGCTGGAGCGGCAACAACGGGGAAATCGGCGATCTCTGCGCCTGGACGAATATTCAAAATACCTCGTTCGGCTCGCAAACGTTCCCGACGCAACCGCTGTACAGCGACGCAAAGCAAGCCTGCGAACAGTAGGCGGAACTTCGGTTCAGCAAAAAGCCTCCGGAATTCCGGGGGCTTTTTTTATTCCTAAATCAGTGTACGAGAGAGCCGATATCCAGATTGTGAATACGTTAACGAAAAATCTCGTCGGCGCAATCTTCGCCGCAACGCTTTGCAACTGCGGCGGGGGCGGCAGCGGCAATACAATCCCATCGTCTTCGCCGGTTGCTACCGGGACGCCGTCGCAAGCGCCGGGTTCGGTAACGAATGCATCGGGAACGGTCGTTGACGATCGAACCGGTGCGCCGCTCGGCGGCCAACGCGTCGTTCTGATGCCGTGGGGACCGTGCGGCGCGACACCCGCGCCAACGTCGATCATGCCGGAGAGCGACGGCTGCCCTACGCCGCTGCCCATTCCGCAAGCAACGACGAATGCGAACGGCGACTTCATGCTAGCTAACGCGCCGAACGGTCACTACATTTTGGTCATCGGCACGGATGTAGTTTCGACGCCGCCGCCGGGATACAGCACGCCGGCTCCGTGCGGCGTTTGCCCGACACCCACCGCTGCACCCTTCATTGTTCAAGCGACGGTGCACGATAACGTAACCCTCACCGGCGGAGTTCAAATGCTGCGCGCGCCGACGTTACCGCCCGTCCCAACAATTACACCTGCCGCATGGGAAACAAACGGCAGCTACCGCATCGCAACGCTCGATGCAACAACGGAAATGCCATGCTACATCGCCTGGCAATACCAACGCGCCGTGCACGGCTTAGCCGGCAGTGCCGTCGACGAATGGCTAACGGAGAATGTACGGTCAGCGAACGCATATGAGCAAAGTACTCAATTCGTTCCCGCTCCATGGCCGGAAAATTCGGAAGGCAGCATTGTTACAGCAACAATGGGAACGCAAAATATTGCAGGTGGGAGTAGCTGTAGTTCATTTATTCCAAATGCCTTCAGTGGCCCAACACGCGTTTCAAATTCCGCCGATTCCCGTACACTGTGGTTCGGCGGACAATACGTAACGTACCAAAGCGGTAACCAAGCAACAGGACTATCCGAATTCCCGATTGATCCGCGGTCCTTCACGGATCCGAACGTGCTTTGGCCTTAACTTTTGCGGGTCTTACCGTCGGACATCAACATGAATTACAACCTGAAGAATACCTGTCGCAGAGGCGAACCCGTTCTCCTTTCAAAACGATACGGCTTAAATATCGTTAACGATGCTATGTCATCCAATGCCGCTGATCGGCACCTGACCATTTAGGATGAAATTCAAAACGGTTTTACGTTGAAGGGCAGCCGCTTGTATCAAAGAAGACCGGCATTGGCGGCGGATCGGGCCATTGCGTAAAAACACTGTCGAGTATGGCTTTGAACGCCTCATCCCAAGCGGCTACAGTTGTAGGCGCCGGACTGAGTGGATACGTTGACCCGGGCGCAGGCTCCGGATACGTTTGCTGCTCTGATGCAGAACGCAGATCAGCAGCGCAGTGCGTCCCTACGGGATCGGCTAAGAATATATGCGCTGTTTCCGCGCACTCGGTAACGCCGTCAGCGTTCTTGATGCAGTGCGGACTGATATATCCTAGTGTGACGGTGAAGCTCGGCACCACTTGTGCATTCACAATCCCATGGTCCAAAACCGGCGTTGGGTTCACGCCGTCTAATAAAATCACCTGGCAAGCAGATGCGGCTGCTCCGCCTTTTGTTCCGAGACCAGCTTTAACTCCGTGAATAGACGGGTTCCACGGCCCCAATGATACTGTTAAACCGCAGTTTCCTTCATCCGCGAACGTTTCGCTTTTCCCGCTCGGCTCGTACACGACCATTTGTCCCTGAACCGGGGTGCCGGCGGTGTTGATGTAGCAGCCGCTTGCGGGGTCGGTGTGGATTCCTAGCGCTATTGCTTGCGCTGGTTCGGGATCGGGGGTTACGCCGTCGGCCATCAGCGCTTGCGCGAGACAGCCTTTTATCGGCGTTGCTGCTTCTGCGAAGCCGCCGCCTAGAACGGCGTTGAGCGCCATTGCAACGTCGAGAGGCGCACGACGGGGCGCAATCGTTGCGAGCGTTCCGTAGGTTGAGGCCATGACGATCTTCTGCGGCCAGGTGTTCATCGCGGCGGCCGCATTTATAACGACGGGAATCGCAACGAGCGGTTCTCCATATTGATCGCTGACGGTAAGCGAGCATGATCCGGACGCGCCCTTCGGTGCAAGCGTTAGCGTTGCGGTCGTCGGCGTAGCGACGGCGGAAGGCTGCGTTGATTGTGACGATTGATCGATTGAAAGTAATCCGCCGCAACTGCCGCCCCACATCAGCTTGAGCGGTTCCGCATCGTATGACTTCGAAAACGTTACCGTTTGAGCACCGGAAGCTGGGGCGGCAAACGTTATCGATGTTGGGGTTGCCGCTATATCGCCCATGACTTGAACCTGAGCGCCCGCGTGTTGCCCGTAGTCGTCCACGATATCGACGCGGCACAGTCCGGGTGAACCGCGCACGGGCGCCAAAATAAAGGGCGCCGGCGCATCATTCATGCTGCCCCCGGCATTGTTGGGCCACGAATATGGTTGTGCAGGCGGGTTCGGCGCAAGCGATGCTTCCGCCGGGTTTTGAGGGGCAGCGTAGGGCCAGCCTGCGGTGTATGCGGCCACCGCGCCGCACGTCGCTCCGGTGTTCGATGCGAACCAATGCGTGTATCCGAACTCCGCCGCAGCAAATTTCAGCGCTTTTGAATCCGACGTCCAATGCGCGACCAGCGCCGAGGGAACAACAACCGGTACATTAGGAGTCGGGGATGCATTGGGCACCGATACGCCGGCGACGGCAGCGTTGCACTGCAGCGTTCGCGTTTCCGTCGCGCCCTGGGGGCTCGTAAACGTCACGGCGATTGCAGGCGACGGGCATGGCGGCTGCGATGCTACCGGAGAAAACGCAACGTTCGTTCCTTCGACCGTGGGATACGCTGCGAGGCCGGTAGGGTGTCCGGCGCTGCTGAGAAAAAGTGCAAACGGCGGCTTTCCAAACGTGTGCTCCGCGATCGATGCGTCGCTCTCTACCGCCATGACGTTTGCCGGGGTAACGGCACCGGCCGCCGTCGGTCTTCCGGAATAGACGCGCAGCACGAAACCGGGAAGCGTGCCGCCACGCGCGTCGGTACGCGGTATTACCGCAATGGTTGCCCCGTTGCCGCTGCTCGCCGCGATGCCGCGCGCGGCGGCGAGATCGGCATCAAAGTCGTCTGCCGCACCGCGCAGCGCGCCGGCGTGCATGCCTCCAAGCAGCGCGCCGCCCGCGGCAAGCAGTAACGCGATGCAAGCGACGGCAACAAGCGTTTCCACGAGTGTAAACCCGCGCTGATTTTCCTCCACGACACGCTTAGTGCCACGAAAGATCGCTCGTGAGACAAACTCTTAAACGCTACGGAACCTTTAACCAACGAGCATGAGTTCGGGGTTACCGGTCACCCAAGCGTCGAAATCGATTGCGGTCATGGGCTGCGCGAATGCGAAGCCTTGCATGTATTGGACGCCTGCATTGCGGATTAAGCGGCGATCCTCGCTCGTTGCAACGCGGGTTGCGATAACGTCGAGATCGAGAACTCTTGCGAGCGCAACGATGGACTCAATGCCTTTTCCGCTGACTCCCGTCGAAGGCAGCAGCGACTTCGAAAGCTTAAGAAAATGAATCGGCAGCCGCTCCAGCAGCGCGAGGTTAACGCTGCCGGCTCCGAAGTCGTCGATGCCGATTTGCGCACCGGAACGCGCGAGCGTTTCGATAACGGTCGCGTATGCATCGCAATCTGTTTCGGGTCCGGGATTCGCGAACTCGAGCGCGAGCAGCGTCGGGTCCGCGCCGCCGGTATTGAACGAGCGCATCAGGCCTTCGATCGTTTCATCGGAGATGTCGCCGATGTTCACGTGAACGCGCTCGATGCCGCGACTCCGCCATTGTTCCGCGTACGCGAGCGCCTTGCGCGCTACCCATACATCGAGGCTGTTGCTCTTTGGGCGTTCGCTTGCAGCGGCAATGGTGCTCGCAGCGGAGAGCAGGCCGTTCTCGGGATGCAGCCATCGCACGAGTGCTTCTACGGCCGTCGCGCGGCCCGAATGAACGTCGAAGATCGGTTGAAAGCACAACAGAAACTGCTGCCCGTACGAGCTATCCGCATCGCTTGGACCGCTCGAAACGGCAACCGGCACGACTTCGGAGCGGAAAGTCGGATCGTACACGCAATACGGCTCGCGAAGGCGCTTCGCGCGGTACATGGCTATGTCGGCGTTGTGCAGCCACGTTTCTTGATCCGTTGCGTGATCCGGGTACATCGCGATGCCGATGCCGAGCGTTATCGGTCCGTCGATCGATTCGATTCGCACATCTTTTACTTGCTCGTAGAGGCGATCGGCCACGCGCGTTGCTTCTTCGACCGTTTTTACGGGAGAGAGCACGACGGCGAATTCATCGCCGCCGATGCGTCCGACGAATTCGTTCGAGCGCAGTACGTCACGCATGCACGCCGAGATTGCGTGAAGAACTTTGTCGCCGTGGGCGTGCCCGAGCGTATCGTTGACGTTCTTGAAACCATTTACGTCGATGAAGAGAATTGCGGCACGCTGCTTGTGCCGGTTCGCAGAAACCATCGCTTCGGCGATGCGGCCCATGGTCGCCCACCGGTCAGGCAGGCCGGTGAGGTGGTCCACGTACGATTGACGCGGTCCTTCGCCTTCGCGCTTGCGCAATAAATTGCGAAAGACCTCGACGAGCGCGGGTTCCATTTCCTCGAAACGCGACCGGTCCAAATCGTTGCGCCGGCATCCCAAGAGCAAGAGCCATTCGCGATTCTCGAGTTCGATCGTGGCGACGAGAGCGTTCGCAAGATCGAGCTGGTCGAGCGTGCGCCGAGCGATGCGCGATTCGGATAATTGGATGCTGCGAATCCAGCTCACGCGCTTTTCGAGCAATGTGGGATCGGTGGAATACGCGATGAAAAGTTCGCTGCCCTGGACCTCCATGAGCATCGCGACGTCCGCACCAAGGGCATCCGCGGATTCGGAGAGCGCCTCGGCGATAACTTGAGGCAGCTCGAGATCGAGCTGATTGAGGAAGACCCGTAGCGACTCGAGGCGGCCGCCCAGCAGAGCGCCCGCCGCGTGAGTAAGCGAGGCGGAGTGGCCCAACTTACCGATCACGCGCTCAACGATCCCGAGAAGATCGTTTAACAAGGCCAGATCCTTCGTACATTTTATCCTTGGTCATGCGGATGCATCGGGTGGTCTTCGAAAGATTAGACCTAGCAAGCAAGGGCCCTTGGTTCTTTCGGTCCATTTTCCGAACTGTGCTCGCCGTACTACGTTTTGAGCACAACCCGCGCATGGCTGCCGCCGCCGCTCCGCCGTGCCACGGAAAAATCGTGCGAGAGCTTCGTGATAAGAAAAAGTCCTCGCCCGGATTCGCTGTAGATGTCTTGCGGAAGCTTCGCGGCAAATTCGAAACCGGGTCCGCGATCGAGCGCGTGCAATACCGGCGACGTTCCGTTCCATTCCAAGAGCAGCTCCGCGCCGCCCGGCGTGTAGCGCGCAATGTTGGCGACGAGTTCCGCGAGGATCAGTTCGGCCGCGACGAGCGCTCTTTCCGAAAGGCCGCCGCTCTGCATCGCTTCGACGACGCTCCGCCGCACGTCGCCGGTCGCCACGTCGTCGCGCGTGTCCGTGACCCATCGCTGCGGTTCGGCTAGCGCCCCGATACGCACCGTAAGGATCGCAACGTCGTCGCGGGAACCTTCGGTAAGGACGATGTCGTGGATGCTTTTCGCCGGGCGATCTGCGGACGTGACCGAGACGGTCGCTGCTGCCGAGCGCAACCGCCGCTCCCCTTCGGCAAGGTCGTGCGTTGACTCGATGAGCCCATCCGTATAGAGCACCAGCAGCGAATCTTCGCCTAACGAAGCCGATTGCGTTGAAGGCTCGTCGTCGCTGCGCAAGCCCAAGGGAAGGCCGCTCGACCGCAGTTCGACGCACTCGCTTTCGCCGCGCAAAAGGAGCGGCGGCGGATGTCCCGCCGACTGGTAGGCGATGGTGCGTTCGACGGGATCGATGACGCCGACGAAGGCCGTTACGAACCGGTCGGGATTTTCGCTGCGCAGCGCGCGGTCTGCGGCTTCGAGCATCAGATCGGGATCAGCATGAACCTGCGCGACTCCGCGGATTGCTTGCCGAACGCTTGCCATGATGACGGCGGCTTCGAGTCCCGACCCCGCTACGTCCCCGATGGAAAGCACGATGCGCCCGTCGAGCAAAACGAAGGCGTCGTACCAGTCGCCGCCCACGAGCGCTTCGGCTAAGCCGGCTTCGTAGATTGCATCGAATTGGAATCCCCGGCAGGCCGGGAGTTCGGCCGGCAGCGCCGCCTGTTGAAAGAGTTTCGCAACACGTCGTTCGCGTTCGTAGAGTTCGGCATTGGATATTGCCGGCGCTATACGGCGCGCGAGTTCTTGAAAGAACGGAACGTCATCGGGATCGAAGAGCCGCGTGCGCTCCGACATGCATAACACCAGCGTGCCGCGCGATACGGTTCCGACCAAAAGCGGGCAGATGAGCACCGACGAAAATCCTACCGATTCGAAAATGTCGATAACGTCGGCCCGCAGATACGATCGAGCTTCGGCGTAGTCGCTTTCGCGAACGAGCATCGGCGTGCGGGAACGAAGTACTTGGGGCGATCCGATGCGAGCGTCGCTACCGGCGAGCGCCTTCCCAAGCACGGTATCGAGCGCTTTTTGCTTGTCGATTTCCGTATGTACCGCCGCCGCAATTCGCAGTTCGCCCGCCGTATCGACAAGCGATATATAAGCCCAATCCGCGTACGCCGGCACGACGATGTCCAAGATCGCGTTTAGCGTAGCATCTAAGCCCAACGTTTCGGAGAGCGCTTCACCCAAGTCGGCGAAGACGCTCATCGTACGAGCGGCGCGCCGCGATTCGTGAATATCGGCTGTAGAACCGTACCATTTTACGACGGCGCTGGAGAGGTCTCGCTCCGCTACGGCACGTCCTAAGAACCAGCGGTACGCTCCGTCAGCGCCGCAAACTCGGTATTCCGCATCGAAGGGTTCGCCGGTTGCAAGCGCGTGCGCCCATCGCGCCGTCACGGCTTGCCGATCGGAGGGATGCAGCAGTGCACCACTTCCAAAACCGAGCGCTTCTTTTTCGCTCTGCCCGCTAAATTCGTACCAACGTTTGTTCCACCAGTCGATGCGTCCGGACGCATCCGCGGTCCACATGAATTGCGGACTCAAATCCGCGATGCGGCGGAACTGTTCGAGGCGGTCGAGCGATTCACGGCGCGCTGCGACGTTCAATCTCACATTCTCTATCGCTACCGCCGCCCGTCTGGCAATGTCTTCGAGAATGCGGATATCCGAGGACTGAAATGGCGTTCCGGTGAGCGTTCGCAAGAGCGTCAGCGCGCCAATCGCCTTGCCCGAGATAATAATCGGCACCGAAAGAAACGAGTGAATTGCGACCGTGTGCCAAGTGCGCCGGCGCTCGTCGTCGGCAACGTGCGCGGCGGTATACCGATCGTCGACGCTCGATACAACGATGCTTTCGCGGCGCGCAATTGCCTGTGCGATCGGATGATCGCTCGCTGAATCCGGAGGTCCATACGCCCGCACCAACGCTACGGCTTCGGGAGAAACCTCGGGCGCCGCGACCACGAGCCGCATACCGTCGCCCTCGTCTAACAGGTCGAATATCGAAATGTCGGCGACACCTGCGAGCGAAGCCTGAGCGAGACTCCCCAGCATTTTCATGATATCTTGCTCGCCCGCAATCGAAGCGCCGCTCTCGACCAGAAACTCCAGCGCATCTAAAGCGCGCCGCTGCTCGTCGATGTCGACGCCGACGCCGTACCACCGGCCGATGCTTCCATCCGCACTGCGCTGCGCTTCCGCGCGTATCTCGATCCAACGATACGTCCCGTCGACGCGGCGAAGACGCCATTGTGATTTGTACGGTTCGCCGCTGCTGGCATGCGCGGGCCACTGCAATCTCACGCGTTCGCGATCGTCCGCATGCATGAATGCGTACCAGCCGTTGCCGAGCAGTTCGCTCTTCATGCATCCAATTACGCTGATCCAGCGCTCGTTCACGAACGTTACATGCCCTTGGGCGTCCTGCGTGAAGAGCAAACCTGGGGTGTGATAGGCAACGTCCCGCGCGCGATGGGCCTCCGAACCGCTAAGCGGCGGCTGCAGCCCTTCGTCGGCAAGTTCCAGCGCAACATGATGCCAGCGCACGACGCTCCCGCCGGGAGCAACTTCGGGGAATGCCTGCACCCGCTGCGCGCGGTACGTGCCGTCGCGCTCCTTGAGACGCAAGGTCAGTTCGTACGGCGTTCCGTCGAGGTTTGCTGCATCCCGGAGGGCGCGCAACTGCGGCATCTGGGAGGGATCGACCGTTGCCGTCCAGTCGTCCCCGTTCGGACCTTCGCTCTGCGCGACACGCTCGCGCCAGGCCGCATTGTAAAAGTCGAGCGAGCCATCGGCTCGCGCGCTCCACACGAGAACGGGTACGGCTTGCGCCAATGCGCGAAAAGACGCATCGATAATGGGTTCCAGCGGCGGCATTACGTCGCCCGCGCGCTTTATCAGGTCCACTGGCTTCCCTTAGTTACACCGCCGTATGCAACAAACCAGCCGAGCGGCACAACCTTTGCGTATTCGACTGCGCCGGGTCGCGCTCCACTATGGCGACTGCTAAGAAGGTTAAAGCGCGCGCCGACCTTCCAAGGCTCGGGCGAGCGTTATTTCATCGGCATAATCCAGATCGCCGCCAATCGGCAATCCATACGCTAGGCGCGTCACGTCAACTCGAAGCGGCGCAATCAGACGGGAGAGATACAGCGCCGTCGCTTCGCCTTCGGCATTCGGATTGGTCGCAAGAATGATCTCCGTCGGCGATTCGGCGCCGATGCGCTCGATGAGTTCCTTTACGCGCAGTTGGGCGGGACCGATTCCGTCCATCGGTGAGATTAAACCGCCGAGCACGTGATAACGCCCGTGGAACGCGTTGGTGCGCTCGATGGCATAAATATCTTTGGCTTCCGCGACGACGCAGATCAGCGCCGTTTCTCGCCGCCCATCGGTACAGATCGTACACGGATCTTCTTCCGTGAGGGAAAAGCATACGGAGCAGAAGCGTACTTTGTCTTTGACAGCGAGAATTGCTTCCGCGAGCGATTGCGCCTCGTTGCGCGGACGGTTCAGCAAGTGGAAGACTAAACGCGCAGCCGTTTTCGGTCCGACGGTCGGCAGTTTCGAAAACTCGTTGATGAGGGCTTGTACCGGCCCAGCGATGGCGCCGGATATCACATCAAGCCGGGGATTTTCATACCGCCCGTTAGTCCGCCCATTCTTTTTTGCGCGGCTTCGGAGGCCTTCGTCAACGCATCGTTTACCGCAACAGTTACGAGGTCTTCGAGCGTTTCGATATCCTGCGGATCGACCGCGTCCGCGCCGATCGTTATGCCTTTCATGCGTTGATCGCACGTCATTTCGACCGTCACCGTACCGTTTGCGGCATTACCGGTGACGGTCGTATTCGCAAGCTCTTCCTGCGCTTTGGCCATCTCCGACTGCATTTTTTTTACTTGCGCCATCAGTTGCGCTTGATTCATCGTTGCGGTATCCGTTCGTTGGCGTAGTTAAATAAGGCATCCACATCTTCGAGCGTGTCGTCTTGCTGCGCGGGCGTGGAATCCGACGACTTGGCCGCCGACTTCGCCGCCGTGCCGTCGGCCTTCAGAATCACTTTCAACGGCGTTCCCAGAACATCCGCGATGGCACCTTCGAGTGCCTTGCAATGATCGCGCAGTATTTCGACGCTGAAAGGATCGGGCAGCTTCAGCACGATTGCGTTACCTTCGACTGCGTCGACCAGCGCGCGCGAAAGCGGGACCCGCAAAGGAACGCGCTCCGCTTCGACTTTGCCCCGGATCGTATTCCAGGCAGCGCGGACTTTTTGCACCGTGACCGGACCATTCGCGGCAGCGGTACCGGAAGCGCGCAACGCCTCTGCCGGGGCGGGAGCCGACTGTGGCGGAGTTGCGGACGCGGTCGGGGCCGGCACCGGCAATGGAGGCGGCTGCAAGGGGCGCCGTGAGCCCGTCTCTTCGAGGGCGGCGAGCCGGGCCGAGACGGCTTCCAGCGTCGGATCTTCGGAGGCAAGCGTGAAGCGAAGGAGCGCCGTCTCCAATTCAAGCCGGGGGTTTCCGCCGCTTCGGGAGAGCGACGCCGCTTCGGTCAGAACGCGAAGGGCGCGGACGATTGTTGCCTGCGCGACGTTTTGAGCGCGCGCGGCTGCGCGGTCCGCGTCTTCGGGCGCCAAATCGCGCGCGAGCAACTGTGGGTTCACGCGCGCAACGAGCAGATTACGAAAAGCGCCCAGAAGCGAACGGATGAGGATGAGCATGTCCGACCCCGAATCGCTCGCCTCTTCAACCGTGCGCAATACGGCCGATGCGTCGCGATCCAAAACCGCATCGAGCAGCGCATTTGCGTACGCTCGTCCGCTAGCTCCAAAGGCAAGTTCGATGGTCTCGGAGTTCACGGCGCCGCCGGCGAACGCGGAAGCCTGCTCGAGCATCGTCAAGGCATCGCGCAAGCCGCCGTCGGCGCGGTATGCGATTGCGGCAAGCGCGGGTTCATCGATTACGATTCCCTCGTAACGGGCGATCTCGCGCATACGTTCGATCATGACCGGAATCGCGATGCGCCGGAAAGCGTAGCGCTGGCAACGCGACAAAATCGTAACGGGAAGTTTCTCCGGTTCCGTCGTTGCCAAAATGAAAACCGCATGTGCCGGCGGCTCCTCGAGCGTTTTTAGAAAAGCGTTCGCGCCTTCTTTCGTGAGCATGTGCGCCTCGTCGATTATGTAGACTTTCATGCGCATCACCGACGGAGCGAACTTCACCGCATCGCGCAAAGCGCGGATTTCGTCGATCCCACGATTGCTGGCGGCGTCGATCTCCAAGACGTCGAATGCCGTTCCGTTGAGCATCGCGATGCAGTTTTCACACGTGTTGTCGGGATGGGCGGTAGGACCGCGTTCGCAATCGATGCAGCGCGCTAAGATCTTCGCGGCCGACGTTTTTCCGCAACCGCGCGGGCCGGAAAACATATAGGCGTGCGCCAGTTTTCCGCTTTCGATTGCAGAGGTCAGCGTTCGAACGACGGCGTCTTGCCCGACGAGATCGGCGAACGACTTGGGACGCCAAGTGCGGTAGAGGGACACTCCGCCTGCATTCCCGCCTTCGCTTCGATGGGGCCTGCCGTTTGGCCGGACCGGCGCGTGGGAAGAAGTATTAAGCTAAACTCAATTCTCCCTAGTCCACTGCGGCGCTATGCTCTGCGGTGGGGAGGCTATAGTCGCAACCTGTGAATTTGCGCTCTGCTCTTAAGGAAAAGTTCGGATTCGACACGTTCTATCCCGGACAAGAAGAGGTCGTATCCCGCGTTCTAGCGGGCACGGACACGCTCGCGATCCTCGCGACGGGAGCGGGCAAGAGCCTCACGTATCAATTGCCCGCGCTGTTGCTGGAGGGAACGAGCGTCGTCGTTAGTCCGCTCATCGCGCTGATGAAAGACCAGATGGATCAGCTGCGAGAACTCGGCATCGAAAACGTAGTCGCCCTCAACTCGACGTTGTCCGAAGATCAAGAAAGCCGAGAGCGCGAACGCATCGCTAGCGGATCGATTAAGATTGTCTACGTAACGCCGGAAAAGTTGGAAGATCAAACCTTTCTCGATGTCCTGACCGGTATTAAGACGCCGCTCTTCGTCGTTGATGAAGCGCACTGCATCTCGCAATGGGGACACGACTTTCGGCCGGCATATCTCGCGCTCGGTTCGGTGATCGAACGGCTTGGACGGCCGACAGTATTAGCCCTCACGGCAACCGCGACGCCGGCGGTGCGCGAAGACGTCCTGCACCAGCTCGGCATCGAACACGTCAAGCCGATCGTCCGGGGCTTCGACCGGCCGAATTTAGTCTACGAGGCGCGCAAGGCCGACAAAGAGGCCGACAAGCTCAAGATTCTAAGCCAAATTTTCACCGGAAAAAGCGCGCTCGAAGGCACCGGAATCATCTACACGGCTACCATCAAGAACGCCCTCGAAGTGCAGAAGTACCTGACGTCGACGCTCGATATACCGGCAGCCGTCTACCACTCGAAATTGCACAAGGAGGATCGGACCCTCGTTCACGAGTGCTTCATGAACGAAACGATACGCGCCGTCGTCGCTACCAATGCATTCGGCCTCGGCATCGACAAGCCGAACATACGATTCGTCGTCCATTACGATTTGCCGGGGTCGCTCGAAGCCTACACGCAAGAAGCCGGGCGCGCCGGGCGCGACGGCGATAAGTCGAACTGTATCCTGATCTACCGGATGAGCGATACGCGCGTGCAGAACTATTTCCTCACCGGCAAGTATCCCGGAATCGAAGAAGTGCAGCGCGTCTTCGGCACGATCGAAGTTTTTGGCGCGCAAGCCGGCGGCGTTTCGATGACGGACCTGCGGAAGATTCTGCAGTTGCCGCTCACGAAACTCAAAGTCATTCTAGCCCTGCTTAAGAAATCCGGCTATGTCGAATCGACCGGTAAATCCACGTACGGGATTACCGAAGCGGTTCGTAAAAACCGCGACCTCGTGTTGAGCTTAGCGAACTACGATACGAAAAAGTCCTACGATCAATCCAAACTGGCGATGATGCTGCAGTACGCCGAAAATACATCGTGCCGACGCCGCTTTATCCTCAACTACTTCGGTGAGGATTTCGAGTTACCGAATTGCGGAAGATGCGATAACTGCTTGAGCGCTCCCGTGCTGACCATCGATGCAGGCGCATCGACCGGGCCTTTTCGAATCACCGATATTGTCGAGCATTCCAAATTCGGCACCGGGACGATCGAACGCGCTGAAAAAGACTTAGTTACGGTGCTCTTCCCAAGCGTCGGATACAAGACGCTGCTCGCAAGCGCGGTGCAGCGGCCGGCTTCAGCAAAGATCGCGTGAATGGCGTCTAATCTGCCCCCTATGCGGTGGCGGAAGCGTACGGCTTTTTTGGACTGCGCAGGATGCGCACTTCAAAACTTCGTTTTTCCAAAAAAGTGTCCGAGTAGAAAAACCCCACGAGGGGATTTTTCGGGCGTCTTCCGGCACCGCATAGGGGGCGAATTAGACGCCATTTACGCGATCTTCCCGCGCACTGCTGTTTCAAGGTTAGGGTCTGCGTTTGTTTTTTCGATTGATGTTCTGGCTGTTGGTCGGGTGCGGTACTGTCCTCGGTACTGCTGCCGCGCAGCAGTCTCAAGTACCGCCCACGGCTACGCCGCAGCCGGTTAGCTCCGCAGCGGCGCCCGCGTTACTGCCGAACACCGCGGCTTCTCCAACTCTGCCTCCAACGGCAATACCATCGGCTAGCGTGCCCGCTACGGCGTTGCCGACCGCCGCTGCGACTCTGCCGCCGATCACGGCGAATCCGCAGAACGTCCAGGCGCCGGTCGGCACCACGCAGACGGTTGCTCTCGGCGGCATTCTCGGATCGTTCACGGCGGTAGCGCAGAACTCGCAGATCGTTGATGTCGGCGAGAACCAAGATGCGAGAACCGTTTCGATTGCCGGAAAGATGCCGGGGACGACCGCGGTTACGGTTACCGATTCGCGCGGTGTCGGTACGACGATCGGCGTTAAAGTTGCATACAACGCGGCAAACATTCCGTCGTTCCTGACCCTGCAAATCACGGGCGATCCCGCAAGCGCGGAATACGTGCGTCGAGCGGTCGTTCGGAAGATCGCCGAATCGACGCAGTTGCAGGAGGGCGCGCAGCTTATCGTTACCGCAGACGACGTGCCGGTAAGCAATACGCTCGGTCAAGACGATTCGCAGATCATCGACGTTCCGGTACTCGCTCAAGGTGAAGCGTATTTCAGCGTTCAAGGGACGACGCGCGTTCAAATTGAGAACATTGCCGCTCCCCGCATCTCGCCGGATCTGCTGATGGTAAGCGACTTTCCCGAAAAGCTCAGTGAGAACGGGACGCTTTTTACGGCGGATCTCCATCGTAATTCACCGTCGCGCTTTCTGTATTTTCACTACAATCCGCCCGGTCAAGTCGACCGCAGGATCGTTCTGATCGCGGAAAACCATTCGAGCGAGCCGGCGACGCTGCAATTCATCAGCGGGCGCGGCGGCCCGAGCGCGAACGAAATGGAAGTCGGGCATGACGCTACACGAGAATTTCTCGTCAGCGTCGTTCAGAATCAAGGACGGCTCGTCGTCTTGCCGGCTAATTCGACGACGCCGATTGCAACCCAGAGTTTGCCGGCCGGTGCGATCGCTGCGAACCTGCTGCAGTTGCGCGTGCTTTCGGGCGCTGACGTTCATCTAACGTTGGTCGCGCAAAACGCGAGCGACGATCCGGCGGCCGCGCTGACGACCGGAGCCCTGCTCACAAGCGCCGTCCCGCACGCCCGCGGCATTTATACGATTCCCGAGTTTCACTACGCGCGGCAGTGGTACGTAAACGATCAGTATCTCGAACTGCCGATCGGACAGATTCCGCTTCCGAATCAGCTCCAAGGAGAGACGCTTGCGGGTGACTACGGCGTTCTGCAGTCGTTTGTCGTCGATGTTGAAAACCCGTTCAATTCTCCGCGCGCGATCGCGATCTACGAAGATCCGCGGGGCGGCCGCGCGACAGGAACCTACATCATCGACGGCGTGCTCATTCAATCGCATCAGGTTCCGGCGTTTTCGCGGTACAAGGTGCGGCAATACGTCGTGCCGGCAAAAGGCTTCGTGCGTGTTACCATCGTTTCGATGCCCGAAGCCGGATCGAGCTATCCGTTGAAGTTAGTCTTCGCCCCCGACGATGGATCGGTCGCTCCCGGTGGACCGGGTTCTCCCATCTACTAAACCGCCGAGCGCTAATTCGTACGCCGAGAGCATGGCGGCGGCGCTTGCGTTCCAGCCGAACCGCACGCGAGATCTGGATCGAGCTGCAGTCGCGCGCGCGTCGCCGTCGCCGCGGATAGCAGCAGCCAGCGCCGCGCTCCAGGCCTGCGGGTCGTCGCCGGACACAATCGCCGCGTCGCCATCCACCACTTCAGGAAGCGACGCGCGATCGGAGACGACGCAAGGGGTTCCGGCGCACAGCGCCTGCGCCGCGGCGTATCCAAAACCTTCGTACCGCGACGGCACGGCAACGGCGGCGCACGTACGGTAGAGCGAGAGCACTTCGCCGCGGCCGACGTATCCGCGAAATTCGACGCGCGATGCAACGCCAAGTTCTTCGGCAATCTCGCGGCACGTATCCTGATACGGCGTATAGGGACCGACCGAGACGATGCGCGCACCGGGCAGAAGGGGCAGCGCTCGGATGACGGTCTCGAGGTTTTTGCGGCGCTCTACGGTGCCGGGAATAAAGATCGTTCGCCCGTCGCCTCGTTCGCGAACGAGCGCACAATAGTCGGCCGCTACACCGGGATAAACGACGCGAACGCAAGCCGAATCGAGCCGCGGCATGGCCTCGAGTAATTCGTTGCGCGAAAATTGCGAGTCGACCGCGAAGGCCGCGACGCGGCGATACCGCTCGAGCGAAAACTTTCCAAAATAATAGCGCGCGTACGCTCGTGTATGCGACTGCACGCGCAGCCACGCTACATCGTGAACCGTTGCGATGACGGGCAAAGACGTACGCAATGGAACCGTGCCCGCGGCGCAATGCAGCAGCATCGCGCCCGATCGCTTCGCTCGCGCCGGAAGCACGAATTGATCCCACAGCACGCGTCGGTCGAAGCGCCATGGATTCAAACGCGGCTCGCTCAGCGCGACAACGTCGGTTCCGCAAGCGCGTAATGCGCGAATCAAGCCGCGGACGTATTCGCCGATCCCGGTCGAGGTTCCGACGGCAAGTTGTGCGTCTACGGCGACCCTCATGGGCGCGCGCGCAGTTTGCGTTCCAGCGCGCCGGCAACTCTCGACGATGGATCCAAAGCACGCGCCCTTGCGAGACGACGGCGGGCGGTCGCGGCATCGTGGTGTCCGACTAGCGCGACTATGCCCAAACCCGCCACCGCATCGGCGCTTGCCGGATCGACGTCGAGCACGCGGCGATACCAGCGCGCGGCCTCGTTCCACCGCCCGAGGGTCACTGCTTGATCTGCGACGCCGAGCAGATTCTGCAAATCGAGCGGCGCGAGACCGGCCGCGATAACGTAATCGTCGTACGCGCGCGACTGCCACGGACCGGGCATCGAAGCTGCGATATCGGCGAGCATCCACCACGCGTGCGCGACGGCATCCGGATGGGTTTGCAGCGCGATCAGACGATCGCGAAAACGCTCTTCAAGGCGGTAAGCATCGTCGGGATGTTTCACCCGCAGATTCGAGATAACCGCTTGCACGCCGCTGATGTCGGGTGCGGCGAATGCGTACTCAAATGCGAGCATGTCTTGTCCTCTCGCACGCGCGATGTTTGCAAGAATCCCATTGCGTACCGCATCGGGCGGCAAACGCACCGCATAGTGCTCTGCGGCATCCGTATCGCCACGAGAGAGTGCCTGACGTGCGAGCGTGCTTTCGACGTAGGGCGCCGGCGCAAAGCGATCGAGCAGTCGATAGATCGAAACGCCGAAACGCTCGGGGATGCGGGACGGAAATGCGCCCGCCACACTCGCATCCGCGTAAAGACTATCGGAGGCGCATTGAATCGAAGCTAAGCCGACCAGCAGCATCGAGATGACGGCAAACGCGAACGCACGTACGAAACGCCCGCGACCGCGCGCGTGGACCACGCTAGAACTTGACGGTGAAGTTTACGTCCGCGCTGGTTTGAACGAAAGCGTTCGCCGGAGCGAGATTGTCCTGATACCGGTATTGCTTTGCCGAGAGCGAGATCGCGCCCGCGCTCTTTGGAATCTGCAGCGTTACCTTACCGCCGTAGATGTTGTTGCGCGCATCGAGATTCTGGAGGCCGGGAGTTCCATAGCCGCCTTGGAGCCGCTGCGTGTCGTATTGGACGTTTACGGAGAGGTTTCGCGCGACCGGGACGCCGACGCCCGCCGACAAGGTGCGTTTGCTCACGTCCGCATACGCGGGAACGAGAACCGGAAGATTGCCGTTTGAAAGCTGGTAGTTGGACGTGCCGTCAAAACTCGACGCAGCGGAGACGGGATCGTTGACGGTCATGTGTTCGAAGCCGCTGGAAACGTCGACGTTAAGCTTGTGCGAGCCGACGCGCGTATTGAATGTAGCGCCCGCGTTGAGCGCGGCATCGTGCAACGCCGACTGCACCTGCTGCGCCTGAGCGCCGTCCACGTGGGTCTGCAAATGTACGTGCCCGACCCGCAGGGGAAGCGCCACCCCGGCCTGCGTCTGCGGGAGCGTCGCGCTTGAATCGGGCCCTGACGCGCCGGCCGTGAAGGCTTGCTGCGGATCCATCACCGGGCTGAAGGTGACGAGCCGCGGAGCGACCGCCGTACTGCTGGTCAGGTCGAAATGAAAGGCCGAAGGCGGCGCGATCGCGTGGGGTCCCGCTCCCTGGTACGCTTCCACCATGGGATCCGGAGCCGACGGGGCTGCGGCGATGGGCGTGGCAATGGCCGGGACACGATAATCGTCGTCGCGGACGCTGATCGTCGACGGCAATACCGCGATGGTCACCGGTGCGAAGAGCCGCGATGAAAGCTGGGGAAGCCAAACCGTCGGAAGCGTTACGAAGGCGATGCCCACACCGGCAGGCGCGCCGCCGGGGCGCAGAGCGAAGCTGCCGAAAAACGATTCCGCGAGGCGGTTGTCGCTGCGCGCGTACCCCGCACCGCTCGGCGCAGCGCTCTCACCGAATGCGCGGAAGAATACTTGGGCGGGGAAATCTTGCGGCGTCGACGCGGGAAGTCCCCGCGTGAATGCCCCGAAAGCCAATAGGGGGTAGAGCACTGTCGCGAGTGCCAGAACCACAACGACGCCCGAAGCGCGGCGCATCAAACCCCTCCGTCCCCGCAAAAACGATAAGCCGCTTCCGGGACTATTACTATCGACCGGAAATGGCGGACGTTTCAGTTTACCACATTTCGCCGGTTGCCTTCGTCTGCCAGATACCGCCGGGCAATTAAAACCGCCGCATAGTCGTCGATCGGCCTCGGCGGCAGTTGCATGCCGATGGGAACGAGTCTCCGCCATCCGCGGCGCGGATGGTCCGCAAAATAGAGGGCGCGTGCGCGCAGGGTCGTTTCACGTTCGTCGACGAGACGGACCGGAACGCCCACCACCTTCAGAATGCGGCGTACCGCCTCGGCGTTCGTTCCGGTTCCCAGAGCCGCAACGCCGATGTGATGCGACGTGCACAGCTCCCGCAGACGCCTCTCCAAAGACGGAAGTTCTTCGATGCCCGCAAGCAGCGGGCGTCCATCGGCTTCGACGAGCGCGTATCCCGCCTTACGGGTTCCCGGATCGATCCCCAGAACCACGCCGGTCACTTCGCCGCAACAAGCGAAATTTCAATTGGAATTCCGCCGGTGTGAGGATAGACGTCCGCCGCAGCGTACGCCGTCAGATAGTATTTGCCCGGATGCGAGAGCATCGATTGCATCTGGGCGGCTCCCGGAAGCGTTCCGAAGACCTGAACGTTCGAGGCGATGTACGGCGGTAAACCACGTTCGCCGCCTACGTTGGCAACGTACTGCTGCAGCTGGCGAATGGCGATGAACGAACTTGCGTTTTGACCGCCCGGGATGCTGAGCGATTTAATGTCCTCGCCGCGGCTGAAGCGCCGGGAGTCCGGGGTTGCATTGAGCTGAAAATGAATCTGATCGCCTTCATAGAGGTTCTGATCCGAGCCGATCATCAACACGACCGGCGCTATCGCAAGCTGCGCGAGGATCTTCGGGTCCTCGACCAGCGCGGAGAGCCGCTTGTCGATATCCGGCGGTGTTTTAAATGGCTTGAGCCCGTATTGCGGATACTGGCCGTTGATGTACCGGACGGACGAAGAATAGAACGACAAGACGCGCGCGAGACGCTCGGAAGCCGAATCGTTCTGACGAATGATCGCAAAGGACGGAACCAGCAGCGCATCGTTAGGAACGATCAATCTGCCGCTATTGACCTTACGCTCCAGCTCTTTTTGACGGGATTGCAGATCGGATATTTCGCTGTTGATCCGGTTGAGCTTAAAGAAAGCCGTTTTGACCTGCTGCGAAGCCAAGATTGCAATCATCGTAACGGTGAACGCGATGAGCATTCCCGTTCCGATCGCAACAATCGTGGACGTATAGCGCGGTCGTATTCCGAAGAGCGTCAAACGCTTGCGTCCGACCTGATGGCCGACCCGGTCCCCGACATAGGCGATCGCTCCGGCCAAGATCACGATGATCAGAATCGTGCCGGTGCCGCGAACGATATCAACCCACATACGCTTTTATACCGACGCCGCGCGCCGAAGTCGCATCGCGCCGATTATGGTGAAGATAAAATTCGGCATCCACGCCGCGATTGGGGCGAAGACCAGAAACGCCTGACCGATGTATGAAAAAACCGTCATTACGATGTAGTAGACGAAGACGATCGCAACTGCCAGCCCAAACCCGAGGCTGGTGCTGCCGCCTCCGCGAGCGACGCGTACGCCGAAGGGTACCGCCAAGAGCGTAAAGACGAAGCATGCGAACGGACGAGAAAGCTTTTCCTGGTACGTGGTAACGTACCGGCGCAGCTCGGTCGGCGTTAGTTGACCCGACTTTACGATATCGGCAATCGTCCGGCGGCTCATCGCTTCGGGGTCGTTCTGACTCAGCCGCTTTACGATGTCGGCGGGATTTTCGCCGAGTTCCACTTCCTGTTGAGCCAAATGCGGCTCGGTAAGAATCGTTCCGTCGGGATTAAAGCGATAGAGGCTGACGTTGTCGAGCGTCCATTTATTTGCGGTGAACTGTGCGCGATCCGAGAAGATCAGCTGCGTCGGCTCATTCCTGCGGTCGTATTGCACGAGCGTCACGTTGAGCAGCGCCCGTGTGTGCGGCTCGTACGACGTCGCAATCGTTATTTGGCGTCCGCCTGCGGGCAAGGGCGCCGAAACGGTCAGGTCCTGCGCGAAGGCGCTCGTCTTCGTGATTGCACCGCTTTCAATTTTGGCCTCTTGTTCCGCGGCGTAGGGCACGACGATCTCTTGCAAGACGAAGGTAACGAACGACATCGTGAGACCGGCTGCCAAAAGTGGAGCGACGACGCGCGCAAGCGTTATGCCGCCGGCTTTCATCGCGGTAATCTCGCTTTCGCCGGAAAGCCGCTGCATCGCAAGCAGCGTTCCCAGCAGGAGCGCCATCGGGATGACGAGCACGACATCGCCCGGCAAACTCCATAAGAACACTTCGATTGCGGCCCAAAGAGGTGCGTGTTCGGTTGAAACGAGCCGTCCGATCGATAGAATTTCCGTCGCCGCAAAGATCAGCGTAAATGCCGATAGTCCGAATCCGAAAGGCCCCGCTAGTTCTTCGAGCATATAGCGGTCGAGAATTCCGGGTCGGAATCGCACTATAGACGAAACCCTTCGCCCAAGTAGAATTTTCGCGCGATCGGCGATTCGAGAACGTCGTGCGCGGTACCCGATACTTCGATGCGGCCGTTGTTCATGATGTACGCGCGGTCGACGATCGCCAGCGTCTCGCGAACTTGGTGGTCGGTAATGAGCACGCCCAGCCCGCGATCGCGCAGTTGCCGGATCATCGCTTGGATATCGGAGACGGCGATCGGATCGATACCGGTGAACGGCTCGTCGAGGAGCAAAAACGCCGGCTCGGTTGCAATCGCTCGAGCGATCTCGACTCTTCTGCGCTCGCCTCCGGAGAGACTGTCGCCGCGAGCGTCGACAAAACGGCGCAGACCAAATTCCTCGAGCAGCGCCGGGAGCCGCCGCTCTTGCTCGGAGCGGGGTACGCCGTTCTGCTCCCAAATCAACCGAATGTTGTCGCCTACCGACAGTTTACGGAAGATCGAGTTTTCCTGTGCGAGATAGCCGATGCCGTTGCGCGCGCGCTCGTACATCGGGCGCCCCGAAAGATTGATTTCACGCTCACCGGTATCGAGCACGACGTTACCGCCGTCGGGCTTAACGAGACCCACCACCATATAAAACGTCGTGGTTTTACCGGCGCCGTTCGGCCCGAGGAGGCCGACGATTTCCCCGGTGTTGACTTCGGCACTGACGCCGTTGACGACGGCGCGTTCTCCATAGTGCTTTACCAGGCCGCGCAGCTTGATTGAGTGAGCCGTTTTTGTTGTGTTCATTGCATCTTCGTGTTGGTTAGCGTGATGTCGGAATCCAGGCGGTGTCCCGTTGCATGCAAACCGTGCGGATCGGTGATGAGCACGTGTCCCGTTCCGTGGATCATCTCCGTCGTGCGGTTGTAAAGCAAATCGTCGCATTGCAGCATCATGCCGGAGCCGTTGTGCGCCGTAACGCCGCCGAGAAGTTCCACGGTGTTCGCCGTTTGATCCAGCTGCGCCCGCGGCGCATCCGCGATCAGCGTCGAGCCATCCTTGCCGAAAAACGTGACGTGAACGTTTCGGAACGTCGCGCGCGCGGACCCCTGCGCACCGTTGCTCACAAATGAACGTGTGATGAGTTCGTATTGCTTGCGGTTGCCCTTTTGCGAAACGATGCGGACCGGCTTTTGAGCGGTCCCGTTTCCTGAGATCTTGAGCGCCAAAGCCGGAGACGCAAGAGCGGTCGGCGATGGCGGCGGTGTGGCGGTCCCCTTGGGAACTTGTGGGTTACATGCGCTCAAAGCAACGGTTGCCGCAAATGCGATCCAGCCGCCTTTCATGCATCTCCCGCGCCGGAGCGCGCGGCAGCCAGCGCCAGCGCCAGCGTTGGAAACCACAATCCGAATATAACGACGCTCACCGTATCGATCAGCCCTTGCACGAGCGTTCCAATTAGTCCCGCTGCGATTGCGAGAGCGAGAAGCTGCGCGTCCGGGCGTGCAACGCGAAGCCGCCGCCGCAGTTCAGCGGCAAACGACCAAAACGTCCATACAAGCGCGCTCAATCCGACGATTCCGAGCTCCGCCAGAACGGTGAGATAGACGCTGTGCGCGTGGAATGCGGTGGCATCGCCATCCGGAAGCCGCAGGATGGCGTAAAGGCGGGAGAATCCAAACGGCCCCACACCGGTGAGCGGAAACCGATCGATGACCGCAGCAGCCGTCTGCCATATCGAAAGACGCGTGTAATTTTCGCTAGGATCGTGATGCGCGTTGAATGCGAGCAGGACCAAAAGCAGCGCCGCTGCTACGATGCCCGCTGCAACCGGAAACGCCGCATTGCGAAAACGCGCGCGCGCGGCCGCGAGGAACGCGACCGCGCTTGCGAGTCCCATCCATCCGGTTCGTGAGAACGTCATTACCATCGCAATCGCGCCGAGCGCGCACGCAACGCGCGCGGCGATTCGCAGGGGCCGCTTCTCCGCGACGATTCCAAGCGCGAACGTCAGGGGAAGAAATACGATCAGATATCCGGCCAGTTCGCCGGGCAGAATGAACGTTCCGATCGCACGCCCGTGCCCGATCGTATACTGGGCCGCAGGATGACGCGTCACGACCATCAGTATCGCGAGCGCGCATGCCGCGAGCCCCGAAACTACGTACGACCAATAGATGGCGCGCGCCACGCCGGGCTCTGCGTAATAGCGCATAACGGTGCAGAACCACACGATGCCGAGTACGAGAATACCGGTGAATACGATGCCGTCGTGCGGGTTGAAGCCGAGCACGGAGGCGAGCAATCCGCAACCACACCATCCGCAGAGTGCCGTGAGTACCGGCGGCCACTCCCGCGGTGGTGCGAGCAGCGCAACCGTGCCGCCGATGCAGAGCACGACCATGAGGCTCAAAATCGCAAGCGCCCATGGAAGCGGCACGATCGATACGCCGGGAAAGGCGACGCTCGTAAAGGTAATAAACGACGGAAAGAGCGGAACGCACGCATAAACGGCGACGAGCGCCGGAATAACGAACGGCACGCTGCGCTTCATGCGGCTCCTACGAGCGAGAGCGCGATCGCGCGAGCGCCGCCCGGCTTGCCCATCGCGCTACGGCCCGCTGCCGACATCTGCGTCCGCCGCGCGGGATCGTTAAGGAGTTCGCCGAGTTGCGCGGCGGCCTTCTCCGAATCTCCGGAAAGTACCGCGAGCGCATCGCCGAGTAACCCGCGTTGACGCATGCGATACCAGGCGTTCTTCCGGTCCGCGTTCCGCTCGAATGCAACTACGGGAACTCCGGCCGCCGCGGCCGCTTCGTTCGCCGTTCCGGCTTGGCCCGCCACGACCAGCACGCGTTTAAGCAGCGGTCCGATGGCTCCGCGCCAAGCGCGCACGAGCGTGCGATCGTCTTCGCGCAGTTCAAACGGAACGATATCGTCCGGCCGCTCGACGACGTTCCAGTTCCGCGCAAAAGCCGACGCGAACCGTCCCGCATCAAGAACCGGCGCGATCGAAAGCACGCCGCCCAATTGCGGACGGTTCGATGCAGCGAGCTTGATAATGCTGCAAAGGAATGCGCCGTCTTCGTAGGCGGATTCGCGGCTCCCCGGAAAAATCGCAATCGCGGGATCGAACCCGAAAACTGCGTCGCCAGCACGGTCGTCGTCGGCCGAGGCGAAGATATCGACGATAACGTTGCCCGGTGCGCGCGCATCGACGCCTTGCGTTTCCAACCGCTGCGCGGTCGCTCGATCGCGCACGAATACCGTATCGGCGCGACGCAGAACCGCTCGTTCTAGGGGACCGTAGCCCGCCACGCGAACGCTTTTCGCGGTGCCCACGTACGTCGCCGGAGCGCGTGCGGCAAGGGCCATCAAGAGCGCGTATACGTCGCCGACCGCTACCACACGATCGTAACGACCGCGCGAAGCCACGAGAGTACGCCGCTGCTCGAGCGTGAGACCGATGAGCCCGGCGCGCAGATCGCGCGCGATGTTCTCAACGTTGCCCATGGCGATCAGACCACCGCTTGGCATTTGCCGGAGGGGGCCTATGCTCTGCATATGTTCGGCACGCATTGCGCCGACGAGCGCGAGATGATCGAGGTGAATCGACGGGGCAAGGTCGCGTATCTCGGCGGCGATCCGGTCGGCAATGGCGATCTCACCGTTTCCGTTGGTTACAAAAAGCATGCGCTGCATCGCTACGGTGCGCCAAGAAGCGGCAGCAGCGCGAAGTCTTCGATGCGAAAGCGCGCTGCCGGTTCATCGTATCGCAGATCGGTTCTCGAAACGTAGCGGCCGTACGGACCCGCGTGCACGATGGGAACGTCGCCGCAATATTCCGGTTGGAACAGCGTGTCGTGACTGTGGCCGCCCAGTATAAGGTCGATGCGCGGAACGGCTCGCGCAAGCTTGCGATCGAGCTGCAAACCGACGTGAGAGAGCACGACCAGCGCATCGCCGGGCGGCATCTGCTGCGCATACGGCTGCACCGCGTCCCATGGGTCGAGAAAACGCCATCCTAACACGCGTTCGTACCAACTGCCGGCCGGATACTGCATGACGAGCAGCCCAAGAAGATGGATTACAACATCGTCGGACGTCCGCACGATAATCGATCGCTCGAACGGCAGCTCGCGACCCTTTGTGTCGAGAAGGTTCGTGCAGACGAGGGGATGCTGCATCGCACGGGCGCGCTTACGAAGTAGCGGAAAGAGATAATGGAATTCGCGGTTCCCGATCGCCTGCGCATCGTAACCGGCAGCATCGATTTCCGTAATTACCGGCTCGCTTCGAAAGTATGCCGTCTGGCTTCCCCGCAACGAATCCCCACAATCAAAAAGCAGCCCGGGACGCGCGGCGCGCAAAGCTCGCAATCGCGGCGCAAAACCGCGCCGATCGTGCAGATCAGAGGTGTGGTAGATGCGCAAGACTAGCCGCTTCCAACCTTGGCAAGAGCGACGCAGAACTTTGCGCACGATTCGAGAGCGTCGGGCGGCCCCAAGCGGCGTCGCATCTCATCGAACGAATCGTACTGGCGTGAAGGATCGGCGAGCACGGATTCCATCGCCGCTGCGAGGCGTTGCGGCGTCGCGTCGTCTTGAAGCAACTCCGGCACGAGTTCGCGGCCCACGATCAGATTTGGAAGCGTAATATATTTTCCCGCATATACGCGGCGCGCGTGTCGCACGAGAATCGGCGATATGATGTAAAGCGCGACGGAGGGAACGCCCAGGAGGGTCGCTTCCAGCACCGCCGTCCCCGAAGCCACCCAGGCGGCATCCGCATTCTCTATTGCATGCGCGACGCCGCGCTCGATGACGACGTCCGCCAACCGTTCCCGAGCGATCGCACCGCGAATCTTCGCGGCGGCGGCATCGTTCGCCGCCCCGAAGATTCCGTGCAGATGCGGGCGGCGCGATTTGAGTAGCTTGTACGCGGCGGCAAGAACGGGGAGATGGTATTTTAACTCTCCCGCACGGCTGCCGGGCAGTAATGCGACGGCGCCTGCGTCAAAGGGCGGTGCGTCCCGGGGCGGACGCTGCGCGTACTGTCCCGCCAGCGGATGACCGAAATAGACGACCGGCAAACGGTGCGATTTATAAAAGAGATACTGATGTTCGAAGGCGGTAAGGGGAACCGTATACGCGCTTACCTCCCGAGCCCGCTTTTCATCGTCGAGCCATGTCGCGGGCGGAAAGACGTCCAGGATTGGGCCGGGATATTTTTTGTTGACGCGCAGTTCTCTAGCCAAACGCAGATTGAACGCGCCGAAGTCCACAAGCACGACCAAATCCGGATTCGTCACGCCGATGTGCGCGGCGGTCTTCCACATCGTCGAGAGCAGTTTTGGTATGCGAGGGATCGCCGCTAAGGGCCCCATACTCGCCCAGCCGGTGTGGTCGCGCCAGAGCGCGATGCCTTCATCAGCCATTCGCGCAGACCCAATTCCTTCGAAGGTTGCGGCCGTATCGAAACGGCGAATATTCCGCGCGAGAAGAATTGCGCTCAATTCACCGGAGGCTTCTCCGCTCGATAGAAAATACCGCACCGCCTATTTGAGTATTCCCCGCTGCGAACTGCCCTCCAAAAACGCAATGATTTCGCGTCCCGGGTCGCTGCTCGCCGCCGCTTTCATCTCTTCGATCGCTTGCGAGACGTTGAGTTTTGGGTTGTAAAGAATTTTGTAGAAGCGCTTTATCTCGTTGCGCTCGTCGACCGTGAAACCGGCGCGGCGAAGACCAACGCTGTTGAGCCCGTACGGCTGCGCGGGATTGCCTTCTATTAAAAAAAATGGTGGTACGTCTTTGGTTAACTTGCTCGCTCCCCCGACCATCGCGTACCGCCCGATGCGTGTAAACTGATGCACGCCGGCCTGGCCCCCGATCGTCGTGAAGTCGCCGACTTCGACGTGTCCCGCAAGCTGCGCGAGATTGCTCATTGTGACGTTGTTTCCCAGGACGCAGTTATGCGCGACGTGCACGTAAGCCAGCAGCAGCGTGTCGTCACCGACGCTCGTAATTTCGCCCTCGCCCGTCGCGCGCTGAATGCTCACGTATTCGCGCAGCGTCGTGCGGTTGCCGATACGCGTCCGCGCTTTTTCACCGCGATACTTCCGGTCTTGCGATGCGGCGCCGACCGTTGCAAACGGATATATCCGGCAATCCTCGCCGATCTCGGTCCAGCCGTTGACCACGACGTGCGCCTGCAGAACCGTCCCGGTACCAACCGATACGTTTTCACCGACGATGCAGTACGGGCCGATCTCCACGCCGCGCGCCACGTTTGCGTTCGGATGGACGATAGCGGTGGGATGAACCATTATGCGTGGAGCACCGCGGCGTCCGCGCCGAACATCCGCGGGTCGGACGCAATTGAAAACATCAGCTCTGCGGAGCACGCGAGCTGTCCGTCCACTTTCGCCTCTCCCGAAACCCAGCCGATGTTGCGCTTCGATCGCACGAGCGCTACTTCCATCGTGAGGCGATCTCCCGGAACAACCGGGCGCCGAAATTTTGCTTTGTCGATTCCCGCGAGATACGGTGTCTTACGCGAAAATTCGCCGGGTTCCAAAACGACCACACCGCCGAGTTGCGCCATCGCCTCGACCATGTAGACTCCCGGAAAGAGCGGATTTGCGGGAAAGTGGCCGGTGAACATCGGCTCGTTGAACGTAATGTTTTTATACCCGACCGCACGCACGCCGGGTTCCAACTCCAAAATCCGGTCGATTAGGAGCAAAGGATATCGGTGCGGCAGGATTTCCATGATCTGCCGAATGTCCATTAACGCCACGGTGCCTCCGTTTTTAACAAGCTTCTCTGCCGGCAGTGCTAACGATCGATTGCTGCCGCAACGCGCGCGTCACGCGCGCATGCATCGCGTGCCCGCTTTTGATTGCGATAACTTCGCATCGCGGCCACGCGCCGAGCAGAGCGAAATCTCCGATGAGGTCGAGTACTTTATGTCGCACGATCTCGTTCTCCCAACGCAGCGACTGCATCGGCCCGTCATCGTCAAAAACCAGCGCGTTATCGAGCGTACCGCCGCGCGCGAGACCTTGCTCGCGCATCGCTTCGACATCGCGCAAAAATGCGAACGTTCGCGCCGGCGCAATCTGCTTTGCGTACGCGGCCGGCTCGATCTCCGCATCGAAATAGTGCGTGCCGATTGGCGCACCGTATTGCGCGACAAACCGTACGCGAAACACCGGCGCAGGCAGCACGACGACCGCTCTTTCTCCGCTGCGCAGCTCGAAGGGCTCATTGGGCGCGAAGACGGGCCGCGGCTCGCTCGAAAACTCTAATCCGACGCGGTTGATAGCGGCGGCATATGCGGCCGTCGAGCCGTCGAGAATCGGCACTTCCGAGCCGCGCAGCACGATGTCGGCATCGCTTACCCCCATGCCGAGAAGTGCGGAGAGCACGTGCTCGACCGTTGAAACGCTGCGGCCTTGCGATGAGAGTATCGTTGCGAGCGGCGTTTCGACCGCATACTCGGCCAACGCCGGCACGCGAATGCCGTCGGTAAGTTCGAACACGATTCCGTTGTACGGTTTTGCGGGACGTATCTCCATCGTCGCGCGCTCGCCCGTGTGCAGGCCGATGCCCTCGAACCGAAGGCTCTCCGACAACGTCGCGGCCTTCACGCCGGCCTGCTACGTTTGCCGTCGCTCCAAAGCATCCACACGGGCCAACAGCTTTGGCAGCTTACGAAGCATGACCTCCGTTCGCAGCGTTTCGCGATGCTCGCGCGCCGGATTGCCCGATACCATCGAACCTTCGGCAACATCGCCCCATACGCCCGACTGTCCCGCAATCGTCGATCCGGAACCGACGTGCATATGACCGCGCGTTCCTACTTGCCCGGCGAATTTGACGCCGTCACCGACGCTGGTCGATCCCGCAAAACCCGTTTGCGCGGCGATCGCACAATGTTTTCCGATGCGGCAGTTATGGCCGATTTGCACCAGATTGTCGATCTTCGTTCCACGACCGACGTGCGTGCTGCCGGTCTGCGCGCGATCGATGCACGAATTGGCGCCGATCTCAACGTCGTCGTCCAACACGACGTTGCCGACTTGCGGAATGCGTTCCAGTCGTCCCTCGATGAACGCCCAACCGAAGCCCTCGCTTCCGACAACCGCATTGGAGTGAAGAACGACACGATTGCCGATCGCGCACCGTTCGTGAACGACGGCGTGCGCGTGCAGATAGCAATCTTCGCCGACGACCGTCTCCGCTCCGACGAAAGCGCCGGGACCGATGGCCGTTCCGCGGCCGATCCTTGCTCCGGCCGCGACGAAAGCATGCGCGCCGAGATACACGTCGTCGCCGATGACGGCGGAATCTTCGACGACCGCGCTGTAATGCCGGAACGGCCCGCGCGGACGCGCTCTCTGGAAAGTGGCGAGCAGCGTCGCGAGCGCGGCTCGCGCGTTCTCGACGATGATTACCGGTTTGGGCACCGGTTCGTCGATCGCAACGCTCGCATCGAGCAGCACGGCCGCCGCTTTGCTTGCGAATGCCCGCGCGGCATACTTTTTATCCGTTGCGAACGTCAGCGCGTCGGGCCCGGCATCGCCGATCGCGCTTATGCAGGCAATCGTAACTGAGCCGTCCCCTCGAAGCGTTCCTCCGATGCGATCGCGCACGTCGCGCAGCGTTCCCAGCATTGCTCTTACGTCGGCGACGGCGTCGGCTTCTCCGTAATGTTCATCGACTTCTCTACGTCGGCCGTGATGTCGACTCCGCCGTAACCCACGCCTTCCTTCGTTACGACGAGCTTCAAGTTGCGCTGCTGCGCGATCTTCGTCGCGGCATCGCGGATCTGCCGCGTAAGGTCGTTCGTTATGCCGGCGTATTTCTGCTGAAGCGCTTTGGCTTGAGCGTTCTTGCGCGCGGTGCTCTGCCGGCTTGAAACGATGCGCCGCTCTTCGATATCGAGCTGCTGCTGATCGTTCTGATAGACCGTCCAGTTCGCGACGACTCGATTCACATCGATCAGCCCGACCGGGCTCGAGTTGCCGGAGCAAGCGGCGAGCATCGCGAGGGCTGCAACGACGATCGCGCGAGCCGTGGAATTCATGTGTTCTTTCATTCGTGCATACTTTCAACGTCGTGGATGAGATCGTTCGTAAGGTCGTATCCGCCCGGAGCCGCAGCGACGTTTTCGAAAACGACGCGCAAACCCATGTCTTTGGCGACGCGCTGCGCCTCGCGGCGGATCTGTTCGGTAATCTGGCCTTGGAGTTGATCGTGTCGCTTTTGCAATTGCGCCAGCTCCGCGGCGGCGGCGCCGGTGGCACCCACATCCTGTCCCTGAAGCGCGGCGAACTGTCGGTCGAGATCGCTCTTCTGCGCGTTATACGCCGTCACGGTTTTCTGCGCGTCGTTTTGAAATTGGGTTGCAAATTGAACGTGGATGCGAGCAAGTTTCTTTTGTACGTCCGGCGGAATATTGGCGGGCAAAGCCGGTCCCGACAGACTCCGAATCTGCGCGCCCACGGCGTCCCGACGCGTCGTGAGCTTGGCCTGCGTCCGCGCCCGGATCGATCCGACGGCCCCGCGGATCGATGCATCGGTTTCTCCGCGCAGCTGCGCGGCGTACGCGGCGAGATCCCGCCGGTCGCGGTCGCGCAGATCGTTCACCTGTGCCGCCTCTTTTTTATCGAGACCTGCTATCTGCTGCTCGAGTGAGGAACGCGATGAGGGGTCCAGAGCGAGATTGTTGAGCTTCATTTTGAGGGCGAGGCGCGATTGCGAATCCTGCTGCGCGAGGCGGAGGGAAAGATCCGTTTCGTTCTGCGTAAAGGCTTCCGCCTTCGCACGTATCTTTTCTTGGCTCTGCTTTTGAAATTGCATTGCGACCGCATTGGCCGCAGCGCTGTCCTGGCTTACGACGCTTTGCTGATAAGCCATGTAGTCTTGGTTCGCCGCAGCGGCAGCAGATTGCGCTTGCACTGCGGAGGTCGCGTTCATGCCGGCGGCGGCGTTAAGACCGGATGCGTCGATGCCGGCGGCCGAAAGCGCGGCTGCATCGGCTTCACGTTCCTTGCGCGCGTAGGTGGACTGCGTTTGCGCGATCGTTGCATTCGCGCGCATCTGGGAGTCGCGAAGCTGTGCGTTGAGCGCCTTCACGCCGGCGGTCACTTCTGCAGCGCTGCGCGGTACTCGCGGGCCTGCCGCCTGCAGGTCTATCGCAGTCATGGCATCTTCGATCTTCGCTAGCTGCGGATAGAGCGGATGGTGCTTCATCACGTCATCCGTGCGTACGTACGCCATCCCGCGAATGGAACTGCCATTTACGTCGACGTGGCCGCAGCCGCAAAGCATCGCGGCGAGGGCAAAACCGGCGGTCACGAACGAGCTACTTTGCGAGCGCATCGTGGACATCTTTCGTGATGTCCGTTCCCCCGTATATAATGTCTCCGCGATCGATCACGAGCAACAGACCTTTTTTCTTTCCGACATCGGAGGTGACGGCTTTAGTTTGGTCGACGAGCGGTTTCATCAGCGCATCGCGCTTATCCTGAATCGCCTTGTTGTAATCCGCCATCACCGCCTGCTTATCGACATCGGTGCGCGCCGATTGAAGCTTGGATCCATAGAGCGAGCGCTGATTGGACGTGAATTTTTGCAATTGATCGGCGGCATCTTTGACTTTTGCGGAATCGTCGAGCGCCGTTTCGTCCACGAATCCAATCGACGAAGGCGCCGGTGACGCGCTCGGCGGTGTCAACGCCTGCGACCCTTGGAGAGCGCTCATCACGTCGCGCGTGATATCGGTCCCGCCATAGACGATAATTCGCTTGTCGACGACGACGCTCAGATTCTTCGAGCCGGCGACTTGCGCGATCGCCAACTGCGCTCGCTGAAATAGCGGACCTACCATCTCGCGCTGCTTGTCGGCGAACTGCTGCTGAAATTGCAGCGACACACGCTGCCGGTCTGCATCGCTCTTCGCGCGCCGCATCGCTGCGCTGAATTGCGAATCGAGCTGACCTTTATATTGCGCGAGCGCCGCATTTGCACGGGCAAATTGCGGCAAGCTCGCGACGGCCGACTGATCCAAAAATCCAACGTCGCTGAGGTCGGCCGCGATAGCCGCCGGCGCTATCGCCGCAGCGAGCGCTGCCGTCGCGATGAAACCATTGATGAGTCGTTTTCTCATGATGTCCTTCGATATATTTCCTTAGCGTTATATGCTATGCCGAGGAAGCGATGACTTGATTCAGATCTACGAGCCCAGATACGAAGCGTACGAAAGCACGTGAGGATCGTAGCGACGACGAGCTGGTGCAAGTCACAGCTTCCTAGAAGCTTTGGCCGATCCCGAAGCTGGTATGCGTGCCGTTCGCGCCTCGCGCGAAGTCGATGCGCACGGTTCGCAGTCCGAGCTGCGGGACGTCGAAACGGAATCCAAACCCGACGTCGCCGACGCGAGCCCAATCGCCCGGAAAGCCGATAATGCGGTTGGTGTACGGATCCAGCAGCGGCTGCGCGCCGCGTATGCGATAGTCTAAACCGTCGACGAATCCGACAATGGAGAGTTTGCGGTCTGCCGTAAGTGGTTGGCGCAATTCCGCTTGGCCCAGGTACGCATCGGTTGCGTAAAAGACCTGATCGTAGCCCCGCAGCTGCTGATCCGAGAACGTGAAGAGCGCGCTTGGTGGTATGACGCCGGTGGAAATTTGCCCGAGCCCGTGGAGAGCCAGCGTCGCGCTCTTTAATACGGGAAAGAAGCGCGACAGATTCGCCGCATCCTGCGTGAACGAAAAACTCGAACGCAAGATCGACGGCGAGGAGATCGTGCTGCTTAATTGCGCTTGATAACCGCGACGGGGATTGAACGGATCGTCAATCGTCGCGGTCGACGTTCCGAGCGACAAGGTCACGGAGTCGAGTTGATACGGTTGACCGGTGTTGACGTTAGCAATCGACGAAGCTGCGATGCCGAAAGAACCATTGAGATTATTGCTCGTCGTCGAATTGAGCGGACCGGGCGTGGGACCGATCAGCACGTTTGGCTGATTGCCTTGAAAATAGTACGGCGTCGGAACGAGCGTTTGATATTTAACCGACTGTATCGTCGAGGAAACGCCGGCTTGGATGTAATCTGAGAGCCGCCGTCCCACGTTGAAGCTCGCGCCGTTAGCCGACGATTTGCTGGTCGCGAAAATACCGTTGAGCGCGCCGGTGTTCTGGCTTGGGTAGAGCGTCACCGGAACGGGCGCCGGAGAGCCGCCCACCGCCGGAGCGGTTCCGATTACCGCTGTCGTGGACGAGATCGGATAGACCGGGTAAAAATAGGTCGAGCCGTTGGAAAACAGGCTTGCGCCGACGGAGTATCGTTGCGACTTCGGGGTGTTGCCGAAGTAGGGAACGGCGACTTGGATCTGCGACGTATAGGTACGCGCGCCGCGCTGTAATTGCACCGATGCCGAGTTGCCGGTGCCGTGCAGGTTCGAATCCTGATAGCCCAGCGTTCCGTAGAGACCCTGGCCCGTGATGCCGCCCGAATAGCCGAATCCGACCGATGCGGCTGCCGTGCGCTGTTCGGTAACTTCCCAAACGAGCGTTACGTCTTGCGGCTTCTTCGGGTCCGGGCCTTCTTTGATGTCGGGGTTCACTTTTGAAAAGAAATTCGTCGAATTCAAACGCTCGTAATCGCGCTTTACCGCATCCGTGTTGAGCACCATGCCGGGACGCACGCGCAGTTCACGCCGTACGACTTGATCTTTTGTACGGGTGTTGCCCGTAATTTGCACCGCCGCGACGCGCGCGACGTAGACGTTATATTTTACGTCGGCGGTTCCGTTCTTGAGATCGATCGATGAAGGATCGATCCCCCCTTCGAAATTGCCCAATTCGACGTGCAGTTTGTCGTCGTAGAACTTTTTGAGCGCCTCCGCATCCTTCGTCCGGATGTCGTCGGAATATTCCATGCCAGGCTTGAGCGTAAGCTGCGGCAGCAAGATGGTCGGGGGCAAGAGCGGGTCGCCCCCAATGATGATCTGCCGAACGACCAAACCTTCTTGGATCGTCAGCGCGAGCGAGCCGGTCTTCGCATTGAAATTGAGATCTTTAACATGGGTTGGAACTTGGCCGCCGTAACCGATGCGCTCGTAATAATTGTTGATCTTCAAGACGTCTTGCCGGAACGTGTTCGTATTGAAAACTTGACCGACGGAGAGATCCATAAGCGCGAGTAGCGTGTCGCTCGGGACTTTTTGATTGCCGGTAAACGAAATCGCTGAAATAACCGGGTTTTCGATCACGCGGTACGTGATGGCGACGCCATTGGGACGCGGCCGGACGAGAGGCGGAGCGACGTCGGCAAAATATCCGAGCGCGTTGATGCGCTGCAAATCCGCGGAAACCGTTCGAGGGTCGTACGGCGTGCCCGGACGGGCGCCGACGACGCCCATAATCGTAGCCGTTGGAACGTGAAGGTTACCGGTCACGTCGACGGAGACGATCTGGGGCGCGGCTGCCGAACGAGCCGGCGCAGCGACGAGCGTCAAGACTACGGACAGCACGAGCAGAGCACTCGCGCACCGGACCAGTGCACGAAGCACGCGCCGAAGGTCAAAGGTCATGCGAAAACGTTGTCCTCGAACGAATTGAAGAGAGCTGGGACGTACCAGCAATGCTAACGCGCGTGGGGCGCGTACTGTTTCGGATTCCGGCCGTCTGTTCGCGGAACGCAACCCCGGTCCTTGCCTTACCAATACAGTCGCTGCAGCGTAAAACTGAAGCCGCTGTCGCCCTGAAGTGCTTCGCCGGCGCTCAAACGGCCGTTCGAGGCGAGATTCGGATGCGGATTATCGAAGAGCCGCGTGGGGCCGTTTTGGAAAAAGAACGAGAGCGCGGCGCTCGTGGCGTCATTGCCCTGCAGCTCCAAGCCGAACGACTCGCGCGTCGGCAAGCCGAACGTGCTTGCGTACACGAAGCTGACGGTCCGGCCCAGAAGCCTGCGTGCCGAAAAGCCGACGTTGCCGAAATAATCGACCGTTAAGCTGAAGTCTTGAAATCCTAAGCCTTGGGTGACGGCGTTCTCGAGCGGGCCGAGCAAACCGGCCGTAAATTGGGCGTTGAGGACGCTGAAGGCCTCCTGCCCGACGGTAATGGTACCCGTCTGGCTCCGCAGCGTCGAACCGGGAACCGGCGCAAGGGCGCCAAGCTGCGCGCCCGTTATCCCGCTCGACTCATCGATTCCGGGCGCGTATCCGATGCCGTTGATAAACCCGCCGAAGGGAGCGATCATCGCAAGGATCTGCTCCTTTGAATATCCCGGAGGGTTGGAATCGAAGGCGACCTTGAGGTTGTTGACCGGACCGTCGACGCTTATCGTAATTTCGGCGGACCCGTATGGATTGCGCGACGTATCGGGGTCGGGGTTGACGACGTGCGTGGTACCGGTCGCGTGAAGCGCCGGGACTATTCCGCTCGCCGGAGAGAATGCGACGGTTCCGCTTTGCACGCGAAACGCGCGGTCGAAATAGGTGAGCGTACCGCCGGTCGATGTAAATTCGCCATCGAGCGTCGGCGCGGCGAGATCGCCTTGAAGATGGACCGCGCCCACCGCGCCGATGTCCAGACCGCCCCCAAAACCGACGCCCCGAACGCGGACGTTTTTCCCGGCGGTCATCGCAAGATCGAAGCGCAGCGCCAAAGGTGGCCCGGCAGGAGTCGTCTGCGTTCCGCTTTGCGCGGCGGCAAGAAAGGCGGCGAATGGAATCACGGCATCCGAGAGGTCCGCGTTCCCGCTAAACTCGGCTTCCCGGCCCGGAACGCGAGCCAGCGCAAGCGTCGCATCGACCGCGCCGCGGCCATACGCCGGAAGATCGAACTGTGCTCTTCGAGCGACTGCGTTTACGGTATAGGATGCGCCGCCGGTCGCTTCGTTCGCGAAACCTCGAGAAAAGAGGATTCGTCCCGAGCCGTCCAGGCTTCCGGCACCGAAGAGCGCATGCAGCTTTTCTACGCGAGCCTCCGTTCGGTCGAAGGTTAAGCTGGCCGAGACGCCCGTCACGGGGGTTCGCTCGAGATCCGACGTGTAGCTTCCCTTCACGACGTCGAAACGCCCCGACACCCCGGGCTGCGCAATCGTCCCCGAGAGACCGATCTGCCCGTCAATAATTCCCCCGAGCCGCGAGTTATCTCCGAGAAGGACTTCAAAATCCGAAGGGTCGACGCCGGTGACGGCGAGGTCCAGGCTCACCGGTGCGCTCGGCGGCCCGATACGGAAGGGTGAGAGCTGCAACGGCAAAGCACCGGCAATCGTCACCTCTCCCCGGGCGAGGCTTACGCCCGCATCACGCAGTTGCAGCGAGCGCCCGACCAAGCGCAGCGAGCCGAATGCCGACGGGATCTTCACGCCGTACGCATCGACGTCGATCGCATCGAATGCCGCGGCGAACGTCGGAGCGGCGAAGCTTCCGCCAACGTGGACGGTCGATTCGAAGTTTCCCGTAACGGGAAGCCGGATGCGGGAAAACCGGCTCACGAGCTTGGGGAGGTCGCTCGATGAGGCATGGACGTCGAGGCTGAGCGGAGCCGTCCGCGCCAGAACAAAGCTGCCGGTCGCGCTCGCTTGCACGCCGGGTGCTCCTAGCTCCGCTTTGTCGATGAGGATGCGCGAGCGGCTGGAGCTAAACGCTACCTCTAGGTGCTGGATCGGTAACCGCCAAGCGGTTCCGTCGCGCAAACGGGCGGTCCCGCGCAAAGCGAGGCTCGGATAGCGGCCGGCAATCGTGGCGTCACCGTCGATACGACCCGTAAGCGGAAGGTCGGGAAAGCCGAGCGCCGCGCTCCAGGTCGTCGGGTCGGCGTCGTCGAGATCCAGCGCGATGCCGTATCGCGAGTCGCGCAGGACGTCCTGCCACATCCCGCCGGGAGCAAGCCCGATCGTCCCGCGGGCCGCTAACGTCCCGCTCGGACCTCGCACCGCGACGCCGCCGCGCACCATATTTCTCACGCTCGACCAGTTCGCGCGCGTATCACCAATGGCGAGATTACGGTAACGCAGAGCTTTGACGTCGATCCTGCCGTTCGAGGAGATCCGCCGCCCCGCTTCGAGGATGTCGAACGCGACGTTGCCGTCGCCGTGAAGCGTATCGCCGGTATCGAAAAAATTGTTGAAATCGCTGAGGTGGGCACCGGGTGCGCGAACGTGAATCCCCGTAATGCGGGCCGAGCGTGCGGCCGCGAACGCAATTGCCGTCGCACCGACGAGGACGTGGCCGCGGCGTACGATCGCGCCTTGCGGATCGGCCCAGAGCGAAGCGGCGGCATCAAGAAACGGTAGTCCGTTAACCGAGCCGCCGGGCACGCCGACCGCACCTGAAACGGCCGGCGCGAGGCCGCGGCCTCGGACCGCAAGGTTCGCATCGAACGTGCCGTCGGTCGGATACGTCGTAATTGCGAGCAAGCGCAACGCATCGCGCACGCTTGCCGCCGGTACGCGCAGGCTTATGTCGTATGCGGGTTTCCCTGAAGAAAGCGCCGAGAGGACGCCGTCTGCCAGTGCGTACGTTCCGTCCACGGCGCCGACGGCGTTCCGAAAGGTTAACCGATTGCCGCCCAGCGTTACGTCGGAAGTCCCGGTAAGGCGGTAGCGCTGTGCGCGCCCTCCGCGTAGAGCGATACCGCCGGCAAAGGCGGGGAGCGGCGCTTCGGCAGCAAGCGTCCCGTCTGCGGAAAGCGTTCCCCCATCCAGCGGAATGCCGAGCCCTTTCAACCGGGCCACGCTCAGATTGGATGCAACAATGGACAGCGCTTGGTCGCCCGCTTGGCCGGAGCCGCCGTACGAGCCGGCCGCAGCAATGTTGCCGCCGGCCGCCGTCGCGTAAGCGCTGTAGACGTGCAGCGCTCCGTGCGCAATGGAGACCGTGCCGGAGACCTGCGAAACCGGAACTCCGCGAACCGTCGCATCGTGCAACGTGAGACCCTCGCCTTGGATCGTAAGGCGCCCCGGCGCAATGGCGAGCGCAACGGGGCCTTCGATCGATCCCCGAGCCGGCACGTTTTCCAGCATTGGCCGCAGCCGCTCCAGATCTCCCCGGTAATCTCCCTGAACGACGAGCGTGCCTCGGCCATAGGCACCGCCGCCGGAAAGAGTTCCCCAGGGTCCGGTCGCGCGTAAGGACTTCAGCGCGAAGCCCGCGATACTGCCCGCGAACCGGGCATCCAGCGCATCGATACCGACGCCCGCGATACGAACGCCGCGAGCCCGCAGTGCCCCGGCTGCAAGTGCTGCGGTGCCGGCCCGCCCGCCCCCGATAATCGCTGCGCGCTCGATGGTTCCTTCGACTTCGGGAAACGCCGGAAACGCCGTCTGCAAGAACGACCTGCGCTGCGTACGATGGAGGAGCAGACCGTCTACGACGATCCAGAAATCGCTTGTATCGTGGGAGCGATCCAGACGGTACGCGCCATCGAGCGTTCCTCGTCCGGAGTGTATCCAGAACGGGGCGACCGCCACCGCGCCGTCCGGTTTGAAGGTAAAATTTGCGGCCGCGTATTTGATACCACGGGCCGCCGCGGCCGAACCGTGCGCATAGAAAGCGCCGTTTTCGCCCTGGAGCAAGACGTCGGCGACAACGGGTTCCTCTCCCATCAGGACGCCCGCGTACGGCAGACGATCCGCCGGCGCGGCGACATGCAGGGAGAACTGCGAACGGACTACCGCTCCTGTCTGCAAGCGTCCGCTCAAAGCGATCTTGGCGCCGCCCGCCTCTGCGGCGACCGGTGCGAGAAAGAGCGAGCCGCTCGCAAATGCGAGCCGTGCGCGGACTGCGTGCAATGGGACGTTACGGTAGGCAAGATTTTCTCCATCCAGGTTCGCGACGATGAGAGGCGACGCGAGTTTGCCTTCGATCAGAACGCCGACCGCAGCAGAGCCACGCACCGGCTGCGTCTGCGCGAACGAGAACAGCGTCCGCAGTTTCGTAAGGTCCGCACGCGCCGTGACGCCGAGTTGATATTTGGGCGCCGCAAAATCATAGATTCCGCCGGTTATTCCGACCGGGATTCCGGCAAGCGTCCCATCGAGATGCGTTGCAAAAAACGCCTCGTCGATGAGTTGAAGACGGCCCGTCATGTCGCCTAAAGGCCGCGCGAGCCCGATAATAGCAAGGCCGCCGTTTGAGAGATCGAGCCGCCCGCTGACGTGATAGCGTATGGGCGCGTACCGTTGCACGTCGAGTGCGAAGACGCGCACGTCGCAGTTCGATGCGGTTCCGGCCAGAATGCGCGCGTCGTTTGAATCGATGAAGAAGTTTGCGACCGAGCGCAACGGCACGGCTGCGGCATACCCGTGATGCATTGCGTATCCGCGCACCGTATCGACCGTGCCGCGTATGGCGAACGGTTCGTCGCGATGCTCGATGAACGTCCCCGTCACCGCGTAGCGCGACACGGCGTCGGTGTCGATACGTGCGTCGAGGTTTACGCTGCGAACCTTCAGCGAGCGCGATTGCGGGTCGAGAGCGTCCGGGGCGCGCACGTCGCCTTGCGCATCGCGAATGCGCACTGTCATTGCTAACGGAACGCGATTCGGAGGAGCCGGAGCCGCTGCCGGACCTCCGCCCTGCGGCCACGCAACGTTATAGGTTCCGTCTTTGTGGCGGATCAGCGTGAGGACCGGACGGTCGATTGCGATCGAAGCGATGCCGTAGCGGTGCTTGCTGCCCGGAAGCAAATCGTGCAGCGAATATCCGATATCGATTCGCGCCGCATCGAGTACCGGTTCGCCGCGCTTACTAACGTGAACGCGCAAGAGCGCCACATGATCGGAGGCGAAGCGAGCCTCCGCGAATGCGACGTGGTATCCGGTAGAGAGGGAGATGATCCCCGGAAGCATTGCGGCAAGAACGACCGCGCGCGCTGCGACAAGGACCGTAGCAACGAGAGCCACCGACGCGACGGCACCGATGACGAGTCCCTTGCGCAAACTCCCTCCCGGAATACCACGCCGGCTCTTTGCCGGCGTCTAGAGATCGAGGTTTTTCACCAGCTTGGCATAGTCGAAAATATATTGTTTGCGAGGTTCGACTTTGTCGCCCATGAGATCGGTGAAGATGCGCTCCGCTTCCACGCCGTCTTCGACGGTGATCTGTTTAAGGCGCCGATGTCCCACTTCCATCGTCGTCTCGGCAAGCTGAACGGCGTCCATCTCACCCAGTCCCTTATACTGCTGAATTTGAAAATCTTTGGGGTCGGCTCCGTTGAGAACGGCCTTGTAGTCGGCTTCGCTAAACGCCCACCACTGTTTCTTTCCTTTGCGTATTCCATAGAGCGGCGGTTGGGCGATGTAGACGTGGCCGCCCTCGACGAGCGGTTTCATCTGCCTGTAGAAAAACGTAAGCAGCAGCGTGCGGATATGCGAGCCGTCGACGTCGGCGTCGGTCATGACGATGATTTTGTGATAGCGCAGCTTGGAGACGTCGAATTCGTCGCCGAAACCCGTGCCGAAGGCCGTGATCATCGTGCGGATCTCTTCATTGGAAAGGACCTTATCTAAACGCGCCTTTTCGACGTTGATGATCTTTCCGCGCAGCGGAAGGATCGCTTGCGTATTGGGATCGCGTCCGCCCTTTGCGGTACCGCCTGCCGAATCGCCCTCGACAAGAAAAATTTCGCTCTCTGCCGGATTGTTGTTCTTGCAATCGACGAGCTTGCCGGGAAGTCCCGAGCCTTCGAGTGCGTTCTTGCGGCGCGAGAGATCGCGCGCCTTTTTTGCGGCGTCCCTGGCGCGTTGCGCCTGCATGCACTTATCTACGATAACGCGCGCAATTTTCGGATTCTCTTCGAAGAAGAAGTCGAGGCGTTCGTTGACGAGGCCGTAGACGATGCTTCTTACCTTGACGTTTCCAAGCTTCGTCTTCGTCTGCCCTTCGAATTGCGGCTCTTGCAGTTTCACGGAGACGACCGCCGTTAGGCCTTCCATAATGTCGTCCGTCGAAAGCGAACCGTCGGCCTCTTTAAGCATGCTTTTTTTCTTTGCGTAGGCGTTAACGGCTTGCGTGACGGCTTGCCGGAACCCCTGAAGATGCATGCCGCCTTCGATCGTATTTATGTTGTTTGCGTAGGCAAATATCTGTTCGGTGTACGTATCCGTGTACTGCATCGCCACTTCGACGTCGACCGTATCTCGCTCGGCATGCGTGGAGACGACCGGATGCAGCGCGTCTTTCTTTTCGTTGAGGTATTCGACGAAGGAAACGATGCCGCCGTCGAACTTGTAGTTGCGGACGCGCGGCTCATCACCCCGGTCGTCGCGCAGCGTAATGGAAAGCCCACGATTTAAAAAAGCAAGCTCCCGAAGGCGCTTTTGCAAGACGTCCCAATGGTATTCCGTCGTCTCGAAAATTTGACGGTCGGCTCTCCACTCTTGATACGTCCCGGTCGAGTCCGACGTGCCTATTCTTTTGAGCTTCTGCGTCGTAATGCCGCGCTCGAAACGCATTTCGTAGAGTCTGCCGTCCCGTTTCACGCGCGTAATCATCGTTTCAGAAAGAGCGTTAACGACCGAGATGCCTACGCCGTGGAGTCCTCCGGAAACCTTATAGCCGCCTTTACCGAACTTTCCGCCGGCATGCAGGATCGTCATAACGACTTCTACCGCGGGCAATTGTTCTTCGGCATGCAAGTCGACCGGAATGCCCCGTCCGTCGTCCTCCACCGAAGCGGAGCCGTCCTTATACAGCGTTACCAGGATATTTTTCGCGTAGCCTGCGAGCGCTTCATCGACCGAATTATCGACGGCTTCGTACACGAGTTGATGCAGTCCGCGATCTGAGGTGTTACCGATATACATTCCGGGACGTTTGCGAACGGCCTCGAGGCCCTTGAGAACCTCGATCTGTTCGCCGGTATAATCACTCGCCATTGATTTCGCTTACGCGTTCCATTCCATAGATCAGTTGATGCAACTCGTCTCCGAGCGCGTTGCGCACCGTAGCCGGGCCGATACGTTCCGGTGACAAGCCGCTCTTTAAGATAACGAACGAGCTTGCGGTGAGCCGTTCGTGACCGTCGGCCGAGAGCGCTCGTCTGGCTCGGGCCCGCGCGAGCGTTTCCCACCATCGCGCCAGAAGAGCGCGGCGGATCGTTTCGTATTCTTGAGGACTGAACTCGTCGATCAGTTCTGCCGTGCCCGCATACCCGAGCCACGGTGCCTCGAAAAGCAGCCGGGACGCGAGACGTCGCCGTGTTTCGTAGCGCGCATTCGAACAGGGAACGCAGCGCGTAACGTTGTCCGGCTGCATGAGAGCGGTGCAGTCGCTACATTCATTCCACCCCGCGGCCCGTTTCGCCCGCCGCGCGGCCGTTACATCGAGGCGAAAGCGCGCTATGGCCTCCGCCGCATCGGCCGCAGGAGGACGCTCGTCTACGGGGCGCGAGCCGCAGGACGGGCCTCTGGAACCGCGCGGCCTTTCGGTCGGCGACGGCAGCCGCCCAACTCTAAAACGAAATCGTTCGATCGGGGAATCCGGCATTGTAACGCGGATTCGCCGCAGCATCTCCTCCGTGAGGAACGTTAGTTGCTGACTCCATGCGCTCGAACGCGTGGTTACGAGCAGAGCATCACCCTGCATCTGCTGGGGATGCGAGTTGCGCGAAACTTCCGTTCCCACGATGGCGGGCCAACTCGCCGCGAGCAGGATTACCGGGTCGCAGCCGCGCGTCCCGTCGCCTTCGCCGGGGCTCCAGCCGCCGAGCGCGCGTCCCAGCTTTAGCATGCGAGCACCCTTGCATCGTCGATGCGATAGACCGCAGCGGCTTGGGTCAGACCTTCGGGCACATGGGTCGCCGTCACGAAGGCCTGTTCGTACGATCCCACTGCGGCCAAAAACGCGGCCGCCCGTTCACGATCGAGCTCGGATAGGACATCGTCGAGGAGCAGTAAGGGTGCTTCGCTGGTGCGGTCGCGCATCACGGAATACTCGGCCACTTTCAGGGCGAGCACCGCGGTCCGCTGCTGTCCCTGCGAACCGTAAGCGGCAAGAGAACTGCCGTTTAGATTGAGCGCTATATCGTCCCGGTGCGGTCCCGCGAGCGGTAGCTTCCGCGCCCGCTCTTGAGCGGCAACGTCGCGCAGGCGGCGTTCGAAGGCGCCGGCGACCGCGTCGCCCGTAGGTGCCTCGAACGCAACGTTCGGCACATACTTGACGTCGAAATGTTCGCTCGCGCGGGTCCATTGCGCGTGCGTCGCTTCGGCTTCCCGTGCGAGTTCGCTTATGAAATGGTTGCGGGTTAACATGACGTAAGTGCCCGCCTCCACGAGCGAATTATCGTAAATAGCAAGCAATTCACCATCAAAATCGACCGCGCCGTGCAGCATCGCGGATTTTTGCTGCAGCGCGTTGCGATATCGCGCGAGTTCGTGATAGTACTGACGATCTTCTTGCGCGAGCGCGACGTTGACCAGCGACCTTCGCAAAGCCGGCGAGCCGGCGACCAGTTGCAGATCCGCAGGGACGAACGTCACCACCCGGATGCTTCCGAGAAAACGCGCGTAGCGAACGTTTTGGCCGTTGATCGTATACTTCTTGCGCGTGCCTCGGCCGCTGCGCGCGATCGTCGCGCTCAGATGAACGAGCCCCGCACGCACTTCGGCGTCTCCGGCTACGACCGCAAGATTTAAACCTTCGCGAAGCAGATCCGCGTCCTTACCCGTGCGAAACGACTTTCCCGTCGCAAGCATCGCTACCGCCTCGAGCAGATTGCTCTTTCCTTGGGCATTCGAACCGACGAAAACGTTTAGTCCGTCGACCGGCGCGAGATCGAGTTCCGAATAGTTTCTAAAATTGGATAACGCCACGCGCCGCAACTGCATAATCTTTTGCCGCCCGCAACGGGGGTCGGTTTCGGCCTTAATCCTTTACTGCCGCAGCGGCATCAACACGTAGAGCTGCTCGCCGCCCTCGGGCAGTTCCACGGGGCGGATCGCCGCAGGCGACAGCGGCCCGAGAAACTCGATGACTGTTTGCGGACACTTAATGTGGTTCAGAATCTCGACGAGGTACCGTGCATTGAAGGCAATGCTCAGGTCTTCACCGGTCTGTTCGACTTCGATCTCTTCGTAGGCGTTGCCGGAAACATCGGAACTCGCCGTAACGATAAGAGTTTGATTCGCAACGGAAAGCTTAACCATGCTCGCCCGGTCGCCGGCCACCAGTTCGGCACGGCGGAGGCTGCCCATAAGGGCCGGCGTGCTCACGATGACGGAGCGATCGAACTTCGCCGGGATAACCTGTTGATAGTTGGGATACTGACCGTCGACCAGCCGTACGGTGATTGCAACGCCCCCCGCAGACATCTGCAATTGATTGTTCTGCGCTCCGAGTGCGTTAACCGCGATGCGGTCGCCGCCGCCAAGATTTCGCGCCGCCTCGGCGAGCGCGCGCGAAGGCACGATGTATTTTTCCGGATTCACGATCCCGTCTTCGAGCGTCGTACGGTACCGCGCGAGGCGATAGCCGTCCGTTGCCACCATCGTGAGCGAATTCGCCTCAATCTCGAGCAAGGTACCCATAAGGACGGCGCCGCGAGCCTCTTCACTCGACGCCGCAAAGATCGTTGCATCGATCCCTTCGCGGAAGCGTTTGGCTACGATCGTGAAATGCGAACCCTTCGTTGCGGAAGGTAGCGGAGGATATTCGTCGGCCGGAAGCGCGTGAAAATCGTAGTTACTGCGTTCGCATTTCACGCCTGCGCGCGTCGCCGTTCCGGTGAGTTCGAGCAGTCCCGCCGGCAGATTTCCCAGGTAACTGGAAAACAGCTTGGCCGGTACCGTTACGGAGCCCGGCTCGCTGATCTGTGCTTCAAATGCATGTTCGAGCGTAAGTTCGAGATCGGTCGCCCGAACTAAAATGCGTCCGTCTTCGGCATCGAGCAGCACGTTGGAGAGAATAGGTACGGTCGTGTGAGCGTTGACGACTTTACTAGCGGCTCCTACGGCAATTGCGATTTCTTTTGTGTTACAGGTGAACTTCATACTCCACCGATTCCGGCACGGCCGTTTTTGTAGTTAGGTTTATATACTACCGTCGTAACAGCAGTAGTGCGGTGTAATCCGCGGATAAGTGATTCTGCGCCCGCTGTAGCGCGGTTCTCCGCCAAGCATAACGTGTTCAGGAACCTCGCAGTCCGATACACATCTCCACACGGCGGAGTACGAGAGGCAGTTATCCACGCGTAAAGGCGCTACCTTGTATGCAGCGTGTGCAGGGCGGGGAGAAAGAAAAAACCGCCCGCGCGCAGCGGACGGTCCCGGTTGAGCTTTCAAAGACGAAGGCCCGTGGCGATGCGGATGCAGGGCGTCACGGAGACTGGCACATTGCAATCAACTGCCTGATCCTGTTGCGGTATGCTTCGTCGCGCTGCATCTGATCTTTGATCTTATCGCGCGCGTACATCACGGTCGTATGATCTTTCTTCCCGAAATCCCGGGCGATCTGCGGCAACGAATAATTGGTTAATTCGGTAGCGATGAACATGGCGATCTGCCGGGGCGCGGCTAGACGCTGGTCCCGCCGGCCGTTATCCATCTCCTTCACCGTCAATCCATGCGCGCTCGCGACAGTCTCTTTGATTTTTGGGATCGTGATGCGTTGGAGCGGAGCTTGCGCCAGAGCGCTCTTGAGGACTTCCGCCGCAAGGTCTAACGTGATCGGCGATTTCGTCAACGAAGCATACGCGACGACTCGAATGAGGGCGCCCTCGAGTTCGCGGATGTTGGACGGGATGACTTTTGCGATAAAGGACGTCACTTCGTCGGGAACCGGAATCTTCTCGCTCTCGGCCTTCTTGCGAAGAATTGCTTCGCGCGTCTCAATGTCGGGCGATTGAATGTCGGTAAGCAGTCCCCATTCGAAGCGCGAGCGCAAACGCGATTCCAGCGTCTGAATCTCTTTGGGAGGACGATCCGACGAGATGATAAGCTGCCGTCCGGACTCGTGCAGCGCGTTGAAGGTATGAAAAAACTCTTCTTGCGTCGTCTCTTTGCCTGCGAGGAATTGAATGTCGTCGATGAGCAGCACGTCGACTTGGCGGTACCGATTGCGGAACTCCGGCGTGCGATTGTTTTGCAACGCGATGATGAACTCGTTGGTAAACTTCTCGCACGTTACGTAGACGACGTTTGCGCTCGGATTATCGATGAGGACACGATGCCCGATCGCGTGCATTAAATGCGTCTTTCCAAGTCCGACCCCGCCGTAAAGAAACAATGGATTATAGGCACGAGCCGGGGCGGATGCGACTGCTTGGGCCGCTGCGTGCGCGAACCGGTTGGAATTGCCGATGACGAACTCCGCGAACGTGTACCGCGTGTTCAGATGTGCCGTTCTAAGATCGTCGGTGCCGCGTGCCGGCGCAGGCGCCGGGACGGCATACGAGGATGCCTCGGGCTCGGCAACGATGAATCGGAGATGCCAGACTGCCCCGAACACTTCGGCTAGCACATCGGCGATCTGGCCCTTGAGCCGGTTCTCTACCCAATCACGCGCGAAGTTGCTTTGCACGGAGAGGAGCATCTCATCGCCCGCGATCGAAACCAGGCGGATCGGTTTGATCCACATTTCAAAGATTGGTTTTGAAAATTTCCGCTCCAAAGCCTCGAGCGCGGCGTTCCAGAGATCGGTGGAGATGTCGGAGTTGCCAACCGCAAGCGCCATGCTTTCGCGTCCTCGTGACATGCAAGATAGGAGACCGCTTCCTGGGTCCTCGACTCGAGCGGTCGCGTAAACCGGGCTCGAAGGGCCAGACCGTAGTCCCGTGAGGTCGCTATCGGTTAGCGCAATGGGGTAGCGCTCCTGCGGAATCTATGCACGACCTTATACACTTATCCACAGGACTCTTTTTGCTGTTTTTGAGGGGTTTGCTGCATCGGTCCGGCGACTCGACCGGTCCGCGCCAAAACGTGCAGTGGCCCTGGTACCAAGGGACTAAGCCTCAGAGCGACGGACGTCCGAAAAGCGATTCTACACAGGGTTGTGCACACTTGTGGATTGCTCGACATCCGGTCCAATCTTGCGGCCGCGCCTTGACGCGTACTCATTGCCGCCCCTATACTTAAGAGCTGTGTGCCGCCGCAAAGGGCGGTTGTTTTATAGTAGGAGTTCGAAGTACATGAAGCGGACGTTTCAGCCGCATAACCGGCGCCGCAAACGCGTCCACGGTTTTATGGAGCGCATGAGCACCAAAAATGGCCGTAAGGTTCTCGCGCGTCGCCGCAAAAAGGGGCGTCACCGCCTCACTGCGTGATGCGGCGCTACACGAGCCTGCGCCGAAGCGTGGATTTTTCAAGGCTGAGGCAACGCGGACGGCGCGTGACTTCCGCTGCGATTACCGTGTACCACGCCGATCTTCAGGCGCGCGAGCCGCTTTCTGTGGTCGGCATTACGGTCGGAAAACCGGTTGGTAAGGCGGTTACGCGAAACCGGGTCCGGCGGCGCATCGCCGCCATATTACAAAGCGCCCTCGACGGTAGGCGAATTCGGCTGCTGGTCGTCGCGCGACCCGGAGCGGCCACCGTTTCTTTCAACCGATTGCGGTCCGAGCTGCATCGGGCGCTGCTGTGAACCACCCGTGCGTGTTTTGTTAGCTGCCGTCGTCCGGCTCTATCAGATGGGGATCTCTCCGCTTCTTCCACCATCGTGCCGCTTTTTTCCGAGCTGCTCGAATTATGCGCTCGAAGCGCTGCAGAAACATGGAACGGCGACCGGAGTATGGTTAGCTGCGAGCAGGATCGTGCGCTGCAACCCCTGGCATCCCGGTGGTGTCGACCTCGTCCCCGAGCCGCATCCCGTCGAAAGGTAAGCGTTGCATTTCATCCTCGCCTCTAACCTCTTGCTCGATCCGATCGTGCATGGTTTGTCGTGGCTCGTAGCGACGATCAATGCGCCGATTCGGAATTTGGGGTTGAGCCTCGTTATTCTCGCCTTGCTTTTTCGCGCCGTATTTTGGGGATTGAACGCAAAACAATTCAAGTCGATGATGGCGATGCAAAAAATCGCGCCGCAGATAAAAAAGCTGCAAGAGAAGTACAAAGGCGACCAGGCGAAGATCCAGCAAGAGACGATGGCGCTCTACAAATCGCACGGCGCCAATCCCCTAACGGGCTGCCTGCCGATGCTGATTCAGTATCCCTTTATTATCAGCGTTTTCTACATGGTGCTGCAGAACAAGGGGATGTATGAAAATCAGCACTTTGCATGGATCGGCAGCGCGCTCTCCACGCGCTATCCTCACATCTTTGCAACGAGCCTCGCCCATCCCGACGTTATCTTGCTCGTGCTCTACGCGCTTTCTATGTATGTCAGCGTGCGATTCGGCAGCATGCCGGCAACCGATCCGCAGCAAGCCCAGACCCAAAAAATAATGGCGATCATGTCGCCGCTCATGCTCGGCTTTCTGGGATACAAGTACGGATGGCCGTCCGCAATGGTGCTCTATTGGTTTGCGTCGAATCTCTTTCAGATGGGACAGCAAATTTACATGCTGCGCCGCGCTCATGAGCCGCTCGCGTTTATCGATAGCGAGCATGTGATTACGGACGTGCCTGCCCCGGATACTCAGCCGCAAAGAGCGCTTAGCGGTAATGGAACGCGCAGGCGGAAGAACAAGAAAACGAAAGGCGCACGATCCTAATATGTTATACGAAGACGACTTCGAGGTCGAAGAACAGCCGGCGAACATCCGCGACCGGCAGATTCCGGGCAAAGGCGAAGCGGCGCCGCGCAGCGGCGGCAACGGACGTCGCGGACCGGGATTTGTTCCGGCCGGACGTCGCGTCGACGGAGGCCGGCGCTATGGTCCGCCGCTGGGTTCGCGTACGACGGAAAGCGTTCGGTACGACCTTCCCGAGACGGCGATGCCGGCGCGCGATCTTCTGGTCGATATCCTCGCGCGCATGGGCGTCGACAAAACGGAGATTTCGTATATTCCGCGTCAGGAAGGCGAGTATCTCGAAGTCACCGGGCCGGATCTGGCCATGCTGATCGGTCGGCACGGCAACACGCTCGAGGCGCTCAATCTAATATTCAATAACATGCTCAACGCGGGCGTTCGGAGCAACCGGCGGTACTTTACAATCGACGCCGAAGGGTATCGCGCGCGTCGCGCTGACCAGCTCAAAGAACTTGCCCTCGCAACGCTCGAGCGCGTTAAGCGCGAACGCAAACCACAGAAACTCGAGCCGATGCTGCCTTCCGAGCGCAAGATCGTTCATATCGCGCTTGCGGAAAATGGCGACGTCCGTACCGAGTCCGAGGGAGAAGAGCCGGAACGCTGCGTCGTCGTCTTTCCAAAATGAGGCCGGCATAGGCCCGATGTGAGCCCTGCGGATACGATTGCGGCGATCGCGACTGCGCCGGGCCGCGGCGCGATTGCGATCGTCCGAGCGAGCGGTCCGGATGTGCCTGCCGTCGCGGCGCGCGTCGTTCCCCGAGCGCCGCTTCGGCCGAAGCGGGCGCAGTACGCAGAAATTCTCGATGAAGACGGATATAGAATCGATCGCGGGATGGTGTTTTTTTCCGAAGCTCCGCACAGTTATACCGGCGAGCATACGCTTGAACTCCACATCCACGGCTCCCCCATCGTTGCTCGCGAAGTAATGCGGGCGCTCTTGGCCGCGGGCGCCCGGGCCGCGGAGCCTGGCGAGTTCACGCGACGCGCGTTCATGAACGGTAAACTCGATCTTCATGCCGCAACCGCGGTGGCCGATTTAATCGGCGCCGAAACGCGTTCGGCCGCGCGGGCCGCCCTCGCGAACCTTGGCGGCGGCCTGGCGAACGAAGTCCGCCGCCTGCGCGCGGTGCTTGCGGCAGTCGTCGAGGAGTGCACCGGCGCAATAGACTTCCCGGACGAAGTTCCCGATCCCGACCGTGCGGCCGTTGACCGCTCGCTCGCCTCGGTTGCCGAAGAGCTGCGCGGTTTGCTGCGGGACGGCGAAGCGGGTCGTCTTGTGCGGGACGGAATCGCCGTCGCAATCGTCGGTCCGCCCAATGCCGGGAAATCGTCCTTGCTCAACGCCTTGCTGGGAGAGGCTCGCGCGATCGTTTCCGATGTCGCGGGGACCACGCGGGATACTATCGAGGAATCGATCTCGATCGACGGCGTGCGGGTCCGCTTGATCGATACGGCAGGAATCCGGGCGCATACGGACGCGCTGGAGGCCGCGGGAATAGCCCGCACGCAACGCGCTATGGCATCTGCACGCCTCGTATTGCTGGTCCTCGACGGCTCGAAGCCGCCCAGCGAAGCGGAACGCCAGCTGCTCGAATCTACCGGCTCGCGTGAGAGCATCGTGTTCTTCAACAAGGCCGATTTGGGCGTAGCGTACGCTCGGGAAGTACGGGGGACGGGCGGAATTGTTGGTTCCGTATACGACCGCACGACGCTGCGGACGCTTCGTTCCGCAATCGCTCGGCGGGGATGGGGAAGCGAGATTCCCGATTTGGAACGGCCTCACCTCGCCTCGATCGTTGAGTTCGATGCGGCCCGATCCGCGTTAACCGCACTGACAGCCGCTCGGTCGACGCTCGCCGATGGCGCGGCAATCGACCTCATCGTGAGCGACCTCCAAGCCGCTTTCGCATCGCTGGGCCACATTTCAGGCGATGCCGCCGCTCGGGAGATCGTCGACGGCGTTTTCGCGCGATTTTGTATCGGAAAGTGAAGCGAGCATGATTTGCGCACCGCGCAGCAGCGAGGTTGCCGTCATCGTCGTCGGCGGCGGACACGCTGGAGTGGAAGCGGCGTTGGCATCCGCACGAATGGGAGTTCCGACAGTGCTTGTCACCGGCGATCCGGAGAAGATATGCACGCTTCCATGTAATCCGTCGATCGGCGGAAGCGCCAAGGGGCAGCTCGTGCGCGAAATCGACGCGCTGGGCGGCGCGATGGCGTCGATTGCGGATCGTGCTTCGCTCCATTCCCGGTTTTTAAACGAGAGCAAAGGTCCGGCGGTCCGTGCCCTGCGTCAACAGATGGACAAGCCTGCCTATGCGCGTCTGGCGATCGCGGTGCTGCGGAGCGAACCGCGCCTGCAAATCGTCCGCGGCATGGTGGAGGAGCTTATCGTCGAGGGCGGGACCGTGCGCGGCGTCGTCTGCGTCGGCGGGGAGAAGCACTTTGCGCGGCGCGTGATTTTGGCCACCGGCACGTTTCTCGGCGGCAAGACTTTTCGCGGCGAGGTCGTTGCGCACGAAGGCCGTTTTGGAGAGCCGCCGTCGGCTGGATTGGCGGCAACATTGCGGCGTCTGGGTTTCTCGACGCGCCGCTTGAAAACAGGCACTCCTCCGCGGATCGATCGAACGACGGTAAACTACGACGAGATGCGGGCGCAAGAGCCCAGTCCCGTCCCGTTGCTCTTTTCGTACCGCAGCGCGGCGCAATTCGCCGGCCCCCAGCTCGCCTGCCATATCACTGAGACGAACGCAGCGACGCATGCGCTGGTTCGAGAGAACCTGCATCGTTCGCCGCTCTACGGCTTGGACTTGATCGAGGGAATTGGACCGCGGTATTGTCCGTCTATTGAAGACAAAGTCATCAAATTCGCGCATAATCCGAGCCATCAACTCTTCATAGAACCCGAAGGCTTGGAGGAGCCGACGCTCTATGTCGGCGGTTTTTCAACGTCGCTCCCGGAGGACGTTCAGCTAGAGATGCTGCACACGCTTCCGGGGCTCAGAGACTGCGTGATGCTGCGCGGCGGATATGCCGTAGAATACGACATGGTGCCGCCGACCGAGTTGCGCGAAACGCTGGAAACGCGGCGCATTGGGGGTCTTTATCACTGCGGTCAGCTCAACGGCACCTCGGGATACGAAGAAGCGGCCGCTCAAGGACTGATCGCCGGCATAAATGCAGCGCAGGCGGCTCGCGGTCGCGAGCCGGTCCGCCTTGCTCGCAGCGAGGCATACATCGGCGTGATGATCGATGATCTAGTCACCAAAGGCGTGGACGAACCGTACCGTATGCTGACTTCCCGCGCCGAACACCGCATTTTGCTGCGCCACGACAACGCGGACACGCGCTTGACGCCCGTGGGACGCGATGCCGGACTGGTCGGAGACGAGGACTGGAGCGCGTTTGAATCGCGAGCGGACGCACTCCGCGTCGCATTGCAGCGCGCATGCGGCACGCGAGTGGGAGCCGGCGGAGTGCGCGATCAGGAGTTCGATGCCGGCCATACGATTGCTGATGCGTTAAGGCGGCCGACGATAGCGTTTGCGGATATAGCGGACCGGTTCGATCCGCCGCTGCCGCCCGAGATTGCCGAACGGGTGTCAATCGAAATTAAAATGGCGGGATACGTTCGGAGGCAGGAGTCCGCCGTAGAAAAAGCCGCCAAAGAGGAGTGTGCCGTTCTCCCGGGTTCTTTCGACTACGCGAGCATCGGCGCGCTCTCCACGGAAGGCCGCGAGAAGTTGGTCTCGCTGCGGCCGCGCACGCTCGGAGCTGCGAGCCGTATCCCCGGCGTAACTCCCGCGGACGTGGCCATCGTAAGCCTCTTTTTGCATCGCGAGCGAGGTGCCGCCTTAGCGTGACCGAGCAAGACGAGCTGGAGTCGCTCTTGGAATCCTCCGGGATCGCGGAACGTCGCCCTTCGCTTGCGCGATATGGCGCCCTAATCCTAGCGGCGAACCGCCGGTTCAACCTCACCGGCGCCAAGAACGTGAAAGAGATTGCCGAGCATCTTACCGATAGCCTGACCGCGGCGCCGTTTATCGAAGGCGCTCTTGTCGATGTCGGATCGGGTGCCGGGTTGCCCGCAATACCGATCGCAATAGTCACCGGCGCGCCGATAACGCTTGTGGAGTGCACGCTGAAAAAAGTGCGCTTCCTGCAAGAAGCGATCGAGCGGTTCGGCCTCCACGGATGCGTCGTCGCCGCTCGCGCCGAAACGGCAGCTCACGATGCAAGCTTGCGGGAAAAGTTCCGGTCAGGAACGGCCAGAGCCGTCGCTACTGCGCCTGCGGTCGCAGAACTGCTCCTCCCGTTCATCGAAAGCGGCGGAGCCGCACTGCTGCAGCGCGGAACTTGCGATCTCATCGAGCGGAACGCTTTAGAGGATGCCGCGGGAATGCTTGGCGGAGCGGTCGAGCGATACATAGAGATCGATAGAGCGCACGACCGCACGATAGCCGTAGTGCGAAAAATTACGCAGACGCCGGGCAGGTTTCCGCGCCGTGTCGGCATCCCTCAAAAGCGGCCGCTCTGCGTCTAAAGGGGGCATAGTCAGTAGCTGGCCGCATCGAAGCGAACCTTGCGGCGGCTTAGCCGTGGCGCGATATTGAAAGTTTCACGTGGAACGCCGTCGTCACTTACCGAGGATGGTCGCTACGGTAAGCCTGATACATTTACGCATGCAATTTTCCAACGAATGCGTTCTAAACACGTTATGGATACGAGATCCCGGGCTCAGTCGAATCGAAAATGGAGAAGCGACTCTTCGGTGAGGAGCTGAGCATGGCGCCTCGATTTGGACATCAGAGCAAGCGGTGGGATGCTTTGACGGCAATCTACGACCCGGTTACCACTGACGGCGGATTTTTTGGGAATCGACCCTCGAGGGCCGCAGGAAACGAGCGGAGGATCGTTGCCGGGAACGTTGTGGCGGCCGATATACGGCAGAACGCTGATGTATCCTTAGTTACGAGGATGCCATCGCCCCATTGTGCTCGTGTGGCGTATTGATGGTCGGTCCGATGTGAGCGCTTATGAAACGCCGACCGCAAGACGCGCCTTAATCGCGGGGGACTTTGTACGACGCGCTATTTAGGGTGTTGTCCGCGCAAGCCTATTGCGCCGGCTTCGCGCAGGTCACGTTCCAGAATTAGGCAAGCTGTTTGCTTCATGAGAAGTTCGACCTCGCCGTAGTAGGCATTTATCGCGCCGTCGGATTTCAGGCGAATAGGCACGGCGTTATGTGGGTCGAACGCCGGCTTCAGGAAGTGACGAAGCGTCCTCACGAAGGCCTAGGGTCGCCGAATCACTCACGAAGGGCTTAGTGTCGCGAGCATCGTCGTGAAGCGCCTCGATGCGAATCACAAGTCGTACCATGAGATCGCTGGGGTTTTTGGCTATCGAGGCGCGATGGGCGCGCCAAGCCACAGCTTCGTGACGAAGGAACGAAGCGACGCGCGGAAAGACGACGAATTATGGTACGAACATATGATTCGCTACACCAAGCGCTGAAGAACTCCCATGATCATCTCAAAACCGCCTGTATCGCCAATGCTTAAGTGCTCTTCAGAACGCAATTGCGTTGCTTCCGCGTGCTTGCCGATCGCAAGAAAATTGGTTCATCCAATCCCACGAGTTTTTAGCGCCTGGATTGATCCATGTGGACATAACGGAACTTCGCTCCCGCCGCGATGAATGTCGCCGCGCCGTGGACCTCCGGTCTTGCGCCGTTTCACGTGGAACGAAGCACGTTCCGCGGTACGATAGCGTGATGGAATGGGCTCAGGCCTGGGACGAGCGGTTGGCTTCTGTGTTGCCGAGCGGCTCGCTCTTTGCGGTTGGCGGCCGCGTCCGAGACGAAATTCGAGCCGTTCTGGACGGAACCAATATTCCGGCAAAAGATCTCGATTACGTCGTTACCGGTATCTCTCTGGAAGACTTGCAGCCTTGCCTTCGTTCGCTCGGTCGCGTCGACTTCGTCGGGGCGGCGTTTGCGGTCTTGAAAGTGACGGTGAGCGAGCAGACCGTGGATGTCGCCTTGCCGCGCCGGGAGCGTTCGAGCGGCCAAGGCCATCGGGAGTTCGACGTGCATAGCGGCCCAGACGTGTCGCTGGAAGAGGATCTTGCGCGGCGCGACTTCCGAATGAACATGATCGCTCGCGCGTTGCCCTCCGGCGATATCGTCGATCCGTACGGCGGTGCAGACGATATCCGCAATCGTCGAATCGATATACTGACCCCAGCATCGTTCGACGAGGATCCGCTGCGTATGCTGCGCGCGGCGCAGTTTGCGGCGCGGTTCGCCTATGCGGTCACCGACTCGACACGATCGGCAATGGCCGGCGCCGCCGCGGCCGTCCTTTCCGTTTCGCCGGAGCGAATCTATGAGGAGTTCGCGAAACTTTTTGCCAATGCGGCGAAGCCGTCGATCGCTTTCCAGCTACTGAAAGAGACCGGCGTCCTAAAGTTCGTATGGCCGGAGTTGCTCGAGGGCGTAGGCGTCGCACAGAACGAGTGGCACGCGTACGATGTGTGGCGCCACAACATGGAGACGATGGACGCCACCCCGCCGGGTGACGTAACTTTGCGAATTGCGGCATTGCTGCACGATGTCGGGAAGCCGCGAACCAAAGATGGCCCGCACTTCTACCGGCACGAGATTGTCGGCGCCAAAATGGCCGCTGAAATGCTGCAACGCTTGCGCTTTCCGAGCGACACGGTCGCAACGGTCTCCCACATCGTGCGGCACCACATGTATAACCAAGATCCGAATCTGAGCGGCGCCGCGGTACGGCGCTTCATACGGCGTATCGGCCCCGAGCATTTGCATCGCCAATTCGCAGTACGCGTAGCGGATATCGTTGGTTCCGGAATGCCAAAACGGGACGATTCCAACGAGCGTTTCCAGGCGCGCGTCTCCTCCGAGATGGACCGTCAGCCGCCGTTTTCCATTGCGGACTTGGCAATCAACGGTAGCGATGTGATGGAGACGATGATCGCGATCTCGGTGGCGCCGAGCAGCTTTACGGGAGACCGGCGGGTGGGTGTCATTCTGCGGAGACTCTTCGAGCAGGTTACCGACTCGCCCGAGCGTAACACGCGCGAGACGCTCCTGGCGCTCGCTGAAGAGTACCTCCGAACGGACTTCCACAGCGACACTCCTTAGCGGGAATGTTTCACGTGAAACAATTAGGGGTCGGCCGTTGAGTCGGATAATTGCCTTGGTCAACCAAAAAGGCGGCGTAGGGAAGAGCACGACCGCGGTCAATCTCGGCGCCGCACTCGCGGTCTCGGGTTATCGTGTTCTCGTCGTCGACAGCGATCCGCAAGGGAACACGACGACCGGTTTTGGTATCGAGAAGTCGGCGCTCGATATCGACATTTACGATGTCTTGATGCAGCAAAGTCCTTTAGACGACGCGATCGTTTCGACGGAGATCGAGAAGCTGCATGTCGTTCCCGCTACGATCAACCTGGCGGGAGCGGAGATCGAACTTGTCTCCGGACTCTCTCGCGAAACGCGATTGCGCCAAGCGCTTGCGCCCGTTGCGTCCCGCTACGATTTCGTGTTCATCGATTGTCCGCCCTCGCTCGGTCTCTTGACGATTAACGCACTGACGGCCGCGCAAGAGATCGTGATCCCGGTGCAAGCCGAGTATTATGCACTCGAAGGCCTTTCGCAATTAACCTCCGTCGTTCTTCGCGTGCGGGAAGCGCTCAACCCGACGCTGCACGTCAGCGGCGTGCTCGTCACCATGTTCGACGGACGAACTCGCCTCGCGATGGAAGTGCTCGAGCAACTGGAAAAATTTTTTCCGCAGCAGATGTTCAAGACGCAGATACCTCGCAACATTCGTCTCTCCGAGGCGCCGTCGTACGGAAAGCCGGTAATACTTTTCGACGTAAAGAGCCGGGGCGCGCAAGCGTATATCGCGCTCGCTCGCGAATTAGCCGATGCCGGAGTGCATGCATGAGTCAACCGAAACGCGGTTTAGGAAAGGGCTTGGACGCGCTGCTGGGCGGCGCGCCGTTTCCAACGCAGAGCGGCGAAGCGCTTCGCGATATTCCGATCGATCGCATCACACCCAATCCGTTTCAGCCGCGCAAGAGTTTCGATGCGTCGTCGCTTGAGGATTTGCGGTCGTCCATCGCCGAGTACGGCGTACTCGTTCCAATCATCGTGCGCAAACGCGCTGACGGCTTCGAATTGGTCGCCGGCGAGCGGAGATGGCGCGCGTGCGCGGCACTGCAAAAAAAGACGATCGCCGCAATCGTCCGCGATAGCGACGATCGCGACACGCTTGAAGTGGCGATCGTTGAAAATCTGCAGCGTGAAAATCTCAATCCACTCGAGGAAGCCGCCGGCTTTGCTCATTTAATCGACGAGTATGCATTTACGCAAGACGAAGTTGCGCGGCGCTTGGGTAAAAGCCGGCCTGCGATCGCCAATGCGTTACGGCTGCTCGCGTTGCCCGATGCAATCAAGGTGATGCTGGTTGATTCGAGTCTTTCCGCCGGACACGCACGCGCGCTCTTAGCGGCGCCCCCGGACGAGCGCATTGCGCTCGCGCGGCGCGTTGTGAACGAAGGTCTTTCCGTTCGGACTCTCGAGCGGCTCGCGGGGGCCGTTACGACGCCGAAGAGCGTCGTCTCCGAATCGCCGGTAAAGGAACTCTCTGCCGACGAACGCGATTTCGAGTCGCGGTTGCGGCAGCGTCTCGGAACGCATGTCACCCTCGTTCGTGCAGGCAAGGGCGGCCGCATCGAAATTCGATTCGGCAGCGACGTCGATCTAACGCGGCTCGGTGAACTACTTTTGAGTAACGGGTAGGACGAGTCGTGTTCGTGCCGTTCTCGCGCATCATCACCGTCGCAATGTTCGCGGTGCTCTGTTTTGTGCTGATCGTCCCGATGGCGCTCAAGCGCGGGAATCTCGCAATGGCGGCCGCCATATCGCTGGTATTCTGCGCCTATCTCGTTGCCAACGTCGTGCTGTGGCGGCGTACGAGAACGCGCCGCTGAACCTTACGCAGCGTACCGCCCTGCTTCGCGGCATCTACGCAATCGTCAACGACGCGCCGGCCGCCCTCAACGTCGCGCGCGGCGCTTTGCAAGCGGGCATTTCGATCGTGCAGTACCGCGCGAAAGCCGGAATAAAGCGCGAAACGTTAATCGCGCTTCGAGCTGAGACTGCACGAGCCGGAGCGCTGCTCATCGTGAACGACGATTGGCGCGCCGCAATCGAATTCGATTGCGACGGCGTGCATTTAGGCCCCGAAGATGGCGGCTTGCGCGGCGCCGCTGCAATTCGCGCAGCGATGGGAGAACGGCTCCTGGGCCTCTCCTGCGGAACATTGGCCGAGGCCGAAGCCGCTGTGCGAACGGGAGCGGACTACATCGGCGTCGGTTCGGTATATGCGACCGCATCAAAGGGCGACGCCGGCGAACCGATCGGCATTGAGGGATTGCGTCGCGTAGCCGCTGCAACGCCGCTTCCGGTAGCCGCTATCGGCGGGATCGACCGTTCGCGAATGGTCGCCGTTGCCGCAAGCGGCGTCGCGATGGCCGCGGTTATTTCGGCGATCGCCGAGTGCGGCGATCCGTTCACCGCCGCGGCGGAACTCGTGCGCCTGTGGAGTGCGACGCGGTGAACGACCCGCTCGTAGCGTCGATCGGCACGACCCATCCGTGGAACATTGCCGGCGTCGGACTGGACGCCCGTATCGGCTGGGAGTTGGGCGTTCGCGTCGTAACGGCGGTTGCCGCTGTGAGCGCCCAAGACGCGCATGGGGTTCGCGCGCTCCACACGATTCCGGCGAGCATTCTGCGCGCGCAGCTTCGCGCAATTCCGTGGGACGATGTGCGCGCCGTTCGTATTGGCGCCTTAACGCACGCCGAATCGGTCACCGAAATCGCCGCGGCCCTGCGCGATGCAAACGACGTACCCGCCGTCGTCGATCCGGTGATCCGTGCGTCGTCGGGAGAGGCATTTGCGGACGATGCGACGATGCGCGCGATACGTGAGAAACTGCTCACGCTGCCCAACGTCATCGTAACGCCGAATCTCGACGAAGCTGCTCGGCTCTTGGGGGCGCCGGAAATTACACGGGAAACCATGCGTGACGCATCGTGCCGATTACGTTCCATGGGGGTTCTCGCGGTGCTTCTCAAAGGCGGACATCTTGCCGGAGAGCCCGCCGACGTGCTCGCCCACGCCGGCGGCGTCGAAATGTTTGTCGGCGAGCGTGCGTCCGTCGACATGCGCGCGACGGGGTGCACGCTTGCGATGTCGCTTGCGTGCTCGCTCGCCCGTGGTGAAGCCGTGCTCGATGCCGTCATTTCTGCGCGGCGCTTCGTGCGAGATGCAATCGAACGCGCACCGCTCTTCCAAGGATTGCACGTTCCGTACTAGCTAAAGAACCGGCGGATGAGAGCAACCCTTACGCGTCCCCGCGTGATGTCGGGCATGCGCCCGACCGGCGGCCTTCATTTGGGCCATCTTCTGGGCGTGCTGACGCAGTGGGTAGCATTTTGCGATACCGCCGATGCATACTTCGAGATCGCGGATTTGCACGCGTACACAACAGGTTTCGAAGATCCGCAAGCAATACGTGCCGCGCGAAACGAAATGGTGTCGGTATGGCTCGCCGCCGGTGTCGACCCCGCAAAATCGACGATCTTCTTGCAGTCTGCCGTGCCGGAGATTTCGGAACTGCAAGCCCTACTCGCAATGGTGACGCCGCAAGCATGGCTCGAACGCGTGCCGACGTACAAAGGGCAGATTGACGCGCTCGGAACCCGCATAGCAACGTACGGATTTTTGGGATATCCCCTGCTGCAGTATTGCGATATTGCCGTCGTGCGCGGCGAACGCGTTCCGGTAGGCCGCGATCAGGTTGCGCATCTGGAGCTCGGGCGCGAGGTGGCGCGCCGCTTTAACTCTCTTTACGGCGGCGGGCGCAACGTCCTGATCGAACCGCAACCGACGCTGACGGACTATCCCGATGTCCCCGGCATCGACGGACGCAAAATGTCGAAGTCATACGACAACGCCATCCTGCTTGCCGACGACGACGCGACGACGACCGAAAAAGTACGTTCTATGGTTACGGATCCTCAAAAAATACGCCGGCACGATCCCGGACGTCCCGAAGTTTGTCCCGTTTTTGCCTTGTGGAGTATCGCTAATCCGCTCAAGACCGGCGGCATCGCCGACGGGTGCCGGTCCGGTGCGCTCGGCTGCGTCGCCGACAAGACGGATTTTGCCGAAGCGCTCAATGCATATCTTCGCCCGTTGCGCGAACGCTTAGCGCTTTACCGCAACGATCCGGGCGAAGTGGAACGGATCGTTGAGGCAGGAACCAAGAAAACGCGATTGGTTGCGGCCGACGTCATCGACGACGTGAAACGCGCGATGAAGCTGCGATAGCCGCTCTCGAATTGGACATATTCTGATTATTCGTCTATACTCAGAATAATGCCGGAGACTGCATCGCATCATTTGGATGAGGCCTCGTCGATTTTACGGGATCCCAGCCGCGCGTCGGCGCCCGCGCTTCGAGCGTTCGCAGCAATAGCGCAGGAGTGGAATCTCAATGGCAAGCAGCGACAGTTCGTACTTGGCCTTGCGCCTTCCACTTATTACGCTTACGCCAAGCGGCCCGATGCAGCGCGCTTGTCGCCCGATCAGCTCGAACGCATTTCCTACGTCTTGGGCATTTACAAAGTGCTGCGGATATTGCTTCCGCGCTCGGCAGCGCGTAGCGCGTGGCTCAAGAACTCCAATGCCGATCCGGAGTTCGGCGGAGCGGCGCCCGTCGACGTGATGACGGCGGGGAAGGTCGCGAATCTTTATCGCGTGCGCCGCTATCTCGACGGCCAGCGGGGTTGGTAAGCCGGCTCGATTGGCGCGCCGCGTACCGGATCGTTCCATCGCTCTATCCGGTCGTTGGAATCTTCGATGACGTCGCGGATCCACGCGATCTGGAGATCGTCTTGCAGCTTGAGGCGGCGACGAATCCGCGCGTGCTCGACGAAGCGGGCGAACTTGCGATGGTCCGCGCGGAAGATCGCATCTCCGGCGCCGGCGCGACTCCCATCATGGCGGCCTTTACGCACGCCATGCCGAGCCGCTTCTCCGACGGTAGCTACGGCGTTTTCTACGCCGCGCACGACGAAGCTACCGCGATTTCCGAGACGGCGTACCATCGCGGGCGCTTCCTTCGCGACGCCGGATTGCGTAGCGAGATCGTGCAGATGCGCGTGTATCAAGCTCGCATCGACGGGCGCTTCGACGATCTGCGCGCGCGTTCGCTACGCGCGTCGCTCTACGACCCCAATTCCTATGCGGCGTCCCAGAGATACGGGCGAAAGCTGTACGTGCAAAACGTCGCCGACGGCATCGTGTTCCGCAGCGTTCGCCGGGACGGCGGCGAGTGCGTCGCGGTCTTGCGGCCCCGACGCGTGCGCTCGTGCGAGGTCGTACGGCATCTCGAATACCGTTTTGAAGATTACCGCCTTACGGCGGTGCTCGCAGTTGACGAAGTGGGACGATAGACGGGTTGCGCTAACCCCCGAACCGCGGAGTTACGACGGCGATCTGCGCGAGCGCGTAGTCGATGTCATCGAGGGAGGCGGCGTAAGAAAAGCGGAGGTAACCCTTGCCGGCAGGCCCGAACGACGAACCGCCGCCGCAAGCGACGCCGCCCTCTTCTAAGAGAAAGCTCGCGAGGGCCCGATCGTCGGTCGTAATTGCGCTCACGTTGGGGAATGCGTAAAAAGCTCCCTCGGGCAACGTGCAGCTCATTCCCGGAATCCTGTTGAGGCCCGTCACCAAACGGTTGCGGCGTTCGCGAAATATGTCGTTCATTTCGCGGACCGGTTCGTCGGGTCCGGTCAGTGCGGCGATCCCGGCTTTCTGCACGAACGTCGCGACGCAACTAAACGTGTTGTTGTTAAAAAGTGTAACGACGCGGTTGATCTCTTCGGGCATGATCGCATAGCCGAGCCGCCATCCGGTCATCGCGTATGCCTTGGAAAAACCGTCGACGATTATCGTGCGCTCCTGCATGCCGGGAATGGAAGCAATCGAAAAATATTCCGTTTCGAGGTAGAAGTTGCGACTGTAGATTTCATCCGCGATTACGATGAAGTCATGCTCTTGCGCGAGTTCAGCGATACGTTCCAAGTCCTCGCGCAACAGCACGCCGCCGGTCGGATTATGCGGCGAGTTTATGACCACGGCTTTCGTCCGGTTCGATACGCGGCTCTCCAGTTCGTCGAGGTCCATACGCCAGTTGCGCGACTCTTGCAGCGGAATGCGGATGACGTTGGCCTGCAAATACGTCGAAGCGGAACCGTACGCGGGATAGGCGGGATCGAAGTAGATGAAGTCGTCGCCGGGATTGAGCAACGCGCTCAGTACGTTCCAGATGACCGGTTTGGCACCCGGCCCAACGGTTACGTTTGCGGCTCGATACGGCTTGGGCATCTTACGGCTACGCGACGCATAATCTGCAATGGTATCGCGTAATTCGATGATTCCCGCCGAAGGCGTGTAATGCGTGTCGTGCGCCATGAGTGATTCGACCGCCGCTCTCTTGATGTGCTCGGGCGTATCGAAATCCGGCTCGCCGATTTCCATGTGAACTACGCGGCGGCCCGTCGCTTCGATTTCGCGCGCGCGAGCCAGTACTTGGAAAGCGTTTTCCGCGCCCAGTCGCGCGACCGCATCGGCGATATGGTTTTCGTTAACAGCGAGCATTCGGCCATCCTTATGTGCATCCAGGGGGCAACTGCCGAGCGGCGAACCATCACGTCGACATGCGCACCCTCGCGGAAGTTTTTGCGCCCGGAGCTCCGACATTACCGGAGGGACTCCGTACGCTCGTCGTTTCGCCCGACCGAGAGTTGGAACCTGGAATGACGGTGCGCGCGACGTTCACGTTTCGCAATCAAGGGGGTGCGTCCGCGTCCGGCGTGCGCGTGCGTTTTAATCTTCCTGAGGGCCTCGTCTATCTCGTCGGCACGGGCCAGCTCGACGGCGCGGATCTCGACGATGAGCTGGGCAATTCGCCGCTGCTCTCCCGCAGCGGCGCGCATATCGGCGATGTCGCTCCCGGCGAAGAGCGGCGCATCGGAATTTCGTATAGCGTCGCCGGCGCGATCGAGAACGGAACGACGATCGAGCTGCAAGCGGCCGTCGCATCGTTTGAAGTTACACCGGTCGGATCGAACATCGTGCGACTTATCGCGCGCAGCAAACCGCAGCTGCAAAATGCGTTGACTTCCATATCGATCGAAGCCCGGCACGAAGCCGTGCCCGGCGGCGAAGCGCAGATCACCGTGCGTTTGCACAACGCCGGCGAATCGAGCGCGCACGACGTTGTGGTCGTCGCTCCGATACCCGAACATACCAGCTACGTTCCCAACTCCGCTCGTGTAAACGGCCGCGATATCGAGCGGGATCTCGGCTTGCCGTTCGACCGCGTGTACGCGCCGATCGTTGCGTCGTCGCTCGCGGCCAGCGCCAGCAATACGCTGCTCTATCGGGTAAGCATCGATTCGCCGCTGCCGGACGGAACGCCGATCGTGGCCTGCGCCGAAGTTGCATCGCAAGAAGCCGCGGCGTTTGCGCTCGAGTCGTCCTCGCTCGCCGTCCGCGCCACGCCCGACTTCGACGACGACCGTACCGCGTTTACGGTGGAACCTTCCACGGACGTGCGTCCGGGCGGCCGCATCGTGTTGTCGCTATCGGTTTTTAACGCGGGAGCGGCCGCCGCACGCAGCGTTATCGCGACAATCGAGCTTCCCGACGCGCTCATCGCAGTGCGCGGTGCGAGTCAAATAGATGGACGCCCCATACGCGAGCGAAAGAAAGAAGCGCCCACGTTCGATCTCGGCTGCATCGACGCGCAGGAACGGGTGGACGTTCGCTGCGAGGCCGTCGTTGCATCGCCAATCGCGGATGCAACCGCCTTGCAGATTTGTGCGACGATCGCATGGGAGCCGGGCGTTGCCGAACGTTCTGTGCGACGCTTCGAGCGCGGGATTAGCGTACATTCGGAACCATCGCTGACGCCGCGCCGCAATTTTATCGCCCGAACCGCCGGCGAAACCGTCAAGCCCGGCGAGGAAGTCGAAGCAGCGCTCGCTATCGCGAACGACGGCAGCGCGGCAGCAACGGATGCCGTGCTGCATCTTCGGCTCGATCCCGCGCTTGAAGAGTTTCGTCTCATGGAGAAAAACGCGCGCATTGCGCTCGACGGTGACACCGCCGAACTCGGTTCGCTCGATGCCTACACATCCCGGCGATTTACCTTAAGGGCGCGGATCCGTTCGCCGTATCCCGACCGTAGCGAACTCAAGGCCGGTGCGAGCCTGCACAGCCGCGAACTCGGCGAAACATCGCTCGGCGAAGCGATGTGGCGCGTCGATTCGCATCCCGCCTTCACGTTGCAGAGTTCCGCGCTACTTCTTGAAAACGACGACGTACTGCGTCCCAATCAACTCGCCGACGTTGCGCTAAAAGTATTCAATGTTGGAAGCGACGTGGCGCATAACGTTTGCGTTCGGTTATACATATCGCCGGAAGCGCGTTTGGAGAGCGTCGACGGAGCTACGCGCGAAAAGTCCAAGCTGATTTTTGGAGAGATTGCGCCCGGCGCTTCGGGCGAAGCGCGTTTGGGATTGCGTCTCCTGCGCAGTCTCGCTAAAGAATATCCCGTTACGGTCGATGCAGTTCTGACGGCCGATACGATGCTGCCGGTGCCGCTCGGACGGTTGACCATTGCAACGACGGCGGAGCCCGACTTCTCGGTCGGCAGCCTGCGAAGCGAACCGGTGGATGTGGTCGATGCGGGAGAGACCGTCGAATGGACGCTGCACGTGCGCAACGGTGGCGATGGACCGGCGCGCCGCGTACGGATCCAGGCGGCGCAGCTCGATTCGCTCATTTACGTACCGAATTCTACGACGGTCAACGACGTGCCGATTCGCGATACGGGCGCCTCATCGGTGCTTGCGGCGGAGCGCGGAATCGTCCTCAACGACGTCGATCCCGGCGTTGAAGCGACGATTCGGTGGCGGGATGTCGTCCACAACGGACTGGGCGCGGGCGAAGCGATCGCGCGCGTCGCGCGCGTTATTTACGATGGCGACCGCGATGACGAGATGCTATCGAACGAACTTAAAGTGCGCGCGACGCCGGTATTCGCAAACGCGATTCCCGGCCTACCGTTCGGCCTTGACGGAATGCTCGGACCTTCGTTCGGAAATGGGCAGCGCGCGCTCGCTCGCGAGCGGTTCATCGAGCTGCCGCCGGCGACGCCCGTCGATGACCCCGGCATTGTCCGGGAGTATGGCGAATGGCAGCGCGAAAGCTATCCCGCCTTGCAAAGTCCCTCCGGCAACGGGGAAACGGAGCAGCATGCAGCACCCGATGAGCGAAGCGCGCTTGTCGAAAACGTGGTTCCGACCGAGGGCATCGGTGTTGCCGCTGTTTTCACTCCGGAGCGCTTGTCGCGCTCGTTGCGATTTCTCGAAGAGGCGCGCTTTGACGGTTTCGTAACGCACCTCTTTGCGATCCGTGCGTTCTTCCCTGAAGCGATCGGCGACGTGCAGCACGTAGCGCTCGCCGCGATGCGTGAAACGCTGCGCGAAGAACTCGACCGCCTCTTTATAAAACTGCGCGTGCCGAGTTACGTGATTGCACCGCGCGATCTGGAAACGCCGGCGTTTCGCTCTACGCTCGAACGTCTCGCGCACGATCTCGCGAACGCGCGCGGCATACCGGCGGAGATGGCGGCCACGGCGACCGTCGTTCGCGGCACGTTCGATGCAGCGGGGTTCGCGCGCCTTGCCGATAATTTAGGTGAAGCAAAGCTTGCTTGTGGGCTGCCGTGGGGAATGCTGGCACGGTGTTTGCCGGACGGTTCTCCTCAACTGGCCCACTATCGAAAGATGCTCGTCGAGCGGCTCGATACGATGAGCGACGTAGAGCCCACCGAATTTCTTGACGTGTTGGCGCGCCGTCGCGACGTCGCGCTCGATGCCGCGCTCGACGTCGTGCGAACGTCGTTCTACGCAATCGCCGGTTGAATCAAATGACGCACATCACGACACTCCTGGTTGGCGTGTTGTTCGTTGGAATCGCGATTGGAGCGTACGCATTCTTCGCGCCGCGCCGCGCAGAAAGTGTACGCAGTGTTTCGGACCCGGCAACGGCCTCCACCACGCCGTTGCAGACGACGACCGATTGGACGAGCGACGCCGGTGATGAGTTTAGCGGTCTCGCCGAATCGGCACGCTGCGATTTGATCTTTGCCGTTGCAGCTTTCGACGACGAGCGATCGCGCGCGCTGCTCGAACATGCTCTGAGCGATCCCGCCGAATCGGTTTCGCTTGCTGCGGCGCACGCACTCGTATCGAGCGGCCGAACGAGTGCCGTAGAATCGTTCCTCGCCCGCAATCCCGGACGGCGTTCCGAGCAGCTCTCGAAGACTCTCGCGCTACTGGACTAGCACTCTGCCGGTCCTACAAGCGCGCTACACGAGGAGCCTAGGTCGGCCGATACGCAAAATGGAAAGGTAGCGTTGTGGCTGCGTCGTTGACAGGTATTTTTGCGCCCGGCTCTCCCGCATTGATTGAGAGTTTGCGTACGCTGGTCCTGGAACCGGACGGCAGCGTCGTTCCCGGAGAAGCGATTCGCGCAGCGTTTTCATTCACCAATTTTGGCGGTGCGGCGGCGACCGGTGTCCGCGTGCGGTTTACGCAACCGCGCGGCATCGAGCACGTCTCCGGCGGCGATCTGGTCGATGAGCGCCTCCTCGAAGGCGGCGCGTCGTTCATCGATGCGAACGGCGCCGAGATCGGGACCTTAGGCCCGAACGAACGTCGTCTCGTCGTTTGCGCGTTCCGCGTTGACGCGACGATCGAAGACGGCAGCGAGTTGCTCTTTCAGGCAGCGCTCGCAACCGACCAGACGCCGCTCGTTGCTTCGAACATCGAACGTCTCGTCGTGCGTAGCCGCTGTGATTTACAGGGCGGCGAAACCGCCGTGACGATTGCGTCGCCGGAGTCTCCCAAGCCGGGCGACGTGCTGACCGTGCAGGCGAAGATCGTTAACTCGGGTTCATCGAGCGCTAACGATATCACCGTCGTTCTGCCGGCACCCGAACATACCACCTACGTCCCGCAGAGCGCGCGCATCGATGGCCGCGTTGTTACCGGGCTCGATGCCGAACCGTTCGATTACGACCGGATGCCGGTCGTGAGCGCCGGCCTCGAACCCGGACGTTGCGTCCTGCTGGAATACCAAGTAACCATCGATTCGCCGCTCGCCGACGGGACCCGCATCAAAGCCTCGGGAAGCGTCGGGTCGCTCGAGACGTCGGAGTTCGTTATCGCATCGCGCGAGATTCTGGTTCACTCCCCGGTCGATTTTTCCGGAGAAGAGACGGTGCTCGACGTGCTTTGCGACGACATCGTAACGCCCGGTATGCGCGTCCCGATCGCACTTCGCGCTACGAACGCAGGCACCGGACCCGCAACGCGCGTTCAAGTATCGTTTGTGTTACCGGAAGGCTTAATCTACGCACCGGGCTCCGCCCATTTGGACGGCTCGCCCGTTAGCGATGATGCGATCCACGACCTCGTTTTTTCACCAGGGTCGATCGGCGCGGGAAGATCCATTGAAGCCGGTTTCACCGCAACGGTCGCGGTTCCAAGCGCCGGCATAACCGCTTTACCGGTCGAAACGGCGCTACGTTGGCGCAGCGGTGAACGGCGTTTCGTTCGTCGCTTAACGGTGCGTGTCGCTTCACGGTTCGGACGCGCGCGTAATTTCGTCGAAGCCGATCGCGCGGTCGTGCAAGCCAGAGAAGAGATTACGTTTACCGTGCATTGCTATAACGACGGCACGGCGTCCGAAGACAACGTACGTTTGCGTCTGATGCCCGGACTTCATCTCGACGATATCCGCGTCTCTGAAGGCGGCGACGAGACCGCAGTCTACACGGAACCGCTCGACTTAGGCACCGTTCAGCCGCACGTCGAACGGGTATTCACGGTAATCGCGCGTGCCGGCGCCCGCGTTCCCGATCGATCGGGCGCGACGCTCGGCGTGATTCTGGAACACGATTGCGAAGCAATCGATCTCGGCATGGCGACGGTAATCGTACGGTCGCGTCCGACGATCGAAGCTGCGCGATGGGAACTGATGTCGCAGGATGCGCTGCGTCCCGGCGGCACGGTCGATGCAATCGTCGCAATCACGAACGGAGGAACGGATCTCTTACACGATGCACGCGTCACGCTTTCCATGCCACCCGACCTCGCGATGGAGCGCGCGGTCGATGCGCGGCGCGAACGCGATGCAATCGTTTTTGCCGACATCGCGCCCGGCGCCGCCGCGCAAGCGCGGATCACCCTGCGCATGCTGCGTCCCGTTGCGGCCGGTACCGTACTTGCAGTCGAAGGCTCCGTCATCGGAAAAGGGACGAACCGGTTGCGGCTCGAGCCGCTCGCAATTGTAACGTTCTGCGAGGCACAGTTCGCGCGAAGCGCGCAGATGATCGCGATGCCGGCGCAGAGCGTCAATTGCGGCGACCGTTTACTATACGAGATTCGGTTGCGAAACGACGGCGACGGCCCGGCGGAACGCTTGACGATTCATGCGATGCCTACGAACTTTGCGGTCTACGTTCCTTCATCGACGTCGATCAACGCGGTGGCGCTTACCGACGATTCCGGCATATCGCAGTTGTGGTCGAAGCGCGGCCTCGTGCTTGCCGAAATCAACCCCAACGTCGAGCTGCGCGTCGCCTTCGAGATGGTCGTCATGTCGCCGCTCGCCGCGGGGACGTTGTTGGAGAGTGGCGCGACGATTGAATGGTCGAGCGAAACACTCGAGGTTGCCGCGCCGTCCGTGCGCGTCGTTGCGACGCCTTCGCTTGGCGATTCTTCAACCGGTACGCCGATTTCGATTGCGCAAATATTCGCTGCAGATGCGCCGATCTCGGTGCCGGAAGCGCAGCAGCTGCAAGCGCACGCGAAATCCGATGCGCCGCCGGAGCCGGAGATCGACGGCGTCCCGGATGCGCAACCGGAGGAAACGGAAGTTCCGCCGCGGGACGATGAAGAGCCGCCGCGCGCGATCGCCGAAATGATCGCGAGTCAGCCGCTGCCGCTTGCCGTACCGGTGGTTCGTACGCCGGTGCTCTACGTGGACTTCTCGCCGGAGCGCGTGACGAATCTCGTTCGCATGATCGAACGCAGCGATGCAGGGGGAATTCTCCAGCATCTTTTTGCCATGCGCATGTTGTTTCCGGATCACGCGGCGGGGGCGCCTGCGGAAACCGACGCAGCGTTCGCACGCGCTGCTGCAGCCTTGCGCGTTCCGCTCGAGCGGCTCTTCGTGCGTCTGCGGATGCCGCGGCTTTCCGTTAGCGGAAAAGATATCGAAGATCGTGAGAGCCGCGACGCGTTGCGGCAGTTCGTCGCCGATGCAACATCGCTTTGCGCTGCGGAGCCGCCATTGCGCGGTGCCGGCGTCTTGCGCATCGAGGGCTCGATCGATTGCAACGCACTAGAACGCTTAGCGGCCGAACTCGATACGGCACCGCTTGGTGCGGTAACGCCTTGGCTCACCAACGTTGCATTGCTCGGTTCGGCGACGGATCGCGACGGGGAGCGTTCCGGCGTGCTGAGAGCGTATCGCGACGAGTTGTTCGGAGTTTTTTCCGTACTCAACGATCTGCCGATTGAAGAGTTTCATCGCGTCCTAACCTCGAGCGTGAACCGGCGTCTCGACGAGTCGCTAGCCGAGGTACTCGGCGCATTGCGCGGCGCCGCGCACAGTGTTTTCGAATAGCCCCGCTTTTCCGTTTCTCGCCGTCCTATTCGTGGCGGGTGCAGCGCTCTTTGCGCTCGGAACTTGGCTCGCTCGCCGGCGGCCCGAAGCGATGGCTTCGGCGCAACCCGCCGTATCGGCATTGCTGTGGACGCGCTCCGTCACCGGCAGCGACGAGGTCCTTCCGGCGGCGTTGCGGTTAGATGTTATTGAACGATTGGCTCTTGTTGGAGAGCCGTGGTGTGTGAGCGCACTGCGAGAAGCCGCATCGGAAGAAACCGACGCGCAGACGCGCGATGCGGCAGAGCGTGCATTGCTCGTTATTGCGTGTAGGCCGGATCCTTCTTGAAATATTTTACCAAAATGTCGCGCGCAATCGGCGCTGCGACGCTCGCGCCGTAGCCCCCGCTGCGATCGACGAATACGGCCATCGCAAGCTTGGGATGATCCGAGGGCGCCCACGCGATGAACCACGTCGTATTAGCGCCGGATCCGTTCTCCCCGGTTTCGGCGGTTCCGGTCTTTCCCGAAAACGGCAGACCGCCGATTTTGAGCCCGTACGCAGTTCCGCCCGGATCGGTCACTTTCGCCATGCCTTCGCGCACGTATCGCAGCGATTCCGGCGTTACCGGAACCTGCCGGATAATCGACGGAGGAAACGATTTTACGAGGACTCCGCCGGGCGTACGAATCTCTCGCGCGACCTGCGGCCGGTAGAGGGTGCCGCCATTGATAACGGCAGAGGCGATGTTTACCATTTGCAGGGGCGTTGCTTGCATCGCGCCTTGCCCGATGCCGAGCATGCAGACTTCGCTCGGCTCCATTGGAACGTGAAAGACTCGCATCTCCCATTGCGGGGTGGGCCAGTTACCATTGTTTTCTCCCGGAAGGTCGATGCCGCTCTTCTTGCCCAGTCCATAGAGCAGCGCGAATCTCTGGAGGCGCTCGCGGCCTAGCCGCCACGCCATTTGGTAAAAGAAACCGTCTGACGACGCGGCGAGCGCCGGAACGAACGTCGTGTTTCCGAGACCGCCCGATGCAATGTCGCGCGCGACGTAGCCGCCGCAGTTCCACGCGCCTGAATCGTAGACGACCTCATGCGGTTTCACGACGTTGGCGCTCAGTGCCGCCGATCCGGTTACCATCTTGAAGGTGGAGCCGGTGGGCGTTGCGGCGCCGATCGCGTTGTCAAACAACGGGTCGATCGGATCGAGCAGATAACGCGCTACTGCCCGGTAGTTGTCGTCGGCAAAATCGTTCGGATTGTATTCGGGATAACTTGCCATTGCGAGGATTCCGCCGGTCCACGGATCCTCGACAACCACCGCCCCCGAGAGCTTACGCCCGTGCGCCCATTTCGCAATTCCTTCGGCGAGCGCGCGATCGACGATCCTTTGCAGACGCAGATCCGTGTTGGTAACGAGCGTGTCGCCGGGGACCGCGGCTTTTGAAGGAAGCCTGATGCTCGGCACAACCGCTCCCGTCGCATCGACGACGACGCGCTGTCCACCCGGCTCTCCGCGCAAGTATTTATCGTAAACGTATTCTAGCCCGTCTTTTCCGACCACGTCGTTGGGCGAATAGCCCTGATGTTTGCGCTCTTCGTATTCGCTCTCCGTGATCTGGCCGACATAGCCGAAGATGTGCGCGCCCGTGCCGTTGTACGGATAGTCGCGAATCGGCTGCACTTCCAAATCGACGCCCGGCAGATCCGAAAGCAGTTCCGAAAGTCTGGCGACCTTTGCAACGGGAAGGCCCGTTGCAAGAACGACTGGCCCGTACGGTTCGTACGTTTGGAGTTGTGCGAAATCGACGTAGTTCACGCCCCGATGGTGCAGCGTTCGCTGCCACAGTGCCGTCTTGCGTACCCCGAGCGTGCTCGAAAGCAACGTGAGTTCCGCATCGACGTCCGTGACCTCCGATGGAATCATCCCGACGACGAACGATGGGCGGCTGCGCACCATAACCTTGCCGTCGCGGTCGTAGATGATGCCTCGCGGCGCGGCAACCCGGATCAGGCGAATCTGGTTGGCCTGCGCCGCCGCGCGATACATCTCGCCTTGTACGAGCTGCACTTGCACCAGCCGCAAAACGACTCCGAGAACGGCTAGAGCAATGACAAAAACGAAACTTGCGATGCGCCAGGGAGATTTTTTCCAGGAAACCCGCGGAAAGCGGCGACGGTCGGTGTGCACGGCTTACCGTGCGTCGTAGCGTCGCGCGGCCACGGCAGCAACGAGCATGATCGCGGCGTTGAGCGCTGCCGCGACGAGCGCTTCGTGAAAATGCAGAAGCGCAAGTCCGCTCGGATAGCGCTCCGCGGCCATAACGATCCAGAAAATGAGCGAACGCATGAGCGTCGCGATCGCCGTTATCGTGCAGACGAGCGGCAGAGAGTCGGCAAAAAATCCACGCGAAAGCGTCCCTGCAACGATCGCGACGATCGTGGTGGAGATGGTCCACGCTCCGCCCGTTGCGGTGGCGAGAATGTCTTCCCCCAAACCGGCGGCGAGCCCGTATATCGCGGCGCGCTGCATATCCGCTCGGATAGCAAACCACACGACCGCAACCAGGACGAAGCTCGGTTCCACTCCGCGAACGGTGACGAAGTGCACGATCGTTACTTGCGCGATCAATGCTGCAACGAGCCACGCCGCCGCCGTAGCCCACGATGGTTCCGCGAAAGAAGTTTCGCGAAGTTTACTTGGGAACAACGACAACGCGTTCGAGCGCGCCGAGATCGACGGCGGGTTTAAGCACGGCGGTCTGATACAACATCGCATCGCCGCGCTCGACGCGAAGGACGGTGCCGATTGGGACGCCGGCGTGGAACGAGCGTCCTTCGCCGCTCACGATAACGTCACCGATTTTAACCGGCGCATCTTGCGGAATGTACTCCACTCGCACGCTCGAAAGATTGCCGCGCGCTATTCCCCAAAACCGTCCGCTGCGCGTAACCGCCGGTAAGCGGCTGGTGTAATCCGTTACGAGCACGACTTTACTGGAAAATGGATCGACCGATTCAATGCGGCCGACGATTCCGAAGTCCGCAACGACGCCATCGTCCTTGTGAATTCCGCTATTGCTGCCGTGGTCGATCGTTATGGATCGCGACGTGCCTTCGGGCGGAAAACCGATCACGCGCGCAACGATGGCGTTCGGATAGAGATCCACGACCGGCTTCACGGAGAGTTCAGCACCGTATTCCGCGGCGAGTTCGTGCAGGCGCTGGTTTTCATTCTGCAATGAAGCGTTGCGCGTTTTGAGCGCGGTATTATCGCCTTCGAGTTGCGGAATTTGCAGCACCGCGCCGACGCCGGTTCGCACGCCCTGGATAATTGCCGAAGTCGCCATCTCGACGATCGCCACCGCGGAGGTGCCTACAGAGGTCAGCGGGCTGCTTTGGCCCGAGCGCTCGGCATTAATTTGAACGAGCGCCAGCAGCGCCGCTACGATGATGATCGTGATGAGCGCGAAGAGTCTGCGCTCGTCGCTGTAAGTAAAAATAGTGGCCTTTTTATTGTGGTTCCAGACAACTTGTCGGATGCCGGACGTTCTTCGTCGCGGGCAACGCGAATCCCAACCTGCGAAGCGCTCGAACGAAGCGCGCGAGCGGGAACCCCATAACCGTGTAAAAGTCGCCGTCGATTCGCTCGACGAGCGCTGCCGCGCGCCCTTGTATTCCATAGGCGCCCGCTTTGTCCATCGGCTCACCCGTGGCGACGTATTCCGTGATTTCGGGTTCCGAGAGAGCGAAGAAGGAGACCGCCGTACTGCACGCTTCCTCTACGGCAACGTCGCCCCCGTTAATTATGCAGTACGCGGTGTGCACGAGATGCCGGCGTCCCGAAAGCATGCGCAGCATGGCGGCGGCTTCGGCGGCTTCGCGTGGTTTTCCAAGCGTGAGCCCATCCAGATCGACAACGGTGTCCGCGGCGACAACGATGTCGCTGCGGAACGAACGGGAAACGTCGCGAGCCTTTTCGCGAGCGTGGCGAGCCGCCAAATCCAGCGGCGTTGCGGCGGGGTCGGCGGGTTCGCCATACCTGCTCGGCTGCACGTCGACTTCCAAGCCGAGGGAGCGCAGTATTTCAAGGCGTCGCGGCGAGGCGCTTGCAAGTACCACTCGCGCGAGCGGAATCACTGGTATGTCACGCCCGACGCGCGAACGTATCCTCCCTCGTGATTTCCGCGGGGGTCGCGGTGCGTCCAATGAATGACGCCGCCGCGGGAGTAGTATTCATATTCGCCCTTTACGGCGACGGATTCGTCGGCGTGCAGCGGCACGGCACCGGTAAGCGTTACGTTCGTCTCGATTCTCACCGTAAGGTTGCACGCGGAATCTAGGCGCACGAGGTATCCCTCGTGATCTCCGCTGCGGCCGCTCCGTACTCCGAGCACCCGCGTAATCTTTCCGCTGGCAACGACTTCGATGCGGGAGCTTTGCGAGCGGTACGCAGCGCACACCGCATCGTTACCGCGTTGCGTCGTTGCGCCGGTCTGCGCGGAGCATGCCCAGAGCGCGGCAGCGATCGCAACGGCAACGAGCCTTCGGCTAAGCATTGCTCGCGCCGTAAAGCTTTTGCGAACAGATGTATTGCCAAACCGGCTCCGGCACGAGATAACGGACGCTTCTTCCTTGTGCCAGCAGCGTGCGGATTATGGTCGCGGATTCCGGTATCTCGGGCATGTTCAACGTCGCTATTCGCTCGCGCAATTGTTTGGGAACGACGGCGAGGACCCGCTGCAGCGCGTCTGCGCGAACGCCCGGACGGGGCGCGATGACGAAACGTTCCAGGCCCTCAAGCACTTCGTCGAATCGCTGCCACGTTGAGTTCGCCAAGGAGTCGGCTCCGATAATAAACGTAAATTGTGCCTCCGGGAATTTCGCACGCAAGCGGGGCAGCAGATCCGCCGTGTAGCCGCTCGCACCGGCGCGTAGATCGGCGTCCTCCAATTCGAATGCCTCGTTATCCGCAATCGCGCCGAGAATCATCGCGCAACGATGTTCGGCTTCGACGCGGGCTTGGGAACGATAGTGCTGATTGTTCGTGGGAACGAATAACACGCGATCCAGATTTTCGAGAACCCGGGCAGATTCCGCGACGAAAAGATGCGCGTTATGAATTGGATCGAACGTGCCGCCGAAGATGCCGAGTTTCATGAATACGTAAATTCGTACTGGCCGATACGCACCGTATCTCCTTCTACGGCTCCGAGATCGCGAAGTTTTTTTTCGATCCCCATTTTGGCCAGCACGCGCTCGAAGCGCGCTAGGCCTTCGTCGGTGTCGAAGTTCGTGATCGTCGCGAGTCTTGAAACGCGCTCGCTGTTGATAACGAACGTTCCGTCGCTCTCGCGTTCGATCGTGAAAGCGTCTCTGGGCACGAGTTCGATGAGCGCGGGCGCCGGCGTCGCGACTTCGGGAAGCGGCGCCTGTTGAATTCTTTGCCAAAGAGCATACAGCAGGTCCCGCACTCCTTCGTTCGTTGCGGCGCTGATGCCGAGAAGGTCCGGGAACTGTACGCGGAGTTCGCGCAGGCGTTCGCGTGCTTCGGGGACGTCGATTTTGCTGACGGCAAGAATCGTGGGCCGCTGCGTTAGTCCCGGATTCCAAGCGTTGAGTTCGTTCTCGATTGTCGACTTGTCGTGCAAAATTTCATCGAGCGCCTTGGAACCGTCGAGCAAATGGACGAGGGCGCGAGTGCGTTCGATGTGCCGCAAAAACTGATCGCCCAATCCGGCGCCTTCGTGAGCCCCTTCGATGAGCCCGGGAACATCGACCATGACGAACGACTCTTCGTCGTTTAGGCGCACGACGCCGAGCTGAGGCTCGATGGTCGTGAACGGATAGTCGGCAATTTTTGGACGCGCGGCCGAGACGACCGAGAGCAGCGTCGATTTGCCCGCGTTTGGGACGCCGATAACGCCGCAATCCGCAAGCAGCTTGAGTTCCAGACGAAGAGTGCATCGCTCGCCGGGTTCGCCGTTGTACGCTAGGCGCGGCGCTTGCCGGGTGCTCGTCGCAAAATGCTGGTTGCCGAGACCGCCGCGTCCACCCTTTGCAACCACGATTCTTTCGCCCGCTTTTGCAAGGTCGCAAAGAAACCGTTCGGGCTTGCCCTCAAGGGTGCGATAGACGAGCGTACCGGCTGGAACCGCAATCGTCAGGTCGTCGGCACTGCGGCCGGACTTATTCGACGTACCGCCGGCCCGGCCGGGCTCGCCTGCGAACGATCGCTTGTAACGAAATTCCACGAGCGTCGAGAGTTCAGCCGACGCTTCTAAAAAAACGCTTGCCCCGTGGCCGCCGTCCCCGCCGGCGGGACCGCCTTTATCGACGTATTTCTCGCGCCGCCACGCCACGATTCCGTCGCCTCCGTTTCCGGCCGCCACCGCGATTATTGCCTCGTCGATGAATTGCATTCGTGCTTTCCGGAAACGAAAAAAGGCCTCGGCGGCCTCATTCCGATGTCGTTCGGGTAGCGGCTTTACGCCGCGGCGCGCACGTTGATGTGCTGTTTGTTGCGGCGCATCGAGAACTCCACCGTCCCCTCGGCTAGCGCGAAGAGCGTGTGATCTTTCCCGATGCCGACGTTCTCGCCGGGATAAAACTTGGTGCCCCGCTGCCTTACGAGGATGTTGCCGGCAAGGACATGCTGACCGCCGTAACGCTTCACGCCCAGACGTTGCGCGTTGGAATCACGTCCGTTGCGGGTAGAGCCCGCGCCTTTCTTAGAGGCGAAGAGCTGAAGATCGAAGAGGAACATAGCCGCGTGAGTATAGCAAAGCCTCTTCCGCATGTCTATGGATGAAAGCGCCTAGGGGTAGTGCCTGGGTTTGGGTGGGCGGCGTCGTAGTGAGCTGTTGCGGAAAAAAGCGAGGCGGGGTGAAGGGATAGGCCGGATTGACGCGGTGCGGCCGGCGCAGACCCGGAGCCGGCGCGAACGAATCGCAACCGCGATAGGGGCTCGAGCGGTAAAAGCGCGCACACGAGTAGTATGGATAGTAGACGCCGCCCGAACCGTTGGAGCCCGACGCTTCGATCGGAGCGGCCTTCGGGACCGCGCCGGTCGAGATCGTCCAGAACGTCTGATCCGCAAGCGCGGGTAAGGCGCCTGAGGCGATAATGGCGGCTACCACCGCAGCGATTGCCGGAGCTTTCATCGGACTAGTATAGCATCGTGTTGGGTCTTGGAGCGTGGCGAAGGCCCTCGTTATGCGTGCGCCGTAGATTGGTTGAGGTTTTGGAGAAGAGACGCGTCGTCGTCACCGGTCTTGGTTCGGTGACGCCCTTAGGAAATTCGGTCGCCGAGTTCTGGCGCCAGCTGATCGCCGGCGTATCGGGCGTCGGCCCCATCACGGTTTTCGATGCCGGCGATTTTCCGACGCACTTCGCCGCCGAAGTAAAAGACTTCAACGCCGACGAGCGCGTCGGCAAGAAGGAAGCGCGCCGCCTCGACCGCTTCTCACAGTATGCAGTGGCCGCCGCAGGCGAGGCAATCGCCGACGCCGATTTCCCGGACGATCCGGAACTAAAAAACCACATCGGCGCCGTGACGGGATCGGGAATCGGCGGCATTCAGACGTTCTGGTACGAGTCGGAAAAAGCCAAGCAGAACGGCCATTGGGTCAAAACCTCGCCGTTTTTCATTCCCGCCCTTATGGCAAATGCGGCGCCCGCACACATCTCGATGAAGTACGGATATCGCGGTCCCGTCTTTTCGATCGCCAGCGCTTGCGCGTCGGCAAACGACGCGATTTCAACCGCGTACAATCTCGTTGCGTTCGGCGATGCGACGGCGATGATAACTGGCGGCACCGAAGCGTGCATTTCGCCGCTCGCCGTCGGCGGCTTCGGAACCATGAAAGCGATGTCCACGCGAAACAACGACCCCGCGCGCGCGAGCCGTCCGTTCGATCTCGAGCGTGATGGATTCGTGCTTGGGGAAGGCGCGGGTATCCTCGTGTTCGAGGAATACGAGCATGCCAAGGCGCGCGGCGCGAAAATCTACGCGGAGGTGTACGGATACGGCCAGTCCGCAGACGCCTACAACTTGGTCGCGCCGGATCCGCAAGGAAACGGCGTCGTATTTGCGCTGCAGCGAGCACTGGAATCCGCACGGGTGAGTCCGGACGACGTGCAATACATCAACGCGCACGGCACGTCGACGCCGCTCGGCGACATGGCCGAATCGCAGGCGATCCAACGCGTATTCGGCGAGGGTACGAAAGTTGCGGTGAGTTCGACGAAATCTATGCACGGACACGCGCTTGGAGCGGCCGGCGGAATCGAAGGCATCGCGACGGTTCTGACCGTCGCGAACGACATCATTCCTCCAACCATCAACTACGAATTCCCCGATCCGGAATGCACGCTCGATTACGTGCCGAACGTAGCGCGCAAGGCAACGGTAAATGTGGCGTTTTCAAACGCATTCGGTTTCGGCGGTCACAACAGCGTGATCGTTTTTGGAAAACCGCGCGCGTAGCTCGGCGATGAGCGGCGAGTCCGGGAGGCGCCGCCTTCGCGCGCTTCTCCGAAGTGCGGGGGTTCGCTCCCCCGGCGACGTCTCGATCGTCGAGCAGGCGTTCGTTCACGAAAGCCACGCAAAAGAACATGGGGGAGACTCGAACGAGCGAATGGAGTTCCTGGGCGATTCAATTCTCGGCGCGATTACCGCAGGCTGGCTCTTCCAGCGATTTTCCGAAGAGCCGGAAGGGCGCCTCACCGTTCGCAAGGCGACGATCGTGAACGACGGACAACTCGCGCATAGCGCGCGCCGTTTAGGCTTCGCGCAGCTCGTGCAGCTCGGTATCGGCATGCGTAATGCCGGAGGCGCGGACAACACATCGATACTCGCCGATGCCTTTGAAGCCTTTGTGGCCGCGCTTTACTTGCGTTACGGAATTGAAAAAGCAAGGAGGTTCGTCGTCAACGAGCACATCGCGCAGTGCGATCACCCTTCGGATGCTTTGCTCGATGCGAAAACCAGACTGCAGCATTACGCACAGGAGCATTTTTTGGCAACCCCGACCTACGAAAACCAAAATTACGGCACGCCACAGCAGCCGGAGTTTTCCGCGACCGTCGTCGTCAAAGAAAAACCGCTCGGAACGGGAACCGGCCCATCGAAAAAAGCCGCGCAACAAGCCGCCGCAGAAGCAGCCCTAACCGCGCTGCACGTTACTGATGACGTTCTCAAATCGCGCAATACGGACCCCCTATTCAAATGAATCTGAGAAAGGTCAAGATTTTTGGATTTAAGACGTTTGCGGAAGCGACGTCGTTAGATTTTCCGAGCGGCATCACTGCGGTTGTTGGGCCAAACGGATCGGGGAAATCGAATCTCGTCGATGCGTTCCGATGGGTCCTAGGCGAAACATCGAACAAAAGCCTACGTTCCGGAAAACTCGAAGACGTGATTTTCGCCGGCAACCAGAAGCGCAAGCCGCTCGGCCTCGCCGAAGTCGCTATGACGTTCGACAACAGCGATCGTCGATTGGCCAGCGACTACAGCGAAGTCGAGATCACACGCCGCGCGTATCGCGCCGGCGAAAGTGAATATTACATCAATCAAACGCAAGTGCGATTGCGGGACATCGTCGAACTGTTGATGGGCACGGGCCTGGGGCCGGGCTCGTATGCCATCGTATCGCAGGGTCAGATCGACTCCGTCCTCACGAGCAAACCCACGGACCGACGCGCGCTCTTTGAAGAAACTGCAGGCATCAACAAATTTCTTGCGCGCAAAAATGAATCGATGCGTCGCCTCGAACAAACCGAGCACAACGCCATTCGTATCAACGATCTCATCGCGGAGATCGAGCGGCGCATTCCGGAGCTGGACGCGCAAGTGCGGCGTGCGAAGCGATATCGCAAGCTAAACGCGAGAGTTCGCGATCTCGAGATTCTCTCGTACATGCGTGCGAGCGTCTCCCGTCGTGCCGAACGCGAAAGCCTGCGCAACGAACTCGAGAAGATTGACGAGCTGCGCACCATTGCGGCGGCGAGAGCGGCGCAGTTTGGCGCCTTTCTTGCGGAGCTGCGCGCGCGCGCGTACCAGCAGGAACTGCAGCTCGACGAACTTCGCGCTAGACTTCAGGAACGGCGTGCGCACTCCGGCCGCATCGAAGCCGATTATGCTGCGACGCTCGCTCGCCGGGAAGCGCTCGAAGCGCAGTCCACGCAGACGTCGCAGGATGCCGATCGGGTAGCGGAAGAACGAGAGGGATTGCGCGCGACGATTGCGTCGCTGGAAGAGCGCATCGCGCCGCTCGCGGACGAACTTGACGGGGCTCGGGAGCGCGAGCTTACCGCGCAGAGCGCGCTTGCACACGCCCGCAAGAATCTCGATGCAATTTTTACTCGCTTGCGCGAAGTGGAAGCGACGGCCGCGGAACTGGCGGCGCGCGAAGCCGAACGCCGGGTGCAAAGCGAAAATTCCCGAGTCGAGGCGCAGCGGTTGGAGTCCGAAGCGGTTGCGGCGCGCGAGCGTTGCGAACGCTTAGAGATCGGCGTTGGAAGCGCCACGCAAAAATATACGGCTCGGGAAGCGCAGCTCGCCTCGCTGGCGTTGCAATTAGCGCACGCACGAGAAAGCGTGGACGAAGCGGAGCGCACAATCGCGCAATCGCAGGAAGATCTCGTGCGCGCCGTAGCGCAGCATCGCGAGCAGACCGGCGAAGTAAAAGCCGCGGAATCGCGCCTGCACACGATTGAAGAACTCGAGGCGTCGCTCGAGGGGCACGTGCCCGGAACGCGCGCCGTGGTGGACGCTTGGCAGCGCGGCGAACTCGGCGGCATCGAAGGGATCGTATCCAACGTCATCGCGACCGACGAGAAATACGCCCGCGCGATGGATGTCGCATTTGGGGCGCGCCTCTCTAATATTATCGTCTCGCGCTCCGAAGACGGCGAGCGCGCGATCGAATTTCTCAATCAACGGGAAGCGGGCCGAGCAACGTTTCTTCCCCTAGATACGCTCGCGAATCGCGACGCGAAACAGATGACGGCGGAACTGAAGGCCGTTTCGGGAGCCATCGGCTACGCTCACGAGCTCGTCCGCACGGACCTTAAATATGAGGGCGTCCTGCGGTTTCTCGTGGGCAGCGTTCTCGTTGTCGATACGTTGCAGACCGGAATCTATCTCGTTCGGGAACGACGGCTTCACGATACGATCGTGACGCTCGCAGGCGAGCAGATTACCGGCGGCGGCGCGATAACCGGAGGGCGCTTCAAACGCGAAAAGTCAATTTTGGCGCGGAGGGCCCAGGGTCGAAGTTTGCGCGAATCGCTGGTCGGCATGCGGGGCAAGCTCGATGGTTTCGAACGGGCGGCTTTCGAGACGACGCAACGCGCGGAAGGCGCAACGGCGGCGCGCGACGTCGCGCGCGACGCGCTTGCGAAAGTTGAGTTGCAGATCACGGAAGTTCGGACGGAGATGGTCGGCCTAGCAAGCGATCTCGAACGCATGAATTCCGAAGTCGCAGCTTCGCGTCAAGTGGTAACGGAATCCATCGCGCGCGCGGCCGACTCGCGCCAGCGCGAACGTTCGTACGAATCGCAGGACCCGGAGCACCCCTCCAGCGGCGAAGAGCGGTTGCATCTTGAAGCGGAACTGGCGCTTGCTAGAGACGAGATCGCGCAAACGGAAGCGGCGCAAGGCGACGTCACTAAGCGCGCCGCCGATATTCGGGAACGAGCTTCGGCGCTCGCCGCGCAACGTGATGCCGCAAACGGACGTTTGGGCATGCTCGATCAGAATAGCGAACACGCGCGCGACGCGCGCGAGCAGATGCTTGCGGAAATAGGGTCGCTCGTCGAAGCGACCCGCGCGCTGCACGCGCATCTCGAGGGTGAGCGACGAGGTGTTAGCGATCTCGACGCGAGCCTCGACGTGGCGCGGCGAGCCCGCGAGGCGACGGCCGCGCAAGCGCTGCAATGTGAATCCGATGGGCGCGTCGCCGCAAACGACGAACGCGATGCCGCAGCCGGCGGCGAACGACACCGCACCCGTCTGGCGCAGATTGAAGCGGAACTCGGCATGCTCGTTTCCGGGTTCGCGCAGAATCCCGCGACCGAGGAAGAACTGCACGACGTTGACGTGCGGTACGCTCGCGAAGACGATGCCATTGCGGAAGAATTGCCGCGGCTGCGCGAAGAACTCGCGCGGCTCTCCGCCAATGTTAATTTGAACGCCGAAGCCGAACGCGAAGATATCGGCGAGCGCAATGCGTTTTTGCGAACTCAGCTCGACGACCTCGCGCGGGCGCGCGAAACGCTGCTGCAATCGATCAAAGAGATCGAGGCTCAGTCGCAAGAGCAGTTCAACGAAACCTTTGAAAAAGTATCCGATGCGTTCGCGCAGATGTATGAAAGACTTTTTCCGGGCGGCCTTGCGAAGATGTGGCAGACAAACCCACAAAGTCTTTCGGAAACCGGCATCGAGATCTCGGTCCAGCCGCCGGGCAAGAAGCTCATGCCGCTTGCAGCGCTATCCGGGGGGGAACGCGCGATGGCGGCTGCGGCGCTGATTTTTGCGCTGATCAAAGTGAAGCCGTCGCCGTTCTATTTACTCGATGAAGTCGACGCCGCGCTCGATGACATCAACGTCGAACATCTCTCCAACATGGTGCGGGAACTGGCAACGGACTCACAGATGATTATCGTCACGCACAACAAAAAGACGATGGAGCTGGCAGACCAAATGTACGGCGTTACGATGCGCGAGCCTGGAGTCAGCACCGTGATCGCTGCAACGCTTACTGCGCGGGAACCGGAGCTGGTACTTGCCTGATACGGCGAGGCCCGCGGCGCTATTTTCGCTCTCCGATAAAACCGGATCCGTGGAGCTGGCCCGAGCGCTGAGCGAACGCGGCACGATCGTTTACGCGACCGGCGGCACCAAGCAGCATTTAACCGATAACGGAATTGCGGCGTTTGACATCGGAGAGATGACCGGCTTTCCGCCGCTTTTCGGCGGCCGCGTAAAGACGTTGCATCCAAAAGTCTTCGGCGCCATTCTTTACGACCGCAGTAAGGCCGAACATCGCGAGCAAATCGAGAAATATGCAATGCCGCAGATCGCGACGGTCGTCGTCAATCTCTATCCGTTCGAAACGACGGTCGCCCGCGACGGCGTAGCGCTCGATGAAGCAACCGAACAGATCGATATCGGCGGCGTATCGCTGCTGCGTGCCGCCGCAAAGAACTTCACGCAAGTCGTCGTACTCAGCCATCCTTCGCAGTACGAAGCGTTTCTCAAAGCTATGTCGATGCCGGAGATACCCGAACCGATGCGGCGAAAGTTCGCGGTCGCTGCTTTCGAGCGAACCGCAGCGTACGATGCGGCAATCTCACATTATCTAGCGACGAAGGGCGAATTTTTACCGAGCGACTTGCCGGGGGCGCTTACCTTAACGCTTCCGCTCGCGCAACGATTACGCTACGGCACCAATCCGCAGAACCGCGCGGCGTTCTACCTCGACCGGCCGAATCAGTTACCGGAGCAGTTACACGGCAAGGCTCTTTCGTACAACAATCTGCTCGATCTCGACGGGACGCTCCGGCTGCTTTCGCGCTCCCCACTGGGTGCGGAGTTCGGCAGCAACCGCGAGCGCTTCATACGCGCGGCAGTTGTGAAGCATACGGTCCCGTGCGGCGTCGCCCAACGATCTACCATCGGCAAAGCGGTCGGGGACGCGCTGGATGCCGACCGCGTTTCGGCGTTCGGCGGCATCGTCGCAACCGACGGCAGATTGGATCTCGAAGCTGCGGAGTCGTTGACGAAGTTCTTTTTGGAGATCGTCGCCGCTCCCGATTTCGACGCCGACGCGCTAGCGGTGTTGCGCAGAAAGAAAAATCTACGTATCATGCGGTTCGCGCCTGGTTTGCCCGACGAGTTGGCCGCGGAACTTCGCGTGCGCAGCGCGCTCGGCGGCGTGCTCGCCGAGGACGATAATCCGCAGGCGCCGCCCGAGCATTGGGACGTCGTCTCGAAACGTCAGCCAAGCAACCAAGAGTGGCACGATCTAGCGTTCTCATGGGACGTCGTCCGGCATGTGAAGTCCAACGGCATCGTAATTGTAAAGGAAGGTACGACCCGCGGAATATGTGCCGGCCAAACGAACCGCGTTAGTGCGGTGCAGATTGCGGGCTACCGAGCCGGCGCAGACGCGCGCGGCGCGGCATGCGCGAGCGACGGTTTTTTCCCATTCGCCGACGGGCTCGAAGCCGCAGCCGATGCGGGATGTTCCGCCATCATTGCGCCCGGCGGTTCGGTTCGCGACGAGGAGGTCATCGCCTCAGCGGACCGTCTCGGTATCTCGCTCGTCTTTTCGTCGTACCGCTATTTCTTACACTAGCAACCGCTAGACCGCAAAAGATCGCACGGAAGGCCGTACACCACATCCTGCGGCTTGGGCGAAGCCCAAACGCCAATCCTGCTATTCGACGCTGACGCCTCGCCAGAAGGCGACGTGATCTTTGATCTCCGCAGCTGCATCCTTGGGTTGCGGATAGTACCAGGCCGCATCGGCGTTCGTTTTACCGTTCACGTCGACGCTGTAATAGCTAGCCGTGCCCTTCCAGGGACAGGCCGAGTGTGTTTCACTCGGCTTAAAATATTGTCGATGCAACGCGTCCGGCGGGAAATATTGGTTTCCCTCGATTTCAATCGTCTTATCGCTCTCCGCAAGTACGGTGCCGTTCCAAATCGCTTTCATATCCCGCACGACGCGGTTGCGGCTCTAAGGGTTTCGATCCTGGCGCGAAACTGAACTACGGCCACTGGCGATTTGAAGGTATATTCGCTTTATGAGACTGCAAACGTCGCTGTGCGATTTACTCGGTATTCGCGTACCGCTCCTTAACGGTGCAATGACGCCGCAAGCGGGCGGCGCACTCGCTCGCGCGGTCAGCGACGCCGGAGGACTCGGAATGCTAGGCTTTGCGCACACCGAGTCCGTTGAAAGCATTCGCGAGCAACTCTCGCTCGCACGTGCGGGCGTCGACGGCAGGTTCGGAATCGGTCTCGTGCATTGGATGATCGAACGCAGACCAGAGCTCTTCGACATTGCGCTTGAAGCCCGGCCTAAAGTGATCTGCGTTTCGTTCGGCGATCCGGCAACGTATCTTCCGCGGTTGCACGACCGAGGCATTCTCTCGGCTGCCCAAGTCCAGAGCCGCAAATTAGCGCAAGACGCCCTCGATGCCGGCGTCGATATCCTAATTGCGCAGGGGACCGAAGCCGGCGGCCACACCGGGGACGTCGGCACATTGCCGCTATTGCAGATCGTGCTGGAGATGACGGACCGCCCGGTGCTTGCGGCAGGCGGTATCGTTACAGGTCGCGGGCTTGCCGCGGTGCTTGCAGCAGGCGCGAGCGGCGCATGGATCGGCACGCCGTTTTTGCTTGCTTCCGAAAGCCGTAGCGATCCCCGCGCGCAGTCCCTAATCGCTGCAAGCGACGAGACGCAGACCATCCGCACGAGCGTATTCGATCGCCTTCAGAGCACCGGTTGGACGCCGCAATTCGCCGGGCGCGCCTTACGCAATCCGTTCGCGCAACATTGGACGGGCCGCGAAGAAGAATTGCTTGCAGCGCGCGATGAAGTTGTCGCGTACGAACGGGCGAAGGCGCGAGGCGACTATCGTTCCGCGCACATCTATGCCGGTCAGTCCGTCGGTATGGTAAAGGAAGTTCGTTCCGCGCGAGAGATAGTGGAGAAACTGGAGCGCGATGCTATCGCCCAACTGGGCTCGATATCGGCGCTTATACGAGAATAGAGAGGAGTTTATGCCGCGATTTCTTCATACGTCGGTCTTTGTCAATGACATGAAAGAATCGATCGCCTTTTATACCGAGAAGCTCGGGCTGCAATTGCTCGATGGGCCGTTTCATTATCCTGGGAACGCCGATATGGCGTTCGTCGGGCACGATTGGAATGCGTACATCGAGCTCGTCTACGATCTTGAAGCGCACGAGCCGTACCAGATCGGAAATCGCTACGAGCATCTCGCAATCGAAGCCGACGGCGACCTTACGCAATACGTCGACGTGCTGAAGGCGGCGGGCGTGAAGGTTACGCGCGACGTCTACTCGTCGCCGGGCGGAACGCGCGCAATTGCATTCATTGAGGATCCAAACGGAATCCCCGTTGAAGTGCTCGAGCCCCGCAGACGCGCATCGTAGCCGCCTTTACCGATAGACGAACGGATCGAGCGGCGGCGTCACAACGGTTTCCCGTTCCCCGACGAGTTGCAGCGCGCCGCTACGTTCGCGCAACGTTCCCGTTGCGTGAATCCACGAGTTCGCCCGCGCACGTTCGGGACCGGCCAGCGCAACCACGACCGGTTGCGCGTCCGCGCGGCAGCACGTGATCGCGTACCGTACCAACGCGTTACGGCCTCGCGTGCGAACGAGCTGACCGGTGAAATCAATGCGTTCGCCGGGGAACGCGTCGGCCAAGGTCGTTTCGGTCGCGCGATATACAGGCTGCGGCGCGCCGAATACCAGAGCGGCTAACATAGCTGCCGGTATCCATCGCAGCTGAGCACCCGTGCTTGCGCGATAGCGGAGCGCATCGATCGCCAAGACCGGCACGCACGCCCATAGCGCAAGCGCGATGCGCGGATGCACGAGCGCCGCGCCGCGTTCGGCGGCAACCGCGCATGCAGCGCCGGCCAAAACCACGTACGCGAGCGCATCGTGCGCCGCCGGCGCGTCATGGCGTCTCCGCCACACGGTAAGGTCGATAACTCCTGCGACGCATAGATAAGCGGATGCAGCAAGCGGTGACTGCGAATGGAGCGCGCCGGCGATTGCAACCGATCCCAGCGCGCACGGAGCTGCGTAGAAACCCAGAAGCAGTCCGCAGATCCATTGCAATATCGCCGGACGGGAACCGAGCATAACGGTCGGCGCGACGTAGAGAGCGACGCCCGCAATCGCCGCGCTCGGGGCCAGTTGCAACAAATCACGCAACGGCGAAACGCCGTGCGAATGTTCGTGCAGGTTGTCCCGAAGCGTTCCGACCACCGCCGCGAAGAGAAATCGTGCGAGCGCGACGGTGGGCCCGAAAAGTAAAGCCGTTGCTAGTGCGGCCGGCACGGAGCGCGCTCCGGGGCCATACCCGCATCCGCATCCGATGTACGGCAGCAGGCGGGAGAACCGGCGGCCGGCGATTCGCGTTAGTGCGGCCGCGGCCATCACGTACGGCGTCGCTTCGAAGAGCACCGCAACCGCACTTGCAAGCACTGCGCGCGCGATTTGCGGCGCAATCGAAACACACGCGATCGCGCAAGCGACGTATATCGTGCGGCGCACGCGCTCCTATCCCGCCAAGACGCAGTACGTCTAGGATTCGTTGCGGCGCCTTCGAACCTCGCTTCGGCCATGTCGTCTAAGTTGACCGCGCCGCGCGGCACGCAAGACATTCTTCCTCCGCAGTCCTCGCAGTGGCACGCGCTCGAGGATCGCATTCATGCGCTCGCGGCACGGTTCGGCTACAGCGAAATACGGACCCCGATGTTCGAATCGACGGAGCTTTTCGTGCGTGGTGTCGGCGAAACGACGGACATCGTCGAAAAAGAGATGTACACGTTCGTCGATAAAGGCGGACGAAGCATAACGCTCCGCCCGGAGTGGACCGCGCCCGTAGTTCGCGCCGCACTCGAAAGCAATCTCTTTGCGGCCGGTCCGCAGCGCCTGTATTACATCGGCCCGATCTTTCGCTACGAACGCCCGCAAAAGGGGCGCTATCGCCAGTCCCACCAATTCGGCGTCGAATGTACCGGGTTCCAAGGACCCGAAGCCGATTTTGAAGTGATCGCGCTTGCGTGGGAACTGGTACGCGGATACGGGATTGCGGGTGCGGCGCTCAATATCAATTCCATCGGCGACGACATTTGCCGTCCGCGTTACCGCGAAGCGCTGCTCGCGCATTTCCGTCCGCATGCGGACGAGCTCTCGGAAGATTCTCAGCGCCGGCTGGAACGCAATCCGCTGCGTCTCTTAGACAGCAAGGATCCGCAAGACAAACCGTTCACCGACACGGCGCCGACGTTTGAGTCGGTGCTCTGCGATGCGTGTCGCGCGCATTTCGATGCGTTGAAGGCGTATTTGGACGCAGCGCGGATTCCATACGTCGTGAATCCGCGAATCGTTCGCGGGCTCGATTACTATACGAGAACCGTATTTGAAATCGTATCGGATGCCCTCGGTTCCCAGTCGACCGTATGCGGCGGGGGCCGATACGACGGCCTTATCGGGTCGCTTGGAGGTTCGGAAACCGCCGCGGTAGGATTCGCGCTTGGGCTCGAGCGCTTCTTGATGATTCTCGAGAGAATAGGTACTGCGGCGCCGACAGAGCGGCGCGGCATCCAGGCTATCGCCCTCGGTGTGCAGGCGCGCGCCCTGCTCGTCCCACTGTCGGTCGTATGGCGGCGCGCGCTCGATGCGCCGGTATTTATGGATTTCGACGATCGCAAGATCGGCGCGCATTTCAAATCCGCCGACCGCAACAACGCGCGATACGCCGTCATCGTCGGCTCCAACGAACTGGCCGCCGGCGAATTCGTCGTCCGGGACCTCGAAGCAAGAACCGAGCGGCGCCTTCCGCTCCAGCGCGCGGCAGACCTTGCGACCGTTCTTAGCGAAGCCTCGGGATAGCGATGGCATACGAAAACGAAAACGATACGATTGCGTCCTTGCTCGAAATCATGCACGAGCACGACCTCGATCGCATCAAAGTGAAGGTCGGCGACGCAATTTACGAACTGGTCCGGCGTGAGGCCGGCATGCAGATCGCCGCGCCGTCGGCAATACCGGCGACCATTGCCTCGACCGTAACGAGCCCAGAGGCATCCGGTGCCGCTCTTCCCGCAAATGGAAAGCGTGTAGTTGCGCCGCTCACGGGCGTGTTCTATCGCTCGGCTTCGCCCGATACCGATCCGTTCGTCAACGTTGGAGACAGGATTGAAAACGGTTCGTTGCTCTGCATATTGGAAGCGATGAAACTTTTCAACGAAATTCAAAGCGATTACGCGGGAACGATTCTGCGGATCATCCCGCAGAACGGCGAGCTTGTTTCGCAGGGCGAAGACCTTTTTTGGGTCGCTCCGTGATCGACGTAATGGGAAAGCGCGGATTCGACGCATTGCTCGCCGATCGTCGCGGTTTGCTTGACGCACCACATTACCGCGGTCAAGTCGAAGCGATTGCCGATGCAATCGTCGATGCCTTGCGTGCAAAGAAGAAAGTTTTGTGGTGCGGCAACGGAGGCAGTGCTGCCGAAGCGCAGCACATGGCCGCCGAGCTGTCGGGGCGTTTCTTGCGCGAGCGTCCGGGCCTCTATAGCGAGGCGCTTTCGACCAACACGTCGACGCTGACGTGTGTCGGCAACGACTACGGTTACGACTACGTCTTTTCGCGGCAGGTAGAAGCCTTCGCACAACCGGGCGACGTCGTAATCGGGATGACAACGAGCGGCACGTCGAAGAATGTCGTCCTCGCACTCGAAGCCGCGAAGAAAAAAGGCGCCGTCACGGTGTCCTTCACCGGCAACGGCGGCGGCGCCGTGGCGAAGCTTTCCGATCACGTTTTTCTCGGCCCCGACGGCTATGCCGCAATCGTTCAAGAAGTACATCAGGTCATGGCGCACATCGTCTGCGATCTCGTCGAACAGCGTTTGATATTCGAGGACGGCATCGCGTGAACGGCGCCGCGCTTGCACCGAGCGTTGCGCGGTCGCTCTTCGATCGAATGCGGGGACGGCGAATCCTCGTCGTCGGTGACTTGATGATCGACGAATGGATCTGGGGGCGCGTCTCGCGCATCTCTCCCGAAGCGCCCGTTCCGGTCGTTGCGGTAACCGATCATTCGTTTACCCTCGGCGGCGCGGGGAACGTCGCCAACAATCTGCGCGCCCTCGATGCGCACGTCGATTTTGCCGGCACGATCGGCGACGATCCGTTTGCTGCCGACGTGCGGCGGATGCTTGGCGCAGAGAACGTCTCCGACGCCGGTGTGTTTTCACTCCGCGACCGGCCCACGACGCGTAAGACGCGGATCGTCGCACACAACCAGCAGGTCGTGCGCACCGATTGGGAATCGTCCGCGCCGCTTCATGCCGCCGACCGTGCGCGAGTTGTCAACTACGTCGCGTCCCGTGCCGCCTCCAGCGACGCAGTAATCTTGAGCGATTACGCAAAGGGCTTGCTCTCGCGCGAAGTCGTCGAGGCGGCATCGGCAGCTCCGCTCGTCTTGGCCGATCCAAAACCGCAGAACATCGACCTTTTCTCGGGCGTAACGTGTCTTGCGCCGAACGTGCAAGAGGCCGCCGAGGCGAGCGGCGTAGCGATCGTCGATGATGCTACGCTGCGTGACGCGGCATCGCAGCTGCTCGAACGGCTGCAGTGCCGGTTCGTCGTGATCACGCGCGGCGAGCACGGCATGTCGCTCTTCGGCGCAAACGGCGAACGATTCGACATTCCATCGGTCGCGCGCAAAGTCTTCGACGTTTCGGGCGCCGGCGATACCGTCATAGCGGTTCTGACGCTAGCGCTTGCGGCGGGAGCGGACATAGAGTCGGGAATGCAGATTGCAAATTTCGCGGCAGGCGCCGTTGTGGAAAAGCTCGGGACAGCGACCGCATCGGCGCAAGAGATTCTTGCACTCGTGGATCATGGACCCTGATAGCTGCTTCGCCGAACTGCTCGAGATCGGCGCCGCGTCAGCTTGGAGAGAGGGGCTGCGCGCGAAGGGGAAGCGCGTCGTCTTTACCAACGGCTGTTTCGACGTTTTACATGCCGGACACGTCGAATACTTAGCCTGGGCGCGCACTCAGGGCGATGCCTTGATCGTTGCGGTTAACAGCGACGACTCGGTCCGCAGGCTCAAAGGCGAGCGTCGGCCGCTCGTACCGTTCGCAGATCGTGCGCGTGTGCTGCGCGCGTTGCGTAGCGTCGACGCCGTCGTCGGCTTCGGCGAGCGCACGCCCGAGGCGGCGATCGACCGCATAAAGCCCGACGTGTTCGTGAAGAGTTCGCAGTATCGCGAAGACGAACTCCCGGAGCGCACCGTCGTCTTCGCGCACGGCGGCGAAATACGGCTCGCTCCGCACGTGAGCGGCCGCAGCACGACCGACATCGTCGCTGAAATCATTGCGCGTTACGGGCAGTAGCCGCTTCGAATGCGTATCGCAATTACCGCCAACGGCCCGGGAGAATTGGCCGGTTGGGTTCGCCCACTTATCCGGCGGCTTTACGCGCGCGCACCGCAGACCGAGATCCATCTTTTTCTCGTTCCCGACGACTATGCGACCGGCCGGGAAGCGGCGTTCGCGCGGCGGCATTTTCCAAGCGCGCACGTATACGATCCGCCGACGTATCTCCGCGTCGCGCTTGGCCAACGAGTCGACGGCCTTCCGGATCGCGTCGATGTCGTGCATTATCTCGGCGGAGACTTGATGCACGCGATGCGCGTGCGGGGGCGCCTGCGCGCGGCCGCTACGGCATACAAATTTTCGACCCGCCGTTACGCGCAGCGGTGGGAGCGCGTATATGCCGTCGATGGGAAGAACGTGGAGGTGCTGCGCGCGGGAAACGTGCCGGCCGAGCGCATCGAGTGCGTCGGCAATCTCGCAATCGACGGCGCCTTGCTTGAAGCGCAGGCGCCGCTCGAAGATGGCGCGCCGGTTGACGGCATCCTGATTATGCCGGGTTCACGTTCGTACGAGGTGCAGAACCTCGTCCCGTTTTTCTTTACGATGGCGCTACGGGCGTTGCGCGAGCGGCCACAGTTGCCGATTGCCTTTGGCATATCGCCATTTACCGAAGAGGCCGATGTAGCCCGAGCGGTAGAGCGTGCCGGCGATCCGCGCATGTGGGCAGAACGTGGAACGCTCGTTCGAAGCGAGCGCGGAATCGAACTCGTTTCGCTCGACGGAGCCGTCCGCATCCCGGTGCTGCGAAACGTGCTCGCCGCTGCTAAACGCGCGCGGTTAGCGGTGACGATTCCCGGAACGAAGTGCATCGAACTCGCCGTGCTCGGAGTACCCACCGTTGCGATTACGCCGCTCAACGCGCCGGAAAAAATCGCGTTCAATGGACCTCTGACCTATCTAAACCGGCTCCCGTTCGTAGGCGTACCGCTCAAACGCGCGGTGGTCACGCGCATCGCGGCGCGGTTTCTCTACCACACGCAGCCGAACATCGATGCCGGCGCAAGCATCGTTGACGAACGGCACGGAACGCTCACACCCGGACGCGTTGCGCGCGTCGCGCTCGAACGCTACGATGATTCCGCTTGGCTTGCGAGATCCAAAACGCAACTGGGCTCGTTATACGCGGACCACGTCGGCGCGGCCGACCGGATGGCCGAATCACTGCTAAAACTGGCATCCTGCTAGCGAGTTATATTACAGCATGCGTTGTTCGATCGTCATTGCTACCAAAGATCGCGCTTCATATCTCGAACGCGCGCTGCAGTCGTTTGAAGAACAGATCGCCGCGCCCTCGTTCGAGGTAATCGTTGTCGACAACGGTTCCGCGGACGATACGAAGGGCGTTGTGGAACGCCAGTCGCTGCGCGAATCGTATCCCGTCATCTACGTATACGAACCCGAGCCGAATCGCGGCAAAGCACGCAATCGCGGCATCACGAGCGCAACCGGCTATCTGGTGCTTTTCTGCGACGACGACGTCGTGCTTCCGCCGGGGTTTCTCGCGGGTCACGAAGCGGCTCACACCACGAGCAACCTCGTGGTAAACGGCCCAATTCTCAACGTCGCATCGTACGAAGCGTTACCGAAGCCGAATCCCGGCAATTATTCGCGGGCGTTTTTGTGTACGTGCAACGTGTCGATACCCAAGCACGCTCTGGATGCCGTCGGCGGTTTCGATGAATCGTTCGATCTGTATGGATGGGAAGACACGGAACTTGGTGCGCGGCTGCGCGAGAGCGGATTGCGCTGGAGGTTTGCGTGGGACGCATATCTGTGGCATATCAAACCGCCGCAGGAGAACACGCTGCACGTTGAAACGCGGAAGGCTTTGGAAAAAGCCCGCATGGCGAAGCGATTTGTAGCAAAACAGCCGTCGGCTCGCGCTCGTATCGCGACCGGCGCACACCGGGCCAATCTGCTGCGCGGCCGCTATCTGCTCCCGGATGCGCTGCTGGCCCTTTATGCCGGCATTGCGACGAGTCCGGGGACACCGGCGTTTATACGGGCTCTCGCGCGTTCCCAGTTCCTCGACGGCATGTACACGCGCGAGTTGGTGCGCGTGCTCGAGCGGTAATGCGAGCGCTGCTCTACTGCGCCGGCGGCGGAATCGGAGATTCGCTGATCGCATCGATTGTTGCGCGGGCGTTGCACCGGCGTTTCTCCGTCGTAGAAGCGCTCACGCTGCCGGCGCACGGCGCCACGCTCGATCGGGTCCCCGACATCGATCGGGTGCATATCGACGACAATATCGAAGCGAGTGCGCTCGCAGCAAAACTGCGGGCGCAAAACTACGATGCATGCGTCGTAACGTGGGCGACGCCGCGGACGGCTCGCGTTCCGCAGGCTGCCGGAATACCGGTGCGGGTGGGACAAGCGCGCAGACTGTACTCGTTCCGATTCACAGAACGCGTCGTCGTGCGCAGTGAAGAAGGCGACGTCACGTCGCATTGGAGCGACGTTCTGCTCGACTATGCGCGCGCGATCGGTTGCGACACACCCGATGCCGTCCCGCATCTAGTTCCGAGCGCGCAAGACGAGCGAGACGCTTCGGAATTGCGCTCGCGCCTGAAGCTGCGCAACGCTTCTTACATCGTGCTGCATCCGACCAATGCGATCGCGATAAAGCGAGGCGTGTGGCCCACGGAAGGATGGGCGGCACTCGTGCGCGCGCTTGAGGATCGATTCGGGATGGCGGTTCTGCTCTCCGGTTCGCCGTCGGAACGCTCGATGAACGACGCGGTTGCAGCGCGATCGGGCGCAATATCGATTGCAGGCATGGCGGATATCGGCGCCTTTGCGGCGCTCGCACGTGATTCGCTTGCGTTCGTCGGGATTACGACCGGTGCGATGCATGTGGCGGCGGCGGCCGGCGCGGTAACCGTCGGGATTTTTCCGTTCCAGAGCGATTTTCCGGAACGCTGGGCGCCGCTTGGGGCGCGAACCGCCGTCGTTCGCGCATCGTATCGCTGCCATTCCGGCGATCGAAAGGAAACGTGTCCGGACTATGCATGCATCAAACATCTAGACGTGCCGAGAATCATTGCGGAAACGGAGGCAGCGCTTGAGGGCAACGGTGCAATTGTGCACGTATAATCGTGCCGCGCTGCTGGAACGCGTTCTCGACGCGTGTTTCGAACAAACGATCGGGGATAGTGAATACGAAGTCGTCCTCGTTAACGACGGTTCGACCGACGATACTCCGGAAGTGATCGAACGCGCAACCGCTCGCGCGACGTGCCGTTTCGTCGTAATCAATCAGCCGAACTCGGGCCTCGCGAAAGGCCGTAATGCCGGCATCGCCCATGCGAGCGGGGAGCGCATCGTCTTCATCGACGACGACGTTCTGCCGCTGCCGAACTTTCTGCAGGAACATCTGCGATCGCACGAACGCTCGCCGCTTGCGATCGTACGCGGCGGAGCGATCAACGTGGAAAGTTTCGACGATCTTCCGCCGCCGGTATGGAGTTTCAAAGACTATAGCGGTAATTTTTTCTGGACGACCAACGTATCGGTGCCGCTGCGTACGATTCGCGCCATCGGCGGCTTCGACGAGTCGTTTTCGGAATACGGCTGGGAAGATATCGACGTTGGGTTGCGTTTGCGTTTCGGCGGCGTGCGCGCCGTCTTTAACCCGAAGGCGCTCGCGTATCACTACAAGCCGAGGCCGCGCAGCGGAAATGTCGAAAAGATGATTCGGCAGGCACGCGCTCAAGCGCGCACCGCGGTGCAGCTGGCGAAGCTTCATCCGCATTGGCGGACGTATCTGGCGACCGGAATTAGCCCGCCGCAACGGGGTTGGCACGCACTGCGCCGGCGCAAAACTGCCGAGCGCAGCCGAATCGCGCTCGGCGATACGGCCGAAGATCGCGCGCTCACGAACGGGCAGCTGCGCGCTGCAGCCGCGCTCGCGCGTCATGCCTATTTCGAAGAACTGGAATTGACGCTGCGCCGCGCGGCCGATGCCTGACGATCGCGGCGCGGGCGTTCGCCGCATCCTGCTCGCTCGCACCGACCGCATCGGCGATTTGGTCCTTTCGACGCCCGCAATAGCGACCGTCCGAGCATCGTTTCCCCAGGCCCACATCACGATGGTGACGAGCCCGTACAACCGCGTCGTGATGGAACGCAATACCGACGTCGATGAAGTTGTCGATTTTCCGCGCGACGCTAATGCGGGATCGTTCGGCGCGCGTTACCGCGGCTACGATCTGGCCGTGGCCCTCGCGCCGCGGGTAAAGGAGCTGCAGTTGGTCGGAGCGACGCGAGCGCGCGTCCGCATAGGCTACACCTACGTCCGTCGATGGGTAGCGCGGCTCACGGGGCGGCTTTACGTTAACCGCATGATGGTTTCGCCGGCCGATCCCGAACTTTGCGAACGCGATCCGGCGCTTTCCGTTCCGCATGAAGTCGATCAATTGCTGTCGTTGGTTTCCCTCGGCGGCGCTACGGCGCGAATCGAGCGGTTACGCATCGATCTGACCGCGGCGGATCGCGCGCTCGTGGCATATTTTCCGAAGGAACCGCTAGTCTTTCACTTGGGCACGCGGTGGTTTAGTCAGGGAAGCACGCTGCGAAGCACGCTTTCGCTCGTGCACGAATTGCAGAAGTTCGGGGTCGCAATCGTCATCAGTTGCGCCGATGAATGCATAGCGTACGCGGGCGACTTCCAGCGCGAAGGATTTGCGGTTGCGAGCGGGCTTGCGTTTCACGCTTGGGCCGCTCTTTTCCAGCGGGCTCGCTGCATCGTTACGGTCGACACCGGAGCGACGCATGTAGCAAGCGCGATGCGCAGGCCGACGCTCGTTGCTTTCGAACACCGCTATTTCCGGCTGAACTCGCAGGAATGGGCTCCATACCGCGTGCCCAGCGTGCTGGTTCGCAAGCCGGCATCCGACGACGAGCCGGCACTTGCCCGATTCCGAAAGGCGATCGTTGACGGCGTTGCCCAACTTATCGATGCTTGATCTCTCCGTCGTTATCCCGACGTATAACCGTTTGGATACGCTGCGGCACGTGATACCGACGCTGCTTGCGCAGGACGTGCCGGAAGAGTCGTACGAGTTGCTGATCTGCGACTCAAACTCAAGCGACGGCACGAAAGAATATCTCGCCGGCATGAGCGCGGCTCATCCGCAGGTGCGCCATCTTCCGGGCGCTTACAGCGGCCGCGCGATGGCGCGCAACGCGGGTATTGCTGCGGCGAACGCTCCGGTCGTGCTTTTCAACGACTCCGACATCTTAGCATCGCCGGATCTTTTAAGCCGGCACTTGCACCATCATCGCAACCGAAGCCGGGTCGCGGTCGTCGGCCTTGAGGTACAGGTCAAGGATCTTGACGACTACGCATTTAAGCGCGAACACCCGCACGCCCGGGGATATCTGCACAAGCCTACGCGTAAACAGCTGCCGTGGCTCTACTTTTTAACCGGTAATGCATCGGTACGGCGGGACGATCTTCTTCGCGTCGGATGTTTCGATGAAACCTTTACGGGCTATGGGCACGAAGATTTAGAACTTGGCTATCGTCTCGCGAAATCGGGCGTTACGATACGTTACGAGCCCCTGGCAATTAACTATCACTGTCAGGACGTTCCACACGAGGACCAGAAGGAAAAGATGAAGCTCGCCGGCCGTTCTACCGTTCGTTTCTATCGCAAGCATCCCCATCTGGGCGTCAAGCTGAACCTCGGCATGACGCCGGTTTCGCTCACGCTGCACGGGATGCTGACGAACATGCCCGCGATACTCGGATATCTTGATTTGCGTGCGGAAAGATCGAAGTTCGCACGCGACGTCGTGCAGCAGTATTATTACGTTTCCGGCATCAAAGCGGCGCTCCGCGATAAGGAAGAGTTAGCGTGACCGAACGGTTCTCGTGCGGCGGGTTGCGTGCCGCCAACGCCGGCGAGCGAGTCGAATTATGCGGCTGGGTGAACCGGCGTCGCGACCATGGCGGTCTGATCTTTCTCGACCTCCGCGACGGCGACGGAATTACGCAGATCGTATTCGATCCCGCGCAGCGGTGCTTCGCAAACGCAGAGCATCTGCGCAACGAGGACGTGCTGTGCGTGCGCGGCAGCGTCCGCCGGCGTCCCGAGGGGACCGAAAACATAAAGATCGACACAGGGCAGATCGAAATTGCCGTGGACGATCTCGAGATCGTCAACCGCTCGAACGTGCCGCCGTTTCAAGTCAATAACGACGATGCGGTCGACGAGAACCTTCGCCTGGAATACCGGTATTTGGATCTGCGCCGCCCGCGCATGCAGCGAAACCTGCGCATGCGGCATAAGATCGTCAAGGCGATGCGCGATTATTTCGATGCGCGGGATTTCATCGAAATCGAAACGCCGATGCTCATCAAAAGCACCCCCGAAGGGGCGCGCGACTACCTCGTGCCGTCGCGGCTGCACGCCGGAACCTTTTACGCGCTTCCGCAGTCTCCGCAACTGCTCAAGCAAATTTCGATGATCGCGGGATTCGGCCGGTACATGCAGATCGCGCGATGCATGCGTGACGAGGATTTACGTGCCGACCGGCAGCCGGAGTTCACGCAAGTCGATGTGGAGATGTCGTTCTGCACGCAAGAAGACGTGTTGGAGACGATGGAGTCATGCATCCGCTACGTATGGAAAAACGTGTTGGATATCGATCTGGCTCCATTTCCACGCTTGACGCACGAGGATGCCATCGCGCGGTACGGCGTGGACAAGCCCGACTTACGTTTCGGATTAGAACTCTGCGATGCGCGCGGAATTTTCGCCGGAACGGATTTCGCGGTGTTCAGGTCCGTCATCGACTCGGACGGTACGATCGTTGCGTTGCGATATCCGGGCGGCGGATCGCTCTCACGCCGTGAGTTCGACGCGCTGACCGAAGAGGCCAAGGCGTTTGGCGGCAAAGGGATGGTCTGGATCGCACTCGGCTCCGACGGCACGAAGTCCTCGGCGCAAAAGTTCGTCGGCGAGCGGCAGGTAAGCCAACTAAAAGAATTGAGCGGCGCCCAAACCGGTGATGCGCTCTTGCTTTTCGCCGATGCGGCGACCGTCGCGTTACCTGTCGCGGGCAAGATGCGAAATTTGGTCGCCGGGCGGTGCGCGCTACGCGATCCGGCCCAGTTCGCATTCTGCTGGGTGCTGGATTTCCCGTATCTCGAGATCGACGAAGCAACGGGGGCGCCGGTGCCGGCGCACCATCCGTTTACTTCCCCGGGCGAAGATCAATGGGCGCTAATCGAGAGTGCGCCGGAAAAAATGCGCGCGCAGCATTACGACATGGTCTTAAACGGGTTCGAGCTAGGCTCGGGATCGATCCGCATACACAAGCCGGAACTGCAGCGCAAGATATTCGAGATGCTCGGCATGACGCCGGAGCAGATCGAAGACCGGTTCGGATTTTTCGTTCGAGCACTTGAATTCGGGGCTCCCCCGCACGGCGGAATGGCGCTCGGCATCGACCGAATCGTGATGCTAGCGGCCGGGGAAGAGAACATTCGCGAGGTGATCGCTTACCCGAAGAATCAGGTGGGCCGCGACCTTATGATGGACGCCCCGACGGCGGTTCCCGAGCGGCTCTTGCGAGATCTTAACCTTAGAAGCACCCTCCCGGAGCCGGCGGACGGCCGATAACCGGGGTTGTGGGAGTTCGATTGATTCTCGCTCGTCTCTGTATTGCGGCTGCCGCGGCCTGCTGCGGCATTGTGCTGCTGTGGGCGCCTGCGTCCGCACTCACGTCCGGTCCATCGTGCGGCGTGGAAACGGCAAACGGAGACAAGGGAATCTCTATCCGGATTCTTTTTGCGAAAAATGGAGCCGTTCAGCGGTATGAAGTTGTCAATTCGCAGGAGAACGAGGAAGCTGTGAACGATTTTCGCATCGCGCTCGAGCGCCAGTACGGCCCAGCCGGGGTCAACGCGCCGCCGTTGCATATCGTGTCGTTCAAGCAGGGGCCGTCGGGCGGCATGATGATGCCCGATAGAGCCATCGACTCGTGCGGCCGAAAACTTTCTTTTCTCTAGGCTTTCTTGCGTTCGCAATCCCCGGTACGCTCGTCGGCTGCGGCGGCGCATCGCATTCGGCCACCCAGGCGTCCGTAAGCGCGTCGCCTTCGCCGCTTAGAGCGTGCGAGACGCGGGAGTTGCAAACGGATGAAACCGACATGGTGCTTCAAGCCAATATCGACGGCACGCTTGCATCGATTACGATCGTGCATTCAACCGATCGAGACGCGCAAGATAAAGCGGTTGAAGAGATGCGCAAAGCGTTCGGCAATCCACATCGCGATAACCGCACGATGACCCACCAAAGCAAATGGGGCATCCTCGAAATTACCGACGCCTGCGGGCGTCCGATCATTCCCGCGTCAGCAGCGCCCTCGCCGACGTAAAGATCGCATCGAACATCGGGATCGTCAGTTTTCCCGTGTTGGTATTCTGACGGCTTGGATGATACGTTCCCAATACGGTAATGCGTCTTCCAGCGCGCGTTGCGGCGTGGTGAGCGCCGTGGGCAAATGTCGGTCTCGACGTTTCGAACGCAAAGTCACGTTCGCGCAGTGCTCGTAGTATCGCATCGAAACCGATTTTCCCAAGCCCGATCATAACGTCGAGTTGCGGCATCGCATCGAATTCTTCGAGCAAATACGGAAAGCAATTGCGCAGCTGCTGCGGCGTCGGTTTGTTTTTGGGAGGCGCGCAACGGGCGGCCGCCGTGATGATGCAATCGCGTAGCACCATGCCGTCTTCCACGGCGTGCGCGAACGGTTGGGACGCGAAGCCGGCACGATGGAGCGCCGGGTAGAGAAAATCGCCGGAAGCGTCTCCGGTAAATGGGCGTCCCGTACGGTTACTTCCGTGAGCTCCCGGCGCGAGTCCAACAAGCATCACGCGGGCATGTTCATCGCCGAACGCGGGCACCGGTTTTCCCCAATAATCTTGCGCGCTATACGCCCGCCGCTTGTCGCGAGCCACCTGGGCGCAGTACGTCCGCAGCTCCGGACAACGCGTGCAGCCGATTATCCGGCGTTGTATCGCCTCGAGCGATGAATCCATTACCGTCCGATCGAAAGCGAGAGCCCGGCGAATGGAATAAGAAAAGAATTTTGATCGGCAAGCGATCCGTCGGGGAAATGCATCGAGAGATGGATATAACGAACGCCGTAGCGCAGAACGACGTGGCGTTCAAAGATGCTGTTGCTCAGAATTGAATCGACTTGCGAGCCGCTCTCCGGACTTGCAATCCATGGGCTCGATCCGTGGTTGCCGTCGGAAAACGTGTAATCGTAATGAATTCCCACGTTGCCCGTCATATGCGGGTTTACCGCGAAGAGAAACTCCGCGTTGGAGCGAGGAGTCGCACGAAGCGTTTGAACGACTTGATACTGGACGCCGACCACCCGGGACCGGTTGGTATTGAGAACAGAGGTAACTTCATGGTCTCCGGTTCCAGGCGCCGCGATCTCTTGCGTGTACGTTGTCTGCTGATTGTATATCGTCTCCCCGATACCGGCGGAAGTACGCGGCGTAAGGCGATAGCGCAGCGAAGCGCCGATATAGGTCAGCTCCACACCGCTGATCCCGATCGCGGTTCCCGTAATCGGAACGCGGCCGATCGGCGGTATGCCTTCGGCTGAGAATTGCAAGCGGCCGAAATCATGCGAAACGTGAAGTAACGGCGCGGGAACTCCATCTGCGTGCGAATCTCCGTTCGATTCGTGATGGTCACCGGTAACTACGATGACGCCGGCTCCAAATTCCGTCGGTGAAGCCGCCGCGCACAGCGGCGCACAAAAAAGGGCCGCCAGCATAACGAACGTCCATTTCATGCCGTAAATCGTTCGTTACGCAATGAAGCGAACCTTGGCGGCGACCGTTATGCTTGCCGATGCCTTCGCCGGTATCTCGCCGTGATTGCGGCAAGAAAGTTTTTTAGCGAAGCGTTACGCCGCTCCTTATGTCTGGGACTTCCTCGATGCCGGATGGCAGAATGTCTCCATGGCCGCTGCTTCGGGAATACTAACCGCTCCTTACGCTGACGACGGCGATCGTCGGGGCATTACGCTGCTCACGATCGCGCATCTGGTCAACGATGCGAATCAGAGCGCGCTGCCGGCGCTGATTCTCTGGCTCTCGCATCGCGGCGTATCGCTCGCGCTCGGCGGAACGCTCGTCCTTGCAATGAACTTTTCATCCTCGATCGTGCAGCCGCTCTTCGGGCATTGGTCCGATCGCCGTTCGATGGCGTGGGTGATTCCGGCGGCGGTTTTGGTCGCGACGGGAGGCATGGCAATCATCGGCTTCGCGCCGAGCTTTGCAATTATGTTGGTTGGCGCGCTTATCTCGGGAATCGGTGTTGCGGCGTTTCATCCCGAAGGATCGCGCTTCTCCAATTACTTTGCCGGCGCAAAGCGCGCGTCGGGAATGAGCGTCTTTACCCTCGGCGGCTACTTGGGCTTCGCGTTTGGTCCGGTGGCGGTCACGCCGCTAATCAACGCTTTCGGCTTACATGGAATCGCGTTTCTGCTCGTGCCCGCGGTGATTATCTCGGCGCTCGTCTGGCGCGATCTGCCGCGCTTTGAAGAGGCGCGGCGCACCGCTCACCGTTCGCGCAAAATGCTTCCGGGACAAGACGATTGGCGTGCGTTTCTTAACTTGACCGGTGTCGTAGCGCTTCGTTCGATGACGTTTCTCGCCGCCGTAACATTCCTGCCGATATTTGCCGAGCGCATCGCGCATGCGAGTGCGAACCTTGCATCATTGGCTCTCACGCTGCTGCTGCTGGGTGGCGCGGCCGGAACGATTTGGGGCGGCCGGCTGGCGGACCGGATCGATCGCCGGCGGGTCGTCGCAATGTCGCTCGTCTTGACGGCAATCTTCGGCGGTGCAATCGCGCTTGCCGGATCGTATGTGCCGTTGTATGCGCTCATCGTGCTGCTCGCAGCGGGTTTCGGCACGTCGCTCGGGCTATCGGCCGGCGTTATCGTTCTGATCGGTCAGGAATATCTGCCCGAACGCATCGGCGTAGCATCGGGGGTTACGCTCGGCTTGGCAGTAACGATCGGAGGCCTCGCCGCACCGGTTTTTGGATGGATCGGAGACACGTACGGTCTCGTACAAGTCTTCGGCGCCGTAACGCTCTTCGCGGTGCTCGCATTCGGCGCGTCGTTTTTCTTATCGAAGCCGCGCTCACACCAGGTCGGGAAATCCTAACTTCGCCAGCGCGGCATACGCGGCGATACCGACCGCTGTCGAGAGATTGATGCTTCGCACGCTGCGGGCGCGCATCGGAATGCGCAGCGCAGACTCTTCGTAACGCGCGAGCAGTTCTTTTGGCAGTCCCTTCGTTTCGCGGCCGAAAACGAGTACGTCTCCGCGCCGGAATTCTGCCTCTGTATACGAGCGAATCGCGTGCGTAGAAAAAAACCAGCAGCGGCGCGTCGTCGCAATCGAAAGAAACGCATCCAGCGAGGGATGAATGACGACGCCGATTGCATCCCAATAGTCCAGACCGGCGCGTTTGAGTTCGCGGTCGTCGATGCGAAACCCGAGCGGTTCCACGAGATGCAGCGCGCAGCCCGTAGCGGCGCAGAGGCGCGCGACGTTTCCCGTATTCGGCGGAATTTCGGGCTCCACGAGCGCGATGTGAAGCGGCGCGTCGGCTACGTCATCGAACGATCGTAGACGCTCTTGCGGCTGAACCGCGCGCCGCGTCATGCGTTGTCCGCAAGGACGCTTGCATAGTCGATTCCTACCGGCGCGATAACGTAGGCTATGCAATCGTTGCGCTGCCACAATGCTTCGATGGCGGTACGAGGATATACGACGCGCACGTCTCTTGCTGCAGGGTCGTTTATCGCACAGCTTCCGTCGCTCGTAAACCCGCAAAGCACTGCGAGATGTCCGTCGGAACGTTCGAGCGGCGCTCCGGGCAATTCGCCTTCGGCCCACGAGTACGAGAGAATAACGGGCAGGTTTCGTTCGATAAGCCGCTGCGCGTGATCGAGGTTTCTCAAAAACGCAACGACGGCACGCAAGCCTAAGCTACCGCTGTATGCGACGTTGAATGCCCAATTTCCGGTTCCGTTGTACGCGCGGTCCATGACGCCGCGCGCCGTTTCTTCCACGCCGACATCGATACCGTGATAGCGGTTCACCATCGATAAGGTTGCCGGGCTGCACCAGCCGCTCTGATCGTCTGCGACGTATTGCGAGCGGGCCGGTACGTCGAGGACCATCGCATCGCGCGCGTACGGCAACGACGGTACGGTTCGAACCGGCGATGCGAAGGCGAGCATGTTAAAGTCGACGCCGTCCGCGAAGAGTTCGATGCCGTCGAAGGGCTGCTCGGCGTGCAGCAAATCTACGTCGACGCGCACGCCGTCACGATCGCTTTGCGCGCTAAAGGACTTACGCCCGCTCGGGTGCCATTCTGCGTAGTCGTACCACGTGCTCGCCGGCGAATTTGCGCGCAGCAGACGGAACGAAAGCTTCCCGGCTGCGGCATACGTATTCCAACTGATAACGCCGCCGCGCGCCGGTTCAAAGCAAAGGCGTGCGCTTTCCCGAATGTTGAGCGCTTGAGCGAAAGCGCTTAAATCTGCCACTGCCACGCATTCCATCCGTCCGCGAGAAAGGCGGCCGGTTTAAAGCCGTGCAGATCGCTGTTTACGCCGGAATAGGACGTTTCCCAATAAAAGCAGACCACGGGCATGAGTTCGCGCAGTCGTTCTTCCTCGCGTTGATAGAGCGCTTTGCGCTTGGTCTGATCGAACGTCCGCGCGGCGGCGGCACTCGTTTCGTCGACGATCGGGTCCCGCAGCCACGATGTATTCGCTCCGCGCGGCGGGATGAACGCGGAGTTCCAACTGCCGCTATTATCGGGATCGGGACCGTTGGTATCGACGGACCACTCCAAGTCGTATTTTCCCGTGTACAGCGGTCCGTTCTGAGCGAACATGAGCGTCGAGGGATAGTTGCGGATGGCGACGTCGAAACCGAGTTGCTTCAGCATGGACTGCATCACGACTTCGGACTGTTCGTTCGTTTTTGCGCTCGACGTCGCTGATATCGTAACGTGCATCGCGAGCGAACCGCGGTGCAAGATGCCGTCTGCGCCGATCGCCCATCCCGCTTGCGCGAGCAGCCGTCGAGCCAGCGCCGGATCGTACGGGTAGGGCGAAAGCGACGGAGCTGCCCAGGATTGCGGGAACACGTCGGATACGGCAAGGCGGTTATAGCCGTGATACACCGTGTCGTTGATGCGTTTCCAATCGATGCCGTAGGCGATCGCGCGGCGTACGCGCGCGTCGTGCAGTTGCGGCACGCTCGTGTTCATCTGCAGATGCCGCCAGTTTGCGATGGTGCGATGCAGGACGGTAATGCCCGATATGGCGGAGAGACGCGCGACGGCGTTCTCGTCGACGCCGCGATAGACGTCGATCTCGTGGGTTTGCAGTTGGCTAAAGAGCGTATTGGTATCGGGGATGATCTTCCAGATCAGCTGCTTGAGATGGGCGCGGCCGCGAAAATAATACGGGTTTGGTTCGAAGACGATCGACGAACCGCGGTTCCAGCGCGCGAGCACGAACGGGCCGCTTGAGACGGGATTGCTATTGTACCCTGCGGTGTTGAGGTCGGGAAGTTTTCCAAGAATATGTTCGGGCAAAGGCGGATAGGCCGCCCCGGCCATCGTCAATATCCCTAAAGCGGCAACACTCGGCCGCTTTAAATGAATGACGAGCGTATAGGGATCGGGAGCGTTAGCCGATGCGATGTCGTCCCAGCCGTACCGCGTTTTGACGTTGTTGCGCGGATTGAATACGGCTTTGTACGTAAAGATCCAATCGCGGGCGGTAAGCGGATACCCGTCGGACCAGCGCGCATTTTTTCGCAAGTGCAGCACGATCGTACGCTGGTCGCGGCTGATGCCCCCGTTTGCGAGCGTCGGTACGGCCGTCGCAAGGTCCGGAATGTAGTTCCCGTTATCGTCGAAGCGCAGCAAGAACGAATAGAGCAGGACGCTTGCTTCATCGCTTGCAGCGTTATGCCCGTACATCAGATTCATACTGTCGGGCTCTTGCGGTTCTCCCATTCGCAGCACGCCCGGCGTTGTCCAAGAATTTCGGCCGCCTGCACCGGCGTTACCGAGTCTGCTGCAGGCGCACAGCAACACGATTAGGACGGAAAAAGCGGCGAACGGTTTCATTTCGATGCCATACGAAGCGGTTGCGATTTCACGATGGCGGGCGCAATCGCAGCGTAAAACGCATCTGCCCCGAAGCGAACGACATCGTCGACAGGTAGAGTCGTTTCGGTCTGCGCGCGATCGATCTCCGCGCGCGCAGCTTCATCGCTCAGACCGCGCGTGTTGAGCGCAATGCCGATTACGCGCGCCGGCTTTACGGCCGCGAGAACCGCTTCGTGCAGCCGGATGCAGTCGCGGTAGCCGAGGGTGGGCGTTGTAAGGCCCGATACGGTCTTGCGCACCGGATCGCAGACCAATACCAGTGCGTCGGGCGCGCATCCATACATCAGCGCGAGCGTTACCTGCGCGTAGGCGGGGTGATTGAGTGCGCCTTGTCCCTCTACGAAGATAATGTCCGGCGTGCCTTCCGCCGCATAGCGCACGAGCGCCTCTGCCGCGCCGGAGGCGAAGTCGCAGATCACGCGATCGATCGCAATTCCCCATCCCGCAATCATGATGCCGGTCTGACCCGTCGGGACGAACGCGGCGCGCATGGCGTGTTTTTCGGCGGCTCGCGCAAGCTCCAGCGCCGCCGTCATTTTGCCCACCGCGCAGTCGTTGCCGACCATCAAGAGGATCGGCGATTGCACGCTGTAAGCAGCGCCTGAAAACAGCGGCACGGCGGGCGGCCTGCGTACGTCCCAAATCGTCGTTCCGGCTGCGCGCGCGAGCTCCGCAAACTCTGCATCGTCGGCAAGCATGTCGTGCAGGCCGCTGACTATCTCCAGCCCTTCAGCTAATGCGCGGCGTATCTCACTTCGCCAGCTTGGCGGCAGAGAGCCGCCTTGAGGTGCCGTGCCGATCAGCAGCGACGACGGTTGATAGCGCAGTGCCTCTGCGACGGTTGCAACGATCGGCGCGTCGCTGCGAAGATGCGGCAGTACGTCGCGTACCGTTTTGCCGGCACAGGAGGCATCGATCACCGCGACGGTTTCGTCGGCACCATACGCAATTACGCCGTGGGCCGTTTTGGCATTGTCGATAAATTCATCGGGCGCGAGGATGGCATAGCGGCGCTTCACGCGCGAACGCGCTCCCGTACGCCCAAACCCGGCTCACTGCTCAGCATCAGTTTCCCGTTATCGTAGCGCACGCCTGAGAACGGATCGCCGATGGTGAGAAACGGCCCGTCGATGTCGGCCCAATCGACGAGCGGTGAGAGATGCGCGGCTGCGGTTGCTGCAATCGCGCTTTCGACCATGCAGCCGAGCATGATCTTCATTCCAAGCGCGCGTGCGGTGTGAATCATCTGCAAGGCGCCTCGAATGCCGCCGCATTTCGCGAGCTTCACGTTCACGCCATCAACGCAGCCGCGCAAGCGCGGAAGATCTGAGGCACCGAGTGAGTCTTCGTCGGTTACGATCGCAACCTGCGACCGTTCGCGGATGGCTCGTAACCCTTCGGGAGAGCCCGCGGGGATCGGCTGTTCGCAAAACTCGATATCGAAACGTGCGAGTTCACGTAGCATCGCGATAGCGTCCTCGACATTCCACCCTTCGTTCGCATCGATTCGGATAGCGCCGGTATGGCGCTCCCGTACGAGTGCGATGGTTTCGATCTGCTGCGCCGCGGTCCCCGAACCAAGCTTTATCTTCAGAACGGGATGGTTGCCTATTTCCGCCAACTTCTGCAGCAGCGTTTCCGGTTCGGAGATGCCGATGGTGAACGACGTAAGCGGCGTCGCCGCCGGATCGAGTCCCAGAAGTTCGTAAACCGGCTTGCCGAGTTGTTTTCCGAGAAGATCGTGCAGTGCGATATCGAGGCCGGCTCCCGCCGCCGACGGGATTGTGGGATCGAGCAGCGCTTCCATCCGGTATGGATTGCGGCTTGCAAGCGGATGGTCTGCAAAGTATCGCGTCACGGTCTCGACGGATTCGCCGTACCGCTCGATCGGCGTCGCTTCGCCGAGGCCTTCACAGCCGTCGTGGCGCAAACGGAAGAGCGCCGTGTGTGCAACGCGTTCTTCTGCTCGCGCAATCTTAAATGGATGTTTGAGCGGCAACGCGAGCGGAACGATGCTGAGGTCCAAGGCCATCGTTCGCGCATTTACACTTCGTTGTCGGCGATCCTAGGGAGTAACCATCGTGCAAGAGCCTTCCTATTCTCGTTCGGTCGTGTGGCTGCGCCGCGACCTGCGCCTAGCGGACAACGCCGCTCTTGCAGAAGCGGCGCGGCGCTCTCGAGAAATCTGCATTGCCTTCAATATCGACCCGGTGCTGCTCTCAAGCGATCGCGTGGGAGCGCCGATCGTTCAGACTTTTTTCGAGGCTCTGGGGGCGCTGCGTTTGGAATTGCGCAAGCGCGGCAGCGATCTGGCGTTGCTTGAGGGTGATTTTGCACGCGAACTTCTCGGTCTCGCTAAGCGGATCGATGCGCACGCGATCTTTTACAACGAAGATTACGACCCGGCTGCCATTGCAAGGGACGCGGAAGTCAACGCGCGGCTGCGTGCTGCGTCGCTAGACGTTCATACGTCGCTGGATCACGTGTATTATGCGGCCGGAGAAGTGCGCAACGGGGATGGTTCGCCCTACAAAATATTCACGCCGTTCCGCAATAAGTGGCGCCGGATGCACGCCGAGCGGCCCGCCGCACCGATACCATCGCTGGAACGTATCGCAGGCAAGCTAATGACCGGCGATGCGATTAGCTCGACGCTTGCCGTACCTACGCCGGAGTCGTACCATTTTTCGTCATCGCCGCACTTTCCCAGATGCAGCGAACCCGTTGCAGGCGAGCTGCTCGATACGTTTCTTTCACCCGGCGGGGCCGCAGAGCGCTACGCCGATGATCGGAATATGCCGCAGCTCGATGCTACGTCGCATCTCTCGCCGCAGCTTCGTGCCGGAACGATCGGTATACGAACGTGCTTTCAACGCGCCTTCGAGGCGGCGGAGCGGCCGGGAGGAGGGCAGATCGAAAAGTGGATCGACGAGTTGATCTGGCGCGAGTTCTATCAGTCGATTCTGAAATCGTATCCGCGCGTTGCAAATGGCCCGTTTATCGAGGCCGCCGCAGCGATCGAATGGGATACCGATCGAAGCCGCTTCGAGCGGTGGTGTAACGGCGTCACGGGATATCCGATCGTCGATGCGGCGATGCGTCAGCTCAACGAAAGGGGTTGGATGCACAATCGTCTTCGAATGATCGCCGCATCGTTTCTAAGCAAAGATCTGCTGTTGAATTGGCAATGGGGCGAGCGCTATTTCGAAGCGCATTTGGCCGATGCCGACCTCGCGCAGAACAACGGGGGCTGGCAATGGGCGGCATCGACCGGAACCGACGCGGTGCCGTATTTTCGCGTCTTCAATCCGGTGCTGCAGAGTAAGACGTTTGATGGTGAAGGCGATTTCATTCGCAGCATGGTTCCGGAACTCAAAGACGTACCGGGCGAATACGTTCACGAGCCGTGGGAGATGCCGCCGCTATTGCAGGAGCAGATTGGTTGCCGCATCGGCGTCGACTATCCGGCACCGATCGTCGATCACGGCCACGCCCGCAATCGCGCGATCGCGGTATATTCGGCCGCATTGGGTGCGCAACGCCAGCGGCAACCGAAATAGCTAACGTTCAACCGGCGATGCGACTCGATATGTCGCGCCGCCGTGATCGCTTCGCGTGTCTTCCCCAAGCGTTCGCGCGGCGTGCCGTTCGCTGCCGGTGATAACCCGCCGCTCTTCGGCGGAGTCGTACTGCCGGCTCGGCGTCGCGCTAAGGCGTGCGGCAATGCGCGCGCGTTCCACCGCATGATCGATTTCGTGGCCAAGGCCAAGCGCCGGAGATTGCCTGCCGCCGTCGGTCGTGCGTAGGGCGCTGTAGGGATCCCACGCAATGGTGTTTGTCGCTGGATCGAAATGATCGTCGTTACGATGATTGATCGTTAAGTGAAAATGCCGAGCGTGCGAACTCTCAAGTTCGTGAAAGAGCTTCCGCTCGTCGGAGTCGCGAACGAGATAAGAACGAGCGAGCCGGTAAGGAGCTTGCGCCGAACGCGACATACACAACGCCATACCGCCCCATCACGAATGCGAGCCGGTTCGTCAAGATGGCATTGATTCGGATATCAGGGCGAACGGATAATATGCCTGAGTCGCGCGATTTATGGACCGGTGTAGCGGGTCAATGCTTTATAGGCGTCGAGGGATACCATACAACGGGTATCAAACGTCTGGTTTTCGGAATCCGGGGCGGATCAGCAGCACCGAACGAAAGGCCGCTTCAATCGAAAGGCCGACGGCCCTTGTAAAGTGGACCCCATTGTCAAGACAAATTTTCGACCGGCTTAAGGTGGGTTCCCTTTCTGCTTAGCGTGTGAGATACAGCGTTGCCGGCGTGCGATACGCCAGAGATTGGTGCGGGCGTTCGTTGTTGTAGAAATCGATGTACGAGCTGATCCGTTTCAGCGCCTCGCGTGGCGAATCGTATTCGTTGAGGTAGACCTCTTCGTACTTGATCGTTCGCCAAAGGCGCTCAGTGAAAATATTATCGAGGGCCCTGCCTTTGCCGTCCATGCTGATCGCGATGTCTCGCTCACGGAGGCGATCGATGTAAGAATCGCTTGTAAAATGGCTTCCTTGATCGCTATTGAAAATTGCGGGGACCGCCAATTCAAATGAACGGTCCACGGCCCGGAGAATGAAATCCATTTCTAGGCTGTCGTCAAGGTCCCAGGCGACGATATAACGAGAAAACCAGTCGATGATCGCGACGAGATACAGCCAACTCGTGCTCATGCGGATGTACGTTATGTCGATGCCCCAGATGTGATTGGCGTTCTGAGCCGTGACGCCTCGCAAGAGATACGGGTAGACGCGATGTTGGAGCGCTCGCCGACTAAGATTTGGCCCAGGAAACGTCGCTACGATGCCCATTTCACGCATGTGGCGCTGCACGGCTTTCCGGTTGACCGTGAGTCCTTTTTTGGTGAGCTCCACGGCAATACGGCGCGAGCCGTAGAAAGGCCACTTCGTGTAGATTTCGTCGATTGCGTTTTTGATGACCATCTCAGTGCGATCGCGAACGGCAGACTTATAATACAGGCTCGATCGATTGATTTCCAGCAGCTCCGTTTGAGACGCAACGGAGAGCTCACTTCCGTCCTGGTCAACCATCGCGCGGCGTTCAGCGGCTGTTGTGCTCAAAGCCAGATTTTTTTTTCAACCACGCGTTCTCAATCGAAAGCCGGCCGATCTGCTCGAAGAGTTCTTGCATCTCGGCCTCATGGTCGGCCTTGACCGCCGCTGCATTCCGCTTCTCATCGAAAATTGTCGGCAGCCCTTTTAATGCTGCAAGCTTCCATTGGCCGATCATGTTCGGGTGTATCTTATGTTTAGCAGCGATCTGCGCGACAGTCTTTTCGCCGCGCAAAACTTCCTGCACCACCTGCGCCTTGA
>JALYTY010000032.1 GCA_030854045.1 Vulcanimicrobiota bacterium | reverse complement strand
AGGTAACCCAAGATTACAGCAGTCCGCTACGTCGGCTGTTCCAAGACGTGCAGACGTCGCTATATGCCGGTACGCCGTACGGCAAGAACGGGCTAGGGACGCAGGAGGGTTTCGCGCGCGTTATCGATGCTGCAAAGTTACGGGCCTTCTACAACACCTGGTACCATCCGAATAACGCGGTTCTTGTGATTGCAGGCGATGTGGAGGGAGCCTCGACGATTGCAGCGGTTCGTGGGTATTTCGCCGATTTTCCCGCTGCCAAGTTGCCCGCTCGTCCCGCCGTGAAGCTGCACCCGCTCAAATCGAAAACGATCTCGGTCGATAGCGATCAGCCCGTGACGATCGTGGGTCTTGCGTTCCGCTTTCCCGGTTGGGATAGCAAGGACTACGAAGCGACGCAGGTTCTAGAATCGGTGCTCGACAATCAACGCGCCGATTTGTACGGTCTCGTTGCGTCGGGAGCAGTTCTCTATGCGGGTCTTGAGGAGATCGATTCGCACGCCAAGGCGTCGGGCGCCCTCCTGGTCGGCGTCGTACCTGCCACCGCGAAACCGCAGGTTGCAATCGATGCGGTTCGCGGAGCGATCGAACGGTACAAGAAGGACGGCGTGCCGCCCGAACTCATCGAAGTCGCGAAGCGCCGCGCGGTGGCAGATGCGGAATATAAGGCCAATTCCATAGAAGATTTGGCGCAGTCCTGGAGCGATGCCGTGGCGGTAGAAGGCAAAACGTCGCCGGATGAAGATCTTGCGGCAATTCAGGCCGTCACCCCGGCCGACGTGAACCGCGTGCTGCGGCAATATCTCGACTTCGACCGAATGATCGTCGCCGAAGCGGTTCCGAAGAACCTCGGCAAGGTCAGCGCGAATCCGCCGCCTCCGCCCGCTAAAGAAAACGCGAAGGTGACGATCCTGCATCACGACCCGCTTCCATCGTGGGCGCTGGCCGCTTTCAAGAACGTGCAGGTTCCGCAGGCATCGATTACGCCGGTCGATATGACGCTTGCCAATGGAATGCGGTTGATCGTCGTGCCCGAACACGTCTCGCACACGGTTGTCGTCTCGGGAAACATCGACTCGAACGAGGCGATCCAAGCGCCCGCAGAGATACAAGGCGTCGCCGATATTACATCCTCGCTGCTTTCCTTCGGAACGACGGCATACGACCGCATTGCGTTTCGCAAAGAACTCGACGACATCGCCGCCGAAGTCAGCGCGGGAACGGAGTTCTCGCTGACGTCGCTGTCGGATCGATTCGATCGCGCCGTTGCGCTCCTTGCCGATGAGGAGTTGCATCCGGCATTGCCGGCCGCCGCCTTCGCGACGATCCAACAACAAAGAGTACAAGAATTGCAAGGCGTCATGTCGTCGCCGGATTACCTCTTTGCGGTGGCCCTCAACAAGGCGCTCTACCCCCCGGGAGATCCGGAGCAGGTGACGGCGACGCCGCAGAGCGCGGGCGCAGTCACGTTGGCGAACTTGCACACGTGGTACGCCCGTGCATACCGGCCTGACATGGCAACCGTCGTCATTGTCGGTGACGTAACGCCGGAACATGCGAAAACAACGTTTGAAAAATATTTCGGCCAATGGAAAGCCGACGGACCAAAACCGAGTATTTCCCTGCCGGCGGTACCTGCGAATAAGGCAGCCGACGTCGTCGTCCCGGATGCCTCGCGCATCCAATCGCAGGTGGAGCTCGTTCAGACCAACGGGCTAGCCCGTAGCGACGGAGATTGGCCGGTAATTGCAGTGGCAAATGCGGCTTTCGGCGCTTCGGCGACATCGATATTGTTTCATGACGTTCGCGACGTGCACGGCCTGGTGTACGGAATTTACAGCCGGCTCGATTCCCGCAAGAATCGTGGAACTTTCGGGATCCAGTTTTCGTCGGATCCGAATAAAATAGATGCCGCGCAGTCGCTCGCGATGGGCGATCTGCACGGTCTGCTGCACGGCGGCGTCGGTGCCGACGACCTCGCGCGCGGAAAGACCATGCTCGTTTCCGAAGTGCCGATTCGCGAGCAAAGTTTCACCGGAATTGCCGGTCAGCTGCTGCAATATGCGCGCCTGGGTTTACCGCTCGATCAGGCGACGATCGACGCGCAGCGCGAAGTCGCCGCGAGCAACGCCGACATCATTACCGCAGTAAACAAATGGATACGGCCGGGGGACTTCGTTCGCGTGATTCTCGGTCCCGGGCCGAAATAACGAACGATGCGTCGTGCGGCCTTTGGAATAGGTTTCGACATCGATCACACGCTGTGCATCGATAACAAGCTCGAACGCGTTGCGTTTCTGCATTTGCTCGACCGCATCGCGAACGATGGAGGGCGCGCGCTCGGCACGTTAAGCGAAGAGTCGGCAACGATCGACGCTCTGCTTGCCTCGCAACGGGGCGGCGCGTGTACGATCGAAGAAGCCGTTAATCGGTTCGTTCGCGAGCGCGGCGCAAGCGCTGGGTCCGGCTACGCCGAAGCGTTTAAATCGATGGCGCTACAGATGGTAGATGCCTTTGTCGTCCCCGCCCCCGATGCCAAATCGACGATCGAAGAATTACGGCAGCGCGATGTCCCGGTGGCGATTCTGAGCAATGGATGGAACCCGTTGCAGATTGCCAAAGGAAGGCGCGCCGGATTCCACGGGACAGTTCTGGCAAGCGCGACGCTGGGCGTGCAGAAGCCGCAAGCCGCGGCATTCGCGGCGCTCGCGAGCGCGCTGGGTGTCGAAGCGAAGGATTGTTACTACGTCGGCGACGATCCAGGCACCGACGTTGCCGGCGCTGCCAACGCGGGAATGCATTCGGTGTGGCTTGATAACGAAGCAAAAATCTATCCGGCAACGGTTTCGCCGCCCGCGGCGGCAATCGGCTCGCTTGCCGAACTGCTTTCAATTCTACCGGGTGCTAGCGTATGAGTCCAAAGATTACCGGTGGTGCGTTAAACAGCCGCAAGCTCAAATCGCCGAAGGGCATGGACGTTCGCCCGACTCCCGGCCGCGTGAAAGAATCGTTGTTTTCAATTTTGCTGCCGCGCATCGGGGGCGCGCGCATGCTCGATCTCTATGCGGGTACCGGCGCGATCGGTTTTGAAGCCGTTTCGCGTGGAGCTTCGGGCGTCGTGTCCGTGGAAGCGCATCGAGAAACCGCGCACGCGATACAAGGTGCTGTGGAACAGCTTGGAATCGGCGCGCACGTGAACGTCGTCGCCGCCCCGGCAGAGCGCGCGCTTTACCGACTAGAAGGCCGCTTCGATATCGTGTACATGGATCCGCCGTACGCAGATGCCGTTCCTACCCAAGTTTTCCGACTGTTGCTGGAGCGCAATTTGCTCGCTCCCGACGCGCTCGTGATTTACGAGCACGCCGCGAAGCGAATTCTTCCCGCGATACCGGGGTATCGTTCGACTCGCGAAGAAGTGTACGGCGATGTCGCGTTGGCGTTTTTTTCCGCGGCGGAAGGCTAGCGTTGCCTGTGAATAACGGCACGCGTCCGCATAGCGCGAGGGCGATCTATCCCGGCTCGTTCGATCCGCCGACGAACGGTCACCTCGACGTCATCGAGCGCGCGGCGGGCGTTTTCAGCGAACTCGTCGTCGCAGTGGTCGTAAATCCGCAGAAACGCAATTCTATGTTCGCACTCGACGACCGAACTGCCATGCTCCAGGAATGTGTCTCGCATTTAACCAATGTGCGCGTCGCGCATTTTCGCGGCCTCCTCGCCGACTACGTGCGGTCGTTGAAGGCCGACGTTATCGTCAAAGGGTTGCGCGTCGTGTCCGACTTCGAGAGCGAGATGTCGACCGCGCTGATGAACCGGTCGCTTACGAACGTCGACACGTTGTTTCTTATGTCTGATGCGAAATATTCGTTCGTCAGCTCGAGCATGGTCAAAGAAGTGTTCTTTCTAGGCGGCGACGTAGCCGCGTTCGTTCCCGGGCCGGTATTGCGCGTTATGGCAAGCAAGCGCGCCGAAGTACACAGCAGCACCCCGCTTTAGCAGCTAACGGAGGTTTTTCATGTCGGTGTATCGCGTTTTGGATAAACTTGAGGCCTACGTACATGAGGGAACGTGGCTGCCTGCCGGCTATCGCGTTCTTTCGGAGGAAAAACTCGTCGAGTTCGTAGAAAAAATTCGAGCAACGCTTCCCGAAGAAGTCGGCCGCGCCAAAATTATCGCAAAGGATCAAGAGCGCGTGATGCGCGCCGCGCACGAAAAGGCCGACGCGATTGTCGAGCAAGCGGCGACCGTTCACACGGAACTCGTAGATCAAAATCAAATCGTCGTGCGCGCCCGCACGACGGCGGAGGTCGTGCTGCGCGAAGCCGAAGAGCGCGCGCAAAAAATTAAAGAAGGCGCCGACGCATATGCCGCGCAGTTGTTGGGAGAGCTAGAGGGCCGATTAGGATCGGCGCTCGCATCGGTCCAGAAAGGCCGGCACACGCTTTCACAAGTTCAGGAAAAAACAACCATAGGTGCGCCGTTGCAGCCGCTCGCAGACGCTGCAGCTAAGAGCAAGCGCGCCGCATTCGATCTGCAGGCGCCCCCGGATACCCTTACGATGGAGTCCATCGAAACGGTAGAAGTCTAAGCGCCGATTTGAACTGCTCGTCGAAGCGAACCATCACGGTTAGCGGCATTTGGGTGATTCCGGCGATCGTACAAACTGCATTTTCTTGCGGTGACGTGCGATCTGCACAAACGATCGCCACGTCGATTGTATCGCCGCAGACGGTCAGCCGGTGAGCGCAGGCGCCGCGTAGCGTCATGATGTTTAGATCGTGCGCGCGCGGGCCGTCAAGTTCGCACGCAACGCGCGATTCGCCGCCGAACGCGCAGGGGGCGAGCCGCTTCACTGCAATACTGCGATCGTCGATTCGCAGCATAACATCGCGGTCGAGCGCGACGAACGTACGATCGTAACCGGTGAAATCGGAGAACGTCGAAGTCTTTTCGATTGTCGCGACGCTGATGCGCCACAACGGCGGAACGTTCGAGTCGCACGCAATCTCCCGCGTTGTCCCCGCTCCGTTTCTCCACGGCTGCGGCGCGATCGCATCGAAATTTATAACGCGCGACGGGCGGCCCTAAACCGGTGGCGCTTGAACGTTGTGCGCGAACGCTTCGAGCCGCGGACGATCGATCGCTTTGACTCGGCCGCGGTCGAGTTCGACGGCATGGGCGTTTTTGAGGCGCAGCAGCGCGCGCGCCGCCATATCGCGAACGGTGCCGGCGGCGGCAGCAATCTGCGCCTGTGAGAGGTTCTCTACGCCCGGGAGGCCGCGCGTCATCCCGACCGAGGTACGGGCGTAACCGAGTAAGAATTTCGCGACGCGTTGAAGCACGTGCGCGAAGGCGAGATCGGCGATGGTGTCGATGGAACGCCGCCGCGCTTGAGAACTCGCAATGAGAAAGCCCAGGGCTAGTTCGGCATCGTTGCGGATAGCGTGCATGACGGCTTCACTTGGAAGCGTGACTGCGACGGCGTCGGTCAATGCCTCCGCGCGCGTCGTCGCTCCGCCCCCGTCGAACACGCCGCTTTCATTGAGCGTGTCGTGCGTGAGCCGTTCGCCGATCGTGTGCGTTTTGCCGTCGGGCGAGAGCAGCGTGTAAATTACTTTTCCGCTCTTGACGATCCCGAGATACGGCCACATTTCGCCTTCGTCGAAGATGGTGTCGCCCGACTTGTACGACCGCTCGCTCATCTGCGTAGCGAGTTCCTTTACGGTGGTCGCTTTGGCCGCGGTAAACTGGGCGACGTGCGCGAGGAACGTTTCACCGTCGGCATTCTCGTCGATCCGTTCCAGGCGTACCGTCCAGCGGTTTCCGCCGAGGTTCCGCGCGTCCCACGAGAAGCGCCCCGGGCGCAGCTGGGTCATTTCGTTGCGCAAAGCGCGCGGATCGCTCTCCTCATTTATTTCGACGGCGCCGCCGACTTGAAGCCGATCGAAGCTCTCGAGAATGCTCTCGGTCTTATTTCCCGCCGTAAGGGAGCGCGCGTCGAGCGTGATAGAAGAGGAGCGATTTATTGGCATGACCCGCGATGATTACTGACGGACCAGGTCCGTGCCTGCTCCACGCTGTCAAACGGCCGGCAGGGGTGGAATATGCGGCTGCTTGGCGAATACAGCACCCATGAAAGCTCCTCTCAACGACTCCGACGTCGTCGTCATCGCCGGTGCGCGGACGCCCTTTGGTAACTTCGGCGGAAGCCTTGCGAAGCTCACGGCAACGGATCTTGGCGTCGCGGCGGCCGAGGCGGCCATCGCCCGTAGCGGCGTGCCGAAGGAGAAGATCGACGATGTGGTCTTCGGCAACGTGATGCAGACCAGCGCCGACGCAATCTATCTCGCGCGCCACATCGGCCTGCGAGCCGGACTTCCCATCGGCGTGCCCGCTCTGACGTTGAACCGGCTCTGCGGTTCCGGCTTGCAGGCCATACTTTCCGCGGCGCAGTCGCTGCGGCTGGGAGAGACGGCGTACGCGCTCGCGGGCGGGACGGAGAACATGAGCCAAGCCCCTCACGTCGTGCGGGGCGCACGCGGAGGTTTAAGTTTCGGAGCCGCGACTCAGTTCGAGGACTCGTTGTGGACGGCGCTCACGGACTCGTATCACGACACGCCGATGGCGATCACCGCGGAAAACCTCGCAAAAAAATACGGGATTACACGGGAAGAGTGCGATGAGTTCGCCTTGGCAAGCCAGGAGCGGGCGTTGGAATCTCAGAGCAACGGATATTTTGGCGACGAGATCGCACCCGTTACCGTCCCAGGTCCGAAAGGGACGCAGGTCGCAGTCGATCGCGACGAAGGCCCGCGCACCGGACTTACGGCTGAAAAGCTCGGCAAACTTCCGGCTCGTTTTACGAAAGATGGGGTCGTCACCCCGGGAAACGCAAGCGGTATCACCGACGGCGCCGCCGCGGTCGTGCTGACGACTGTGAAGCAAGCTAAGGCCGACGGGCTGCGATGGATCGGACGGCTAATCGGCTCCAGCGTCGTCGGCGTCGATCCCGATATCATGGGAATCGGCCCTGCGGTAGCAATTCCGAAGGCACTTAGGCGATCCGGCATCGATGCGAAAGATCTTGCAGTGATGGAGATCAACGAGGCTTTCGCGCCGCAAGTCTTAGCGTGCATGAAGGAGATGAAGAGTGCGCTCGGGACGGACGGCGTTCGTTTGAATCCGCATGGCGGTGCCATCTCGCTCGGACATCCGCTCGGTGCATCGGGTGCTCGCCTTGCGATTACGACGCTCAACGACCTCGGACGCCGCGGAGGCGGTTACGGTGTGTCGTCGGCATGCATCGGCGGAGGACAGGGCATCGCAGCCGTCTTCGTCTCGGAGTAGCGAGAAGCGCAGGCCCGCCTTTCAATTCGGACGCCTGCTCGATGCGCTCGCCATACTCGTAATCCTGTTCGTAGCGTGGAAGATATTTATCGCGCCGCGGGTGCTGCGGCACGATGCTTCCGCGTATCCGGCGCCTGTTGTGGCGTATCAGCGACTCGACGGCGGCACGTTTCGCCTACAACAAGCGCGCGGCCACGTCGTATTTCTCGACTTCTTCGCATCCTGGTGTGAACCGTGCCGTCTCGAGATGCCGCTCGTCGAGTCGTTCGCGCGCACACACCCGGAAGTCGAGGTCGTCCCAATCGACGTAGGGGAACCGCGCGCCGTAGCGGCCGCCTTCGCGCGACGCTATCACCTCAACAACGTCGCGCTCGATCCGACGACGTCGGCACAGGGCCTCTTCCAAATCCAAGGCTTTCCAACGGTGGTCGTCATCGATCCGAAAAGCCGCATTCGCGCAAACTGGTCCGGTTTTAATCCCGCAATCCAGATGGCAATGAGCAACGCCGAGCGGTCGTTACGCTAACTCTTTCCCCAAAAGACGAAGATGCTGATTGCGGCGACGCCCATTACCGCAACGGTCGCCCAGCCCCATATCCGCGCAAGGAGGGAGCTGCGCCATTTACTCATGAGTTTTTTGCTGCCGGCGAACCACACGATGACGGCCAAAAGGGGCACGGCAACGATTCCGTTGATTACGGCGGACCAGAGCAGCGCGCTGATCACGTTAACGTGCAAGAAATCCATCGCGACCGCGACGATCATGCCTACGATTAGCGTTCCATAAAAACCCGGCGCCTTTTGCAGGTTGAGGCTAAGGCCATGTTTCCATTGGAGCGTTTCGGCCGCAACGTACGCCGACGACGCGACGAGTGCCGGAATTGCAAGCAGTCCCGTCCCGACCATGCCGAGCGAGAAGAGCAGATATGCAAATCGGCCTGCCAGAGGCCGCAGAGCCAGCGCCGCGTCTTGTGCGGTTTGAATGTTGCTGTGCCCGGAGGCCGCAAGCGTTGCAGCGGTTGTCACAATGATAAAGAACGCAACGATGTTGGAGAAAATCATGCCGACGTTGCAGTCGATATGCGAGTCCTTGATCTCTTGTTCCGTCGCTCCCCTCCGCGAAAGCGCCGTGTTGCGCCCGATCGATTTCTCTTCTTCAACCATCAAGCACGCTTGCCAGAAAAAGAGGTAGGGTGTGATGGTGGTCCCGAGCACCGCCATTAGCGTTGTCAGCCAGGCAGCGTTGAAGTGCAGCTCCGGCGTTACGAGATGCTTGAGCACGTCACCCCAGTGCGGATGAACGATGAAAGCCGTGATGATGTAGGCGAAGAGCGAGAGCGTCAGCCATTTAACGACATTGAAGAGTGCGCGGTATGAAAAGAAGACTTGCAGCACGACCAGCACCACACCGAAAACAATAACCCAAAACCATTCCGGAAGCGAAGTAACGAGTCGTGCCGAGGAGCCCATGCCCTCCAGGTCGGCTCCGGCGTTGATGATGTTCGCAACGATTACGGAGAGCGAAAGCGGATAGAGCATCCACGCCGGAAGATGCTTGCGCATATTCGTCGCCAAGCCGACGCCGGTCACCATACCGATGCGCGAGCACATTCCCTGGATTACGGCCATCATCGGCGTCGTAACAAGAACGATCCACAGCATGGAAAGTCCCGCCGATGCGCCGGCGACCGAATACGTCGAAATTCCTGAGGGATCGTCGTCGGAAGCGCCGGTGATGAGGCCCGGACCGAGCACCGAACTCCAGTACGCCCATCCCGCTTTACGCAACGGGCCTTCCGACGACGTGCTCATCGTACCGATGTTCCCTTTCGAGGTGCGAGAGAAAGCAGCGAATGTTTACGCAAGGATACTACGGGTCGCCATCGACTTCGCCCATGAGCCGCGCCGAGCCGGACATGACGAACGCAGGAAGCAAAAATGCGAACGCGTTGTCTGAAAACGTCGCAGGAATAGGGCCGATCGGCGCATCGGCTCCGGCAATGGTGAGCGAATAGTGAAGGGCGGGATCGAGTACAAACGGACACCAGATCCGCATCGGCGTTCCTGCCGGTACGGCGTGCGGCAGGCCGTCACGCGATTCGATCGTAAAATAGACGTACGCATTTCCACCGAAAAAATTGTGCCAGCTCTCGGCTTCGGAGGGCGCTCGCAGCGCGATCGCCGCGAAGGAAGAAAACGGCGCGCCGAGTGTTGCCGAATATCCTGCGTCGTCCCACCAGCGATCGTAGCGATAGGTAAACGTCGAGGTTTGCGCCACGCCCGCCCGGCTCCAGGATACTCGCGCCGCCGATCCGTGAACGGCTACGGAATCAATCGCTATCGTCGATGGATTGCCGCCGTCGGCACGAACCCGATCCACAAAAAGTATGCGCGCCGCAGCGCGGACCGCGCCAACTTCTCGACGGGGACCGGAATCCTGTGCCCACGCGTTCGCATGCCAAACGGTAAGCGCCCCTACGGCAAACGCTGCAACAATGCCGACGGCACAGCGCACCGATTACGGCGCGCTCGCTAGATCGCCGGCAATCTCCGACTCTACTTCGACTGCCATGCCGGCTTGCGCTTTTCCAAGAATGCGCTCGTGCCTTCTCGGAAGTCGGCGCTGTCGACGAGCGTGCCGAACTCGATCGCTTCTAGCTCCAGCGCATCGTCGATGCTCAAGTGCGCTCCGCCGTTGATGACCCGTTTGCACGCGGTAATTGCCAGAGGGGCTTTCGATGCGATGACGTTGCCGATGCGTTTTGCTTCTTCAAGCAGGGCATCGAGCGGAACGACCTTTTCGACCAGACCGATTCGCAAAGCTTCGAAGGCATCGATGAGTTCGCCCGTCAGACACAGGTACATCGCCATGCCCTTTCCCGCAAGGCGTGTCGTTCGCTGGGAGCCGCCGTAACCGGGAATCAATCCGAGGCTAACTTCGGGCTGTCCGAATTTCGCGTTTTCACTTGCGATGCGTATGTCGCCCGACATCGCAAGCTCGCAGCCGCCGCCGAGCGCGAATCCGTTCACCGCCATGATGACCGGCTTGCGCAGACGTTCGATCTGCCGGGTAACGGATTGTCCGGTTCGCGCTTGATCCGCTCCCGACGACGCGCTCTCAAGCGCGTTGAGTTCCGCAATGTCGGCTCCCGCGGCGAACGCTTTGCTTCCCGCTCCGGTTATTACGATGGCGCCGACATCGGAATTACGCTCCAGTTCGAGCAGCGCAAAAGAAAGCTCGCCTAACAGTTTGCCGTTGAGCGCGTTGAGAACCGAAGGCCGATTCAGTGTCACGATCGCTACCGCGGCGTCTTTGTCCACCGCGATCGTTTCAAAGACGCTCGCGTTATGCATAATCGTAAAAACCTTTTCCGGATTTGCGTCCGCAGCGTCCGGAAAGCACCATTCGCTTGAGTAGCGGAGGTGCGGCCATAATCGGATCTTTGAATTCCTCGAACATGATCTCGGCAATGTAATACGTGGTATCCAACCCGACGAAATCGAGCAGTTGGAGTGGCCCCATCGGGTAGCCGCATCCCAGCTTCATGCCGGCATCGATGTCTTCTTTGCTCGCAAGTCCATTTTCGAGGCAGCGAATCGCATAGAGCAGATATGGAATGAGCAGGCGGTTCACGACGAAACCCGGCGTGTCTTGGGCGAGGATTGGCACCTTTCCGAGCTGCTTCGCGAAGGCAAAAAGATCGTCGATGACCTCTTGCGAGGTGGCAATCGTCCGAACGACTTCGACCAGCGTCATGATCGGAACGGGGTTGAAGAAATGCAGTCCTGCAAAGCGATTGGGGCGCGTCGTTTTAGCGGCAAGTTCGATGACGCACAGACTCGACGTGTTCGTCGCGAGAATGGCGTTGGGAGCAAGCAGTTCGTCCAGTTCGGTAAAGAGCGCGGTCTTCACCGCGACGTTTTCCACGATCGCCTCGATTACTAGATCGCAGGTCGCCATGCCGGAGACGCTCGTCGTCGGCGCGATTCGCGCAAAAGCGGCATCGCGATCACCCTGTGCGAGCTTCCCTTTTTCTACGAACTTATCGAGCGATTTGCCGATACTCGTCATGCCGCGCTGCAGCGGTTCCGGCGCTACTTCCATCAGGATCACGTCGAAGCCGGATGTAGCGCACGTTTGCGCGATGCCGTTGCCCATCAGTCCGGCGCCACAGACGCCGACGGTGCGGATTTTTGACAAGAATTTCCCCCTACCTTATCGTTTCATAAAGAGCGCAGGGGCTTTCGGTGCGTTGCGGTAGTCCCACCTTTGCTCTATAGTGGAAGTTTGGTCCTTAGTGCAGCCTCAAGGAGGGTGAGAAAAGGTGCGTGCGGCCTATCATGAGGCGTTGGAATCGACTCGGCTCGACGTCGTTCGATTGGGAGCGCTCGTTGGCGACGCAATTCGAATCTCCGTCGAGGCGCTCGAACGGCGGGATGCGACATCGGGCGCTCGTGTCGTTGCAGGCGACGACATCGTAGACGACTTGCGGCGGCGCGTCGAAGCGCATTGCATCGAACTGATCTGGCGCCAGCAGCCGGTTGCCGGCGAACTACGCGAAATTGCCGCAATGCTCGAAATCGGTACCGATCTCGAGCGTATCGGCGACTACGCGGTGGACATCGCCAAGAACGCGATAAAGCTTTCGGACCAGCCGATGCGCCCTCAAAAAGTCGAGATCGACCGGATAGCGAGCGTCGCACATGCCATGCTCTTGGACGCCATGCGTGCGTACACCGAGCGCGACGAGCGCTTAGCTTCTGAAGTGATCGATCGTGACGACGAAGTCGACAAGCTTTACAAGCGCAGCATCAAGCTGCTTCAAGACGAGATGCAGGCCGATCCCGAATTGGTGCGCGCCGGAACGCGTTATCTGTTTGTGCTCGCGTCCCTCGAACGCGCGGGCGACCGCGCCGGGAACATCGCGTGGCACACGAAGGATATGATCGGAACGGATTGAGCACGCCGCTACCGCGTTCGCAGTTTGCCGTTACGGAACGCTTCACGTACTTCAACCACGCCGCCGTGGGCGTTCTACCCGCCGTTTCTCGCGACGCAATCCACGAATTCGTACGCGGGCATGCCGAAGCGGGCGTTATGGGCGTCTACACCTACGAAGCGAAGATGCCGCAGTACCGCGAACGCATCGCGCGTTTCATCGGCGCACGCGGCGACGAAATTGCCATACTTCGCAATACCGGCGACGGGGCCAATGCGATCGCACGCGGCATCGCTTGGAAGCCGGGCGACGAAGTCATCCTGTGCGATAATGAATTTCCCGCAAACGCGATTCCGTGGATCGCCTTGCGCCCGTCGGGCGTAAACGTCCGGTTGATCTCGACGAAGGAGCAGCGGCTAACGCCCGATGTGCTTCGAGGTAACATTACCGACCGAACGCGCGCCGTTGCGGTATCGTGGGTGTCGTTTGCCGACGGGTATCGTCACGACCTCGCCGGGCTCGCGGACGCCGCACATTCGCGCGGCGCATTGTTGTGCGTTGACGCAATCCAAGGTCTTGGGGCTTTCCCGGTCGACGTGGACGCTCTGGGCATCGATGCCCTGTACTGCGGCGGCGCGAAGTGGATGCTCGCGCTGCAGGGCGTGAGCTTCTTGTACGTGCGCCGCAGCATACTCGAAAATCTAGCGCTCGATAGTCCGGGGTGGCGATCGCTCGACGACATGTGGGATTTTTTAAACTACGATCAGCCTTACGTCGGCGATGCATCGCGCTTTGAAGGCGGAACCCCGAATTTCGTCGGTGCGCTTTCGCTGGAGCGGTCCGTGGACGTTCTCGAACGAGCCAACGTGACCCAAATCGCAAAGCACGTGCTTGCTCTTACCGATCGCTTGTGCGACGGATTGTCGTCGCTCGGGGCAGAGGTGCGAAGCTTGCGTGGTGACGGAATCTCTTCGGGGATCGTAACGTTTCTTATGCCGGGATGCGAAAGCGTTGCGCTCGGAAAAGCGCTGCAGCGCGAAGGCATCATCACGACTTGGCGCCCCGGTGGTATCCGTGTGGCGCCGCATGGCTACAACACTACCGAAGAAATAGAGTACTTTCTCGCCCTCGTGCCACAATGCTCGAAGACGATCGCCGCTTCACAAGGAACATCATGATCCAATTTATTCCGCTCGCACTCGCGCTCACCATCGGAGCTTCCGCCGCGGCGACGCCGGCAATTGCGCCCGGCACCTACACGTATGCCGCGTCCTCCAGCGGTTCCAGCGTCGGCACGTCGGTTGTAACGGTTGCAGCGAACGGTGCCGACACCGTGATCAGCGAAAAGGGCTCCGGCACCGCGCAAGGCCAATCCGGCAACGCTGCCGACACGCTCACCCTCGGTGCCGATCTCGCGCCCACCGCCTATCAACTCTCCGGAACGGTCGGCGCGCGATCGCTCAACGGGTCGGCCACATTTGCAAACAACACCGCGACCGTGACGGGACTCAACGGCACGAAGTCCTTTGACTTGCTCGGGAGCACGAAACACTTCATCGTCATCGATCTTGGTGTTCTCGCCGGATTTATCGCGCTGCCCGCCCAGATGGCCGCATGGAACGACACCGCGGCACTCGCCGTAATTCCGTCGTACGGCACATCGATTCCAATTGCTCCGGACGCATCGCTCAAGCCCGCGCGTCCCGCAACGGTTGCTTCGGGCGACACGGCCCTAGCGTTCGGAGGCCAGATTCCCTTCACGATTTGGTACAACCCGCGGACCTACGTCACCGACGAAATCGACGTCCCGGCGCAGAGCCTAACGGTAATCCGCAAATAAAAGCGCGCCGCCCGGGTAGTGTCGCTGCGGAAGATGCCCGAAAAACCCCATCGTGGGGTTTTTCTACTCGACGACTTTTGCGCTAGCTTGCAGATAAGAGCGTGACGCCCCGGGTAGTGTCGTTGCGGAAGACGCCCGAAAAACCCCATCGTGGGGTTTTTCTACTCGGCCACTTTTTTGGAATAACAAAGTTTTGAAGTGCGCATCCTGCGCAGTCCAAAAAAGCTGGACGCTTCCGCAACGACACTACCCGGGGCGTCACGCTTCTGGCTTTGAATCTCCGACGACGACTGCAGAGCATTGTAGCTCACTGTTGTAAGCCTCGGTAATTGCGTCAATAATTTGCTGCGGCGTCTGGTCTTTTCCGAATAGCATCAAGAGTTTCTTGTTCGCTTTTTTCGCAGCAGCTTCAGTGATGTTTGTTGCGTTCGGGTTATCGACGGGTTTTGAACGATCGCTCATTGCGTACACACTTTCAAGCTTACTAAGGTCAAACGCTGCTATTTCTTTCCGGTCATTTTACCGGATTAGTACCCGTTTTCTTTTTCGAAAGACGATGTCATAACGGCGTCGCTCATTCCGTGAATCAAACGTTTGTCGGCGGGGGCGACGGTTGCCAGGATACCGCCGAGCCGCGTCGTTTTTTCACCGGTTACAAAATAGTACGGACATAGACGAACGCGCGCGTCGAACATTTTAATCTCTGCGGTGTTCGTGTCGAGGTACGGCATGCGGATTCGCTTGCCTTTGTGGAAACGCTGTAAGATGTGAGGCGTCTTTTCGAACGCCGCGAGTGCGCCCTCGAGGGTCGCGCGCCATTCTTCTTTTGTGAGGTCGTTTGCAATTTTTACCCCTTTCGAGCCCCATGCGAGGTCCGAAAATCCCGAAGGCTTTACGACGTAATCGCGTTCGCCCTTGCCGAGGTCGAGCAGCTGTTGCCAGTCCGAAACGGGATTGCCGTTGCTTTCGAGGCCGGCGATGACGGCTTGCGGCGGGAGCGGGCGCGAATCGAGGATCCACGTTTTCGGAAATACCGTTTCAAGCCGTGCAAAAACGTCGTTTCCGAGTTCGGCTCGCCACAAGCCGCGCAGTTGCGAGTGATGGAAAAGGGCGAACGCAAGTTTTTCTTCGAGCGATGCTTTGGGCGGCGGTGTCATCTTTACGCGGTTGTGCCGCGCTGCGTAGAACATTAATTCCGTCTTGGGAATGTTGAGGATGTCGAAAAGTTCGAAATTGCGATAGATCGCATCGAGCTTTTCTTCGCGTCCGTCCGGGAGCCGGATGAAGAGTGCATCTTCAGTAAAGACGATCTCTTGCGGCGCGCACACGAACGCATTAACCGTGCCCGTGGCGTTCGCCGCGTCGATGAGCCACCGCATTTCGCCGCGATAATCGCCCGATTCATCGGAGACTACGATCGCTACCGTCGGACGCGCGGCGCCGGTTACATAGCGCAGCATCTCCCCGAAACCTCGGGGCATACCGTCGGCGCCGCCGATCGACTCGATGCCGGCTTTGCAGTACGCTTCCGCAAGCGCACCAACAAAGCCCATACCGCCCGGAATGCTGTCGAGTTCGGATGCGACCAAACCCGTTTCCGTGAGAAGCAGATCGGGCCGGATAAGGCTCGGTACGTCTTGTTTGAAACGATTTTGACGGGTGAGCTTGACGATTTGCTCGGGCTTTCCGCGGTCCAGGTATTCAGCGATAAAGGCCGGAGCGGTGCCGCGCACGCTGCGGTTATAGAGCGCGTTCATCGCGCGGTAGAACGCTAGCAGATCGGGTCCGAGTTGCTCGAGTCCGGCCAGCGTTTTAGCGTTGAGCGCAAAGGGTTCGGGACTTACTCGCCAGGGAACGCGTGCGTTTGCATCGGCGGTGGGGAAGAGCCCGGACGGAAGCGCGTCGTAGACAAATTGCGCTCGTTCGGGGCTTGTAAGGTTCGGCACGATCGCCGTACACGGCATGAGCTAGTGCCCCGAACCGTTTACAATTCGGGACACGTGTATACTCCTTCGGCCGGCGGCCGGGGGACCTTGGCAGACCTCAACGCGATATGGAGACGTCGCATAACAAGCCCTTTAATTACCCTGATTCGGGCGAGGGTTGCATCGTCCAAAGAACTATTTTATCGTAATTGCGCCCGGAGTCAGCAGAGCACTTTCAATGTGAAGGGTGCCGCTTGAGTACAGCAGCGTCAGATGCAGCATTCCTTTGAGGCCGAGGGATGCCAGCGGAACGTTTTCAAGGACGCGCGATGGGCCCTCGCCGGTGATGAAACGCATTGTGTTCGTGCGCGTGAACGATCCGCCCGGCGCCTTGAAGGCGGCGGTGGCGGAGACTAAAACCGCTCCGGCAACGGCAGTCGGCGGCTGCGCGACGCAGTAGCCGATCGTAACGGGAACGCCGCGAACGGCGAGAGTTTCGTGCGAGCAGCGCTCTTGGGCGGAGGCGGTGGCCGGAAGCGCCGCGAGAAGAAGTGCGAGCAGCGTCGGCAGGGAGGCTTTCATCGCGTGATAATTTCGCGTCCGCCAAAGGTCGTACCCCTGCGATTGATTGACTTCAGGCGTTATGCTTGTGGAGGTGTCACCTATTGAACTTATCGCACTCGACCTCGATGGAACGCTGCTCAACACGAACGAGGGCGTCTCGTCCGAAAATCGCGCTGCGATTTCCGAAGCGCTCGCTGCAGGGGTGCGCGTCGTTATCGTAACGGGACGCGGCGCCGATACGCCGGCTCATATCGCCCGGGAATTGAACTTAAATCTCCCGATGATCTGCGCTCACGGAGCGCACACGAAGAATTTTATCTCCGGCAAGGTGTTCGGGCATATTCCGGTTCCGCTGCAGTACGCGAAACCGATGCTGGAATTTGCGGAAGCCAACGGGTTGGACACCGCCGTGTATCTTGAGGAATCGTTTTGGCGCCTCGCCGGCGCGCCTCGATACCTGGACGACATGCGCGGCCCGTATTGGCGCGACGTCGAAACCTTTACCGACGTGCTGCATCAAGCTCCCACGTTTATCCGTTTCTTCGGACGCGACTCGGTCGCCGCGATCCGGACGTCGTTTGCCGATCTTCCGGTTCATTTTAAGTACGAAACGTGGGGTGACTTTGAAGAGCTTGCGGTTACGAGCATGCAGGCCACCAAGAAGAACGCTCTCAAACATCTGTGCGACGACTTCAGAATCCAGAGCAAAAACGTGCTGGCCATCGGCGATTCGCGAAACGACGTGCCGATGTTGCGATGGGCCGGGATCGGCGTCGCGATGGATAATGCGTTGCCGGAAGTTAAGGCGGCTGTTCCTAATCTCACCGCATCGAACGATGAGGATGGCGTCGCTCGCGCGATCCGGCGCTTCGTGCTGGACCCGCTCGAAGAAGAAAAGGAGACGGCGTAGCCTTCTCGATGCAGCAAGGCCCATCGGTTGAGTACGAGGCGCGATTGCGCAAAATATTGAGCGATCGCGATTGGCAGGCTCTTCGGGAATTCTCACGCGCCGAGAATCAAATTCCCGACGATGTCTATGCAAAGGACGCGGACTTCTGGGAGATTCTCTTGCATAAGCTTATTTGCAGTAGGATCGATATGCTCGCCGCGCACGATTCTTCCCGAAGCTGGCTCTCGGAACGTGGATACTCTACCGATCTCGGCGGATACTAGCCATCGGCGTCACGGTTCGGATCCTGGCGTTCGCGCGCGCTCGGGAACTGCTTGGCTTCGGCGAGCAGAATCGAGAAGTACCCTTTGGGTCGTCGCTCGATGACGTCTGGGACGCGCTCGTACGGTGCAGTCCGCATCTGGAATCTTTGAGCGGCTCCGTACGCCTGGCTCGCAACGGCCGGATCGCAAGCGGTGGCGAGCGCATCGAGAGCGGCGACGAGATCGCACTGCTGCCTCCAGTCGGCGGGGGCTGACGTGTTCGACGTCGTCCGCACTCAGATCGATATCCGCGACCTTGAAGCGGCCGTTCGAGACGATTCCTATGGCGCCGCCGTGACGTTCTTGGGAATCGTCCGCGATCGCGCGAGCGACGGAACGGCGGTCACCGGTTTGTCCTATGAGGCGTACGTTCCGATGGCGGTGCATGAGTTCGCCTGCATCGCCGACGAGGCGCGCGAACGGTTCGGCGATCTCCGCATCGCAATCGTGCATCGCGTGGGCGATCTTGCAATCGGCGAGATTGCCGTTGCACTCGCCGCAGCATCGCGCCATCGGGGCGTCGCCTTTGACGCCTGCGAGTTCGCAATCGACGCGCTCAAATCGCGCGCGCCGATCTGGAAAAAAGAGCATTACGCTTCGGGAAGCGCCCTTTGGATTCGTAATGTCTGTTGAGCTGATGAAGATCGATGCCGGAGATAACGGCGTCGCCGTCCTGTATTATGCGCCGCGGCGCCCGAGAAACGTGTCGATCGTCGCAGGGCACGGTTATTCTTCCAGCAAGCACAATCTCGACTTTTTGTGCTCGTTTTTGGCAAGTCACGGGTTCGCAACGTACAGCCTCGATTTTCCCGGGCATAAACTCGGAGCGAGCGGCGGTGTTCTTCGCGGTATCGACGACTGCGTCGATGCGATGAGTGCCGTTGTTGCCCACGCGCGCGCCCGAGAAACCGGCCCAACGCTTACGCTCGGGCATAGCATGGGGGCGATGACCGCAATTTTTACCGCCGCGATGGATCGAACGATCGCGGGGGTCGCTGCTATTGCGACCGGCTACGGACGCCCGAGCGCAATCTCCGCCTTACGGGCGGCGGGCGCAGCCGATTTCCGCTCGAGCTATGTTACCGGCGTCGATCTTCCGACGCTAGTTCAAGATATCGACGAGCGCTACGCGCGGCTCCTCGAAAAGCTCGCAGGACGTCCGCAGCTTTATGTCGCGGCGAGCCGCGACGGAATGGTAAGCCCCAGCAGCGTGCGCGAACTCTACGAGCGCGCGCCGGAGCCGAAGCACTTCGTATCGATCGAAAGCGATCACACGTACGCCGGCGAAAACGCCCGCAGTGAGGTCCTGGAATGGCTAAACGGAATATACCCGCGAACGTGAACGCTTCCGGCGTGCTGCGCCGTTATACGCGCCATCTGCTGATGCCTGAAATCGGCGTCGCGGGACAGCACCGTTTGGCATCGGCTCGCGTCCTCGTCGTTGGATCGGGCGGATTGGGATCGCCGGTATTGCAATATTTGGCCGCCGCCGGCATAGGCCGGATCGGCATCGTCGACGACGACGCAGTCGATGAAACGAATCTTCAGCGGCAAACTATCTTCACCACCGCAGATATCGGACGGCCGAAGGTGCGTGCGGCGGCGGAATTCATCGCCGCTCTCAATCCTGCCGTAGCAGTCGATGCAATCCCGTTGCGTTTCGCTTCGGCTAACGCGATGGAGCTTACCGCATTATACGATGTCGTCGTGGATTGCACCGACCGCTTTTCCACGCGGTATCTCATCAACGATGCATGCAAGCTTGCCGGAAAGCCGGACGTCTACGCATCGATCTTCCGGTTCGACGGGCAGGTAAGCGTATTCGGCTATGAGGACGGTCCATGTTATCGCTGCCTCTATCCGCGCGCTCCGGCTCCGAACTCCGTACCGACGTGTGCGGAGGGCGGCGTGCTCGGCGTCTTGCCCGGAATCGTCGGCGCATGGCAAGCAAACGAAGTGTTGAAAATTATATTACGCATCGGGCAGGTACTTCGCGGACGATTGCTCGTGGTCGACAGTCTGGGCGCGCAGACGCGGTCCATCGCTTTCGAACGCGATCCCGACTGTGAACTGTGTGGCCGGCATCCGTCAATCACGACGGCACAAACGCATGAAGAGACCGAAGCCAACGATGTTGACGACATCGATCCGGCGGAACTCGACGCCGTTCTCCCGCACGCGATGCTGCTGGACGTGCGCGAACCGCACGAATCGGTGCTCGGTGCAATCGACGGCGCTATCGAGATTCCCGCGTCGCAATTGGACGACCGCCTGCACGAACTCGATAGCGCGCAGCCCTACGTTGTAGCTTGCCGTCTGGGAGTGAAGTCGCGCGTTGCGGTCGAGCGGCTGCGTGATGCCGGCTTTACGCGGGTACGACATCTGCGCGGCGGCCTGCTCGCGTACGCGGCCGTTCACGACGACCGCTTTTCCTTCTAATCGCCCAATGAACGAGCGTTAAACGATGCAGTGTAAATCGTTTGCCGGAACCGGCGTCGAGCTTCCGAAAATCGGCCAAGGAACGTGGGATGTTCCCGAGCGGGGGGCGCGCTCCGATGACTGGCGTCGCGCTTTGCGCCGCGGCATCGAGCTAGGCATGACGCATATCGATACGGCCGAGATGTACGGGTCCGGCACCGTTGAAGAACTGCTCGGCGAAGCGTTGCAAGGCGTAGCGCGCGAATCGATCTTTCTTACGAGCAAGGTGCTTCCCGGCAATGCGAGCTTCGATGGAACCATTCGCGCATGCGAACGGTCGCTGCGTCGGCTTCGCGTCGATTATCTAGATTGCTATCTGCTGCACTGGCCGAGCAGCGTTCCGCTTGAAGAGACCATGAACGCGCTCGCGACTCTCGTACGCGAAGGAAAGACACGTTTTGTCGGCGTCAGCAACTTCGATGCGGACGATATGCTGGAAGCACGAGCGTTGCTCGGCGCGATACCGATGTCGTGCAATCAGGTACTGTATCATTTGCACGAACGGGGAATCGAGCACCGCATTGTGCCGGCAGCTCGGGAATCGGAGATCGCAATCGTTGCTTACACGCCGTTCGGCCGCGGTCGTTTTGCAAAAACCGGTGATGCCTTGGAGCGCATCGCGCGCAAGCACCACGCGAGCGTTCGCCAGATTACTCTCGCGTTTCTGACGCGCGAGCCCAACGTGTTTACGATTCCAAAGGCGTCACAGACGGCGCACGTGGAAGAGAATGCCGGTGCGGGCGACATCGTCTTGGATGCCGACGACATCGCGGAGATCGATGCGGCATTTCCTTTGGGACGGGAACGGCCGCTTGCAACGCTCTGACCTCGCTGCGATAAAGCAATTGGCGGTGCGCCTGGGCACCGAACTGGGCGCTGCGGCAGTTCGGATTGCGCCGTCTTTTCCGGATGAAGCCTCGCGCGAGCGTATGAAGCAGTCGTTCGAGCGCGGGGATCTCGCTACGTGGAAATACGATGCACGGTATGCGGAAACTGCATCAGATCCCAGTCGTATTCTGGCCGATGCGCGCAGCGTCGTATGTCTGGCGTTTCCGTACGCGACGAAGGCGCCGCCGCGTCCGCCGCTTACGGGGCGTGTCTCGAACTATGCGTGGTCGAACGATTACCATCGGCGCATACGTGGCGCCTTAGGTGTCCTCGCAACTGCAATAGATTCGGCGGCGGGGGAGAGCGTCACTGCAATTGCCTGCGATACGAAGCCGATTGCAGAGCGGGCTTTTGCCGCGCGTGCCGGGCTTGGCTGGATCGGCAAACACACGAATCTCATCGCCGGAAAATCGGGTTCGTTCGTATTTCTCGGTGAGATCGTTACGTCGCTGGAACTGGAACCCGACGTGCCGTTGCGGACCGGTTGCGGAAGCTGCATCCGCTGCGTCGATGCGTGTCCGACCGGTGCGCTTCGCGGAGACTACACCATCGATGCGACGCGCTGTATCGCCGACCTCACGCAACGCACCGATTCCATCCCTGCGGCGATGCGGCCGTTGCTGGGCGATTGGGTCTGGGGATGCGATCTTTGCCAAGTCGCCTGTCCGCCGACGCGCGGCGCAGGCGAGCAAGGCGGCGAAAATGCCGAACCGTTCGATGCGCAAACTGCGGCGCCGTCGCTCACGCGACTGCTGCGTCTTCGAAGCGGCGAGTTCAAGCGGCGTTTTGCGCCCACGGCGATGGGATGGCGCGGATCCGCCGTGCTTCGTCGCAATGCGGCGGTCGGTTTGGGAAACTCGCTCGACCGCTCGGCGATATCGCCGCTCGCCGAAGCACTTGCCTGCGATCCTCATCCGATGGTTCGCGCGCACGCCGCCTGGGCGCTGGGACGGATCGCCGCTCCCCAGTCGCTGCATGTCCTAAGAGATGCCTTAGAAAAAGAGACCGATGGCGATGTGGCGCAAGAGATCCGCGATGCCATGGAAACCTTGCGGCCCGCGTCCCCGTTACACGCATCATGAGAGGCCTATTTCTCACGGCCGCTGCCGCACTAGCACTGGTTCCGCTCGCGAGCCATGCCGACGACGATCTTCTCGCCCGTGCTGCCGCGGTGAACTCCAATCTGCATTCCTATACGGCAACGCTGCACGCGCATGTAGTGCTGACCTCGTTTCCCTTCCTCACGACTGACCTTGCGGGTACGTACTATCATAAGGATCCAAATAAAGATAAACTCGACATTACGAGCGGACTTCCGGGCATCGCAAAGCAGTTCGATAAGCTCTATCCGCATATCGTCGCGCCGCAGCAATGGCGCAACGTATTCGCGGTGACGCGCGCCGGCGATGATGGAACGACGACGACGTACAGACTCGTCCCGCGTAAACGTGGAAACATCGATCACATCGATGCCGGCATAAGCGATAAAGACGCAACGGTAAGTTCGATGCAATGGCATTATTACAACGGCGGATCCGCGACGATGAACAACATCTATTCGGTCGTCCAAGGTAACGTGCTCGTCACGTCGCAGTCCGGGAGCGTCGACGAACCGTCGTATAAAGGCGCGGTAACTTCGACGCTCGACGGATACAAAATAAATCCGCGACTCGCCGATTCGGTCTTCGAGCAGTAATCGTGACGACGGTCGATCTCACGAGGGCGCCACTTGCAGATTTTTTCCAACGGGCCATTACCTATCTGCGCGTATCCGTTACCGAAAAGTGCAACCTGCGCTGCGTGTACTGCATGCCGGAATCCGGTCTGCCGTGGCTCCGGCGGGAAGACGTGCTAACATACGGCGAGATCGCGGAGATCGTGCGCGCCGCCGCCTCGGTCGGCGTTCGCAGCATTCGGCTCACCGGCGGCGAGCCGCTCGTGCGGCCGAACCTCCATCGCTTGATCGAAGAGATCGCTGCAATTGAAGGCATCGACGACATCGCGCTATCGACCAACGGGATACTGCTTGAAGATTGCATCGACGATTTAGTCGCGGCAGGACTGCGCCGCGTCAACGTATCCCTCGATACCCTGCAAGCCCAGCGTTTCGAGGATATCTCCAGGCGACCGGGATTGGAACGCGTTCTGCGCGGAATCGATAGGGCGATCGACGCCGGACTCTCGCCGGTAAAAGTGAATTGCGTCGTTATGCGTGGTCGCAACGATGACGAACTGGAGGCCTTCGCCGAGTTGACCCGCGCGCGCGAGATATTCGTGCGCTTCATCGAGGTTATGCCCGTTCGCGAAAATCTCGACATGCAGCGCGCGGCCTATCTGTCTTCCGAGGACATCCTCGAACGTCTCGGCGCGCTCGGCGATCTCGAAGCCGTAACGGGGCCTTCGGGAAACGGGCCTGCCCGCTACTTTTCGTATCCGAACGCGAGGGGCGCGCTCGGGGTCATCAGTCCGCTTTCCCACGAGTATTGCGACCGCTGTAACCGCGTTCGCCTTACCGCCGACGGAAAGCTGCGCCTGTGCCTCTTCGGCGAGGGGCACATCGATTTACGGACGCCCCTGCGCGCGGGGGCGACGAAAGCCGACCTTGCGGCACGGCTTCGGGAATCGATGTCGATTAAGCCGGAACGCCACCATCTCGCCCTTGGAGAACGGTCATCGCGCATGCGCGCCTTCAGCGAAATCGGCGGCTAAGGCGGCGATAAAGGAGACTCTGCGGCTCGTTAAAGCGAAGCGGGCTTCTATTCGCGGCGTCACAGTGAGCGCACCCGATCCGTTGCGAACATAAAGGAGGGCCACCCCGATGGAGGAGGTCTACCTCGCGTCTCAATCGACCGCGGGAGCGCAGCTCCGGGTCGAATCGCTAGTTCGGGAGTACCAAACGAAGTTGGCTCGGTATTTGCGGCGGATGGTCGGCGACAGTGAGGTCGCGCTCGATCTCACGCAGGATGTGTTCTTCGCGGCGTACCGCACGCTCCAAAACGATCCGAATCGCCCGCTTACCGCCGGTTGGCTGTATAAGACCGCAACAAACAGCGCGATTTCGTTTCTGCGACGCAAAAAGATCGTACGGATGCTGCCGCTGGACCGCGATCACGACGAGCGTTCGTGGCGCATCGACGAACAGACGGCAGCTTCAGTGGATCTACAGGCCGCAATTTCGCGCCTGCCGGCCGATCAGGCTTCGGCGGTCCTGCTCACGAGCTATGCCGGATATACCTCGCAAGAAGCCGCAACGCTGCTCGGCACGTCGTCCGACGCCGTTCGTCAACGCGTGTGTCGCGCGATGAAGACATTGCGATCGGTCATGTCGGAGAGATAGTGTCCAGCGCATGCCAACGTGCCGAAGTTTTAGCGGGCGCTATTGCGCTCGACGAAGCCGGCGATGCCGAACGCGAAGAATACCGCGGTCATCTCTCGGGATGTTCGCGATGCCTCGAAGCGCTCGGTGGGGAATTCGCGATCGAACGCGCTATGGCGACCGTTCGCGAGGCGCGCGCGAGTGAAACGTGGCAGCCGGTTTTGACGCCGGTCCTAAGCAAACACGAACGGCGCATGCGCTCGTTCGCACGCTTCGGTCTTTCAGCCGCGATCGTTGCCATCGTCGCTTCCATCGGCCTGCACTTCCTCGTGACGTCGAACCTCGGTCGCATCGCGGCGACGCCGAGCAACCCGATCGTGATAAACTACGACGGCTCCCGCATCACGCTAGAACATCGCCCTGCACGTACGGTGAAAACGCGAATCGTTGCCGCCGCGCCGCATCTCGTCGTCGTTCACAACGTTGTGACGCTCAAAGAACCTCGCATTCGCACCGAAGTCAAGCGGGACGCTAATTCGGTGATGAAAAGCACGACGACGATCGTAGCGCAGGCCGCGTCGTCTCCGGTTCCAGAGGATAATTCCGACGTCCCAATCTGGCGGCGCGCCGATCCGCTCCCGGCAAGCAGGCGGGGAATCGAAACAGTGAACCCCGCGCCGCTTCGCCTCGAAGGCCGTGCCGAATCGATCGCTCTCGCGCCCGTACTTTCGATTCGCGACGTAATGCCGATCGGCGGCGAATCGGCGATCGATCCGAAACCGCCGATGATTGCCTACAGTGAAGGCGCAGAAGGCACGACGGCATTTGCGGTGAGCGTCGACGAACGCGGGCTGCCGATGAAGTGCACGATCACGCAGTCTTCGGGCAGCTTGGCTTTGGATGAAGCGGTCTGCGGCGCCGCGATGAAGGCGCATTTCTCGCCGCGCTTGGTGAACGGACGGCCTACGCCAAGTATCTACCGCGATGCCTTCACGTTCCGCAATTCAGCCAACAGCGACGGCCTAGAACGAACCCAGCCTCAATAGCCCGTCCCCCGTCGCGCGGCTTTGGGCGAAGCCCAAAACGCCATGATTCGGCCGTCGGCCGAACAGTTACTTAGCCGAAGACGGTAAACCCGCGCAGCGCATGAGCGCGATCTTCCGACTGGATCGCGGACTGCGTTGCTCCACTTGGCGCGCGCCGATGATGACTGCCTGGTGGGCCTCTGGATGAACGGCCGACCCGGAGGGGACGATGCGCGCGCGGATATCCCTGTCCCCGGGCCTTCGTCGCCCAACGGCCTGCGAGGCACCCTCGGTGCGCTCCAAGGTTTCGCCGATTCGCTCGCCAGCCTACCGTCGTCGCTCGCCACCGTGAAATCGCTGCTGCGCATCGGGCAGGCGTGGAGTCGGACCGTACGGCTCGGCGCAAAAGCCCGGTCAGCGCTGCAGCAAGTTGGTCGGCGAGAAAACGCCAACCGAACCCGCGCTCGGCATTGGCCCCGAACGCATGCGAAATCCTCACGCATTCGGGGGCTTTGAAGACTGCCTTCACCGCACTAGCTGCGAAATATAGCCATGGAAGCCACGCCCATCGCCGGAGCGTGCGAGCCGCGCTCATCCGCGATACGCTGGTCACGCCTTGAGCGCGACCACCTACACGTATCTACGCTCGAATCCGGATGACGGGAGTCGGCTGTGGCTCGAACGATAATTGGAAGGTGCTCTAGGGCTTTTGTCGCAACGATGCAATCGCCCATAGAATATGCAAGAAACGCTTGCACTGAATAATTCTAAACTTCTGCAGTTTGCGAAGGGTGTTCAATGAGAAGAAGGATTCTTTATTTAATGCTGCTTGCACTGGTCGCCGGTTGCGCCGGCGGCCAAAGCATTCCGGGCGGCGGCCAAGATAGAGTCGCCAATGCTCACGCCATGGTCTGCCCGCAGATCGCTAACGGTGGTTGCGGCGGCGGCGGCGGCGGCGGTGGAGGCGGAGGCGGAGGTGGCCACACTCCACCACCGTGTCAAACGGGCCCTGCCGGCCTTTGTTGGACTCCGTTTAAACTTAACACCGGAGATACCGGATATTATATCGCCGTGCCCAACAGCGCAGGCCTGTTTGGTCAGTACCTCTACTATGGACCGGACGCGAAACTGTACTTCGACACATATCCAGGCGAGGTGAATCAGGGTCAAGAGGCCAGTAACTGGGTTGGCTACATTTCCTCCTTTGATTTCCGTCCGCTATTCTCGAACGCGACGGCTCCGACGACGTTAGGACTTGCGGGCTTGGGTTGGACAACGTTTACCACGGTTCAACAAACAACAGGCTACTTCATAACGGTGCCCACAAGCTCTGGCGGTGGCTTCTTGTATTACGGTCCGGATGGGATTCTCTATCGAGATAACCACCCGGGTGAGGTTAATCCAGGAGAGAAGAGTACCAATCAAATCGGAAATATAAGTACCTACAACTTCAAATTATTATTTCCGTTCGCTACTTAAAGTACCATTAACTTGAGAGAGACCGCGATTCGTGCCGGGCATGAAAGTGCGCCAGCACGGGCCAATCGCGGTCTCTCTATTGGGAGTCGGGCTTTGAGCCTTGGGACCCTCTTAGATTGTTTTCAACGCGTCGTCGCGAAGTCGCCAATGCTTGTTCGCGTTGCGGTACGAGTACGCAACCAATGCAGGTGCGTCATCAAGTACCATCTTGCTGAGAGCCCGGACACCCTCTTGACCGGTGAAACGTGGTTGCGGTCAGTTATAGCTCCTGCCGGAGGGTTCTTCATTGATGTCGGCGCCAACATCGGCGACTGGACTTACGACCTTCAGCGCCAGATAGCCCGATCCGACGCCCAGTTTGCCGCATACGAGCCATCGCGTAGTGCATTCGCGCAGCTACGCGATCGTTTTGATGGTGATGGCCGGGTAGTTGTTCTTGACATGGCGCTAGGGGATCATCCTGGTACCATGAGGTTTTTTGAGGAAAGGAACGCCGGCAAGGGCAGTTCATTTGTTCCAGGCTTCATGCATACCGCTGGGGACGACCGAACCGTCAGCGTAACAACCTTGGACGCGGAGATTGACCGCTTAGGTTGGCCTCGTGTGGATTTCGTCAAAATCGACGCAGAAGGGTACGACTTTCGCGTTATCCGTGGCGCCTATAATTCTCTGAAATCGCATCGCATCGCGTTTGTTCAATTCGAGTATAACCGTTCGTGGCAACTTGCTGGCGATACGCTCTTTGGAGCCTTCTCTTTTCTGAAAGAGGCCGGCTACGAAACGTATCTGCTTAAGCGCGAGGGCCTATTTATGCTAAATTACAAACTGTACGAAGAATACTTCGAGTATTCCAATTACGTCGCGGTTTCGCCGGAGCGCGCCCCTTTAATAGCACGTTTCATAAAAGGCACGATCTAAATTAGGCGACGTTAGCGAGCCACGATCTCGGTTATGGAAGCCGCACGATGCGCTGCTTCGGCATTATCGGTTTCGGAGTGCGTGCCGCGTGCGATGGCCCGCGGATCGTCCTTCCCGGATATTTCGGATGCGGAATTGTGACGTACATGCCTGAGTTGGCGTCTCGAAGAACCCACGCTTCGTAGCTTGCATCGAATTCGCTCAACTGCACATCAAGTGAAAGTGGATCAGTCATGCTTTCTGGCCAAGTCCAAATGCGTGTGTACTTTTCGGCGTGAGCTAATCCTTCAAGGATAGCGAAGCGCCACCGAGCCAACTTCATGTTAATCATCAAAACCAACGTGAAGGAGACTCAGTGACGAATTCTA
>JALYTY010000001.1 GCA_030854045.1 Vulcanimicrobiota bacterium | reverse complement strand
CCAAATTGTACGATGACCACTCTTGTCGATACGTGACGCTCGTTTCGGTCACTGTGCCATCCGCTTTGATGGTCTTTCCACGTAGGGTGAACTCGACGGCGTAGACATGCTTGCATGGCGCTTGGTGAAGTTCGTAGTCCGGGCATAATTCATGCGCCTATTCCGGTCGGCTTTCCCACAGCAAGGGGAGCGAATCGAAATGGCCTTGGGTCCGCCAGAAGATGAGAGCGACTAGGTTTTGGGGCAGCACGCTGATTATTTAGGCAACCCGCGCTTAATGGGCAAAGCTTCTTGAGATATCTCATCTTGACATTTGTCAAGTCGGGCCGTTAACCTGACTCTATGGCGTCTTTTGCGGAGCAGCTCAACAGTGCGATGGAAAGCTGCGGTTTGAATGCGGCGGAGCTTGCGGCACGGGCCGGTATCACGGAATCGGCCGTATCGCTGCTGCGTTCGGGTCGCCGCCAGCCGTCGTACCGGACGCTGTTGCGGCTCACGCCGGTTCTGCCCAACCTCGCGGCTCAAAATGCGACGGAATCGCCCTTTGATTCCATCGAAGATGCGATCGACGACATTCGTACCGGCAAGATGGTCGTCGTCCTCGACGACGAGGATCGAGAAAACGAAGGCGATCTCGTGATGGCCGCTCAGATGGCGACTCCAGAAGCGATCAATTTTATGCGCAAGGAGGCCGGCGGCCTTATCTGCGTTCCGCTTCCCGGACGGCGCCTCGACGAACTGCAGATACCGCAGATGGTCAGCGATAACACGGCGGTGCACGAGACGGCATTCACGGTTTCAGTGGAGGCCCGCGGCCTCACGACGACCGGTATATCGGCCTATGACAGATCGGCGACGATTGCCGCGCTGCTCGATCCGTCAACGCGCCCAGCCGACCTGCTGCGTCCCGGTCACACGTTTCCGCTGCGCGCGCGCGAAGGCGGCGTCTTGGTGCGCGCTGGGCAGACCGAGGCATCGGTCGATCTGGCGCGTCTTGCCGGCTTTTACCCGGCCGGCGTTATCTGCGAGATTATGGCGGAAGACGGAACGATGGAACGCTTGGAAGGGCTGCGCAAATACGCCGATCGTCACGGGCTACGTTTGATCACGGTGAAGGACCTCATCGCCTATCGCATGCGCACGGAGAAACTCGTCAAACGGATCGCGCAGTTCGAGCTTCCAACGACATCGGGCAATTGGAAAGGCATTGCCTACGAGACGACGACCGACGGAAACACGCACATCGCGCTCGTTATGGGAGATATCGGCAGCGGGAAAGACGTGCTCGTGCGGGTTCATTCGGAATGTCTTACGGGCGACGCGCTGCATTCAATTCGCTGCGACTGCGCGGCGCAGCGAGACGGCGCGATGGAGATGATCGCAGCCGAAGGGCGCGGCGTTTTTCTGTATCTTCGGCAGGAAGGACGCGGCATCGGACTCGGCAACAAACTGCGGGCCTACGAATTGCAGGATAAGGGCGCAGACACGGTCGAGGCCAATCTCGCGCTCGGGCTTCCGGTCGACAAGCGCGACTACGGAATAGGCTCCCAAATACTCGCGGATCTTGGCGTTACCGAACTTCGTCTCATCACCAACAACCCGCGCAAGATATTCGGCCTCGAAGGTTATGGCATTCAAATCACCGGCCGCATTCCGATGCACACCAAACCGACGTCGTACAACAAAGAATACATCGCAACGAAACGTTCGAAGCTCGGACACATGTTCGATGACGATACGGTAGCGTCGTGAAATCGAACGGTGTTACCGGTTCTTATTCCGGCGCGCGCCTTCCCGACTGTTCGGGAATGCGTTTTGCGATCGTCGCCGCGCGGTTCTACGGTCAGTTGAGTGATTGGCTCGTCGACGGCGCGCATCGCGCGCTGCGCGACTGCAGCGTCGAAGAGCGCAACATCGTTCGCTACGATGTTCCCGGCTGTTTCGAACTGCCGATTGCGTGCCGCCGTTCGATCGACTCGGATCGCCTCGACGGCATCGTCGCACTCGGCGTCGTTATTCGCGGCGAAACGCCGCACTTCGATTTCGTCGCAGGCGAATGTGCGCGCGGCATCATGCAAGTACAGCTTTCGACCGGCGTACCGATCGGCTTCGGCGTTCTAACGACGAACGATCTCGGTCAGGCGCAGGAACGCGCCGATCCCGGCCGCGGCGACAAAGGCTACGAGGCCGCAATCGCCGCTGCTACGCTCGTCCATATCCCGGGAGGTCAGCCGCGCGCGGGATTCCGGTAGAGCGACGCCGCCGCGGGTATGATGCTCGCATGACGAACGACGTAAACAACGACGACGCCGACGACGAGCCTCCGATCGATGAAACGGACAACGGACCGCAGCCGGTAACGACCGTAAGGCCGCCCGATTTGCAGCGCGACGCTCGCGTTGCCGGGGAAAACAAAGGAGGGGAACGCTAGTAAGAAGCGCATTATGTGGCCTCAACATTCGTAGTGGAGGCTCGGAACCTAAGTGGAAGATAAGACGCTTACCTGTAAAGACTGCGGGAATTCGTTTGTTTTTTCGGAACGCGAGCAGCAGTTTTTTGCCGAGAAGGGCTTTCAAAACCAACCGCAGCGCTGCCGGGAATGCCGACAGGCACGGCGCTCAGCCGTCGGAACTGCCTCACAGGGATCGGTCGCTGCGCGGCCGAGCGTTGAAGCGGTCTGTGCGGACTGCGGCGTAACGACGACATTGCCGTTTCGCCCTCGCGGCGACCGTCCGGTGTACTGCCGCACCTGTTATGCCGCTCAAGTTCCGGCCGGCGTCTAACACGCTCGCACAATGAACCGTTCGCGCTAGGCCGAATGGCTCAAGCGCGATGCCTACTCCGCAGGATCTTCTCGAACTCAGCTCCGTCCTTTGGGACGGTGACGCTGTCGCATATATCGACCAGCGTTTACTTCCGCACCATCTGCGGCGCATGCGCGCAAAAACGATCGATGAAATTGAAGGCGCGATAAAGACGCTCGCCGTGCGCGGCGCGCCCGCAATCGGCATCTTCGGCGCGTACGGCGTAGCGTTGCTGCGCGAAGCAATCGGCGACGACGATGCATTTCATGCTGCCGCGCGCCGCGTGCGCGATGCGCGGCCGACTGCCGTGAATCTCGCGTGGGCGATCGATCGCGTTCTGGCCGCCGACGACGTTCTCGCCGAAGCGCATGCGATTCACCGGGAGCAGATTGCAATCGATGCGGCCATAGCTGCGGCCGGATTCGACCTCATTGCGAAGAACGCGAAGATCGTTACGCATTGCAATACCGGGCCGCTTGCGACTGCGGCGGGCGGCACGGCGCTCGGCGTCATCATTCACGCGCATCGGGCCGGCAAGAAGCCGCACGTCTTCGTCGATGAAACGCGACCCCTGCTGCAAGGCGGTAGATTGACGTACTACGAACTGGCCGCGGCCGGCGTTGATGCGACCCTTCAAGTCGACGGGGCCGCCGCGATCGGGATGCAGCGCAAAGGCATCGATGTCGCGATCGTCGGAGCGGACCGCATCGCGCGCAACGGCGACACGGCAAATAAAATCGGTACCTATGGGCTAGCGGTACTCGCCGCGCATCACGGTATTCCGTTTTACGTGGCCGCGCCGCGTTCGACGTTCGACTTTGCGCTTGCGACCGGAGAGGAGATCCATATTGAAGAACGCGCTTCGGACGAAGTTACGTCACTTGGCGGCACGCCGATTGCACCGCCGGACGCGCGCGTCTACAATCCGGCATTCGACGTGACTCCTGGCCATCTGATTACCGCATTTATTACCGAATACGGCGTGGTGCGGCCGCCGTACGACGACAGCATCGCGGCAATAGCTGCCCGGCCGCACTTCGGTGCGTTCGCATAGACGGTGAAGTTTTACGATTTCGTCGATAAGGAACCGAAACTCGCTACCATCGTCGTCATCGAGGGAATCGAACGCGTTCTTGCGGACCGCGCGCTCGAGCGCGTCTGCGATCGATTGTTGCCTGCCGACATGCGGGATCTTAATTTGGAACGCTTCGCCGCATCCGAGTGGAGCGATACGGTACGCTTGCGCGAGGCCGTGCAAGCCATGCCGTTTCTAGCCGATCGCCGCGTGGTGGTAGTCTCGGACGCGCAGCTTCTCAAGGCGCAGCCTCGACGCGAACTGCTCGACGTCGCGCAGAGCGTCCCGGAAGGCAACACGCTTGTAATCGTCGACCTTGTCGCTCCGCGCTCCGTGCGACCCGAGCCGATCGGTTCGCTCCTGGGACGCACGGCGACCCGCATCGATACGACCGCGAATGAAGAGACGCGTGCTCGGTATATCGGCGAGCTGCTCGCGGATCTCGGGGCGACGGCGCAGCCGCGCGTGATCGCCGAGCTCGCGCGCAGTGAAGCAGACTTGACATCCGTTCGTAACGACCTCGAAAAGTTGTCCATCGGCGGAAAGAACATTGCTTACAAGGATCTCGCGGGCGAATCGCTCTCGGTGAGCGATCCCAAGGCCTATCGCTACGCAAGCGCGCTTATCGAGGGCAAGACCGCCGAAGCGTTTGCCATCGTCGGCGAATTCTTCGCATCGGACCGGGGAGCCGCCATCCCCCTGCTCAGTGCGCTAGCTGCGGAGTGCGGTCTCGTATGGGAGTTGGCAAGACCGGGCGGCGAGCTGCCGTCGCGGTCCAAATGGCGGGAGCGCGTCCTTCGGCCGCTCGCCTCGCGGATTGGCGAACGGCGTGCCCGCATTGCCTATGAGCGAGCCGTGCGCGGCATCGAGTCGGTCGTCACGGGACAGGCGGGCAGCGATCCGGACGATCTGCGCACGCTCGTCGAGCGCATCACCGCCGAACTTTCGGGCCTGAACCGCCGATAATGTAAAAAGCCGGTAAGCGCCGAGGTATTTCAACATGGACGTTGACCAAACTGCATCAGGCGAAAAGAAACTCGATGCGAGGCAGCAATTTCAAACTGACCTCGATTGCGCGCGCGCGCAGCGCGACGATCTCGAAGCGGCGATTGCTAAGGACTCCGAACTCATCAGTGCGATCCGCGTGGCTTTGGATTCCATGGCGGCTGCGGTGTGGCGCGACGTCTTCGCGCAGCAGCAGCGCGCGAAGCGCGACGTCATTCTGTTCTCCGCGCTCAAACTCGCGTGGCTCGGTTCCATGCAGTTTCCCGCGATCGGAGCATTGCTCGTAGTAGCCGTGTCATCGACGATGGCGTTCCGGCTTGCGGGAGCCGTCGTTTCGGCTTCGCTATACGCGCTATTTTTTATCGTTGGTTATTATACGTCGGGGGACCGGGCGCTCGTTCAGGTGAAAAAAGCCCGCAGCACATACTTGGGTGACGACGGCCGTGACCTGCGCTTTGTCGCCTTCACGCATTGCGAGAGCGGAATGCACCATCCGCTTATTGGATTCGACGGACCGCAGCGCAACGGCACGTTCGCCGATCGTTCGTGGAAGATTCCCGGGCTCCGCGACGACGAGGCGTTGCAAGAAATCTTCGTGGAAGTAATCGACGAGCGGCGCTCGAGCGTCCTGCTCACGCGCTTCCCCGACAAAAAACCGACGCTGGTCCACGCCGACTTGGAGAACCCGTTCATTCGAGGCTATGGCGTGTTCTTCCAACGCGCGCTCGAGCGGAATCTGCCGTCGGTTTCGCTGCACGCGCAGAACTTTCGAGAGGCCGTTCTGCGTGCGGGCGCGCTGCGAATCGCGAAGCAGCGCTGCGCCACGATGGAGCGCGAACTCCACGAGTTCGACGGCACAGTCGCCGCCTTGAGTCAAACACCCCTCTCTCCTGGGGTTCGCGATAAGCTGCTTCGCGCGGTAATGTCGTTTCGTATGGGTGATTCCGTCGCACGGCATGGAACGATGCTCTTCGCGCGCACGGCGATCGATATCAAGGACATCGTCGAGACCGCAGCACGAGCCGGTGCGGCAGCGTTCGTTCCCTTCTCTTTTTCGTCGCTGAAGATCGGATATGTCGGTCAAGGCGCGGCGCAAGTGGCGCGGGCATTTGAGAATGCGCGCCGTTGCCGTTCGGTGATCTTCATCGAAGACGGCGATAAACTCTTCGACCGCACCGGCAGCACGGGATTCGAACCGATGCGCCGCGAGATCGAACAGGCATTTTTGAAACAGTGGGAAGCGCTCGAAGAACGTTCCGACGTGTGGATCGTCGCCGCCGTCCACGACCGCGAGTCGATCGATCCGGCGATCGTCTCCCATTTCGGCACGCTGATCGACCTGACGCCCAAGGCCAAAGAAGATGCAGCACCGATGATGGCAGACGTTGCCGACCGGCCCATCTTTGAAGAATCGTTCGTTCTTCCGCAGACCGCATGCGAAAGAATCGAAGTTCTTGCGGCGATGTTCGCACACGCCGAAGCGATGGAACGGCAAGGCATTATCGTGCCGCGCGCCGTGCTCTTCGCGGCTTCATCATCGGCTGCACGCCGTGCTGCGATTCACGGTATCGCGTCGCGGTCGGGATTGTCGGTGGTACATGCAGGTTTAATCGCGCTCGACGATGCGATGGCCGAAGCGGACGCCGGGCAGCCGGCAATCGTGGTCGTGGAACTGCCCGATATCGCCGATCCGGGATCGATCGCGCATCTGTGCGTCACGCTCGACGAACTCCATGCCGGCACGTCACAGACGTTCCTCATCGCGACCGTCCGCGATCTTCCGCACGTCGACCCGGAACTGCGCGAACGTTTCGGCGAAACGATCGACATTCCGGGTGTCGATGCATCGACGCGTCGTGAGACGTTGTACGCGCTGCTTTCCGGTAAACCGCTCGACTTCAATCTCGAGCAACATATCGATGCGTTCGCGCGCGCAACTGAAGGCATGAGCGAGGACCGCCTGCACGACTACGTGGAAAACGCGGTCAGCCGCGCGGCGATGCGCGCAATCGCCTTAGGCGAGGCGGATAACGTCAACGTTACGCTTGGAGATTTCGGCCGAGTCGAACGGGAGCCGCAAACGGCCGCATAGTCGGGTCCGGAAATGCGACCAAAGGCGACGAGGCGCCGCAATGTGGCGAGGCGAACGCCCCTCCCGTTCCATGGACTATCGTACTTACGCATCGCCGTTCTCTTGGAGATACGGACGAGCCGAACTGCGCTCGTTATTTTCGGAACGGGAACGCCGGCTCTTGTGGCGAGCAGTGTGGGTCGCCTTGGCCGAAGCTCAAGCATCCAAGGGACTCGTGACCGCGGCGGAAGTCGCCGATCTTAAAGCGCATGCGGGCGACGTGGATATCGATGCGGCGCTTGCTATCGAGCGCGAGATCCATCACGACTTAATGGCGGAGATTCGAGTATTTGCTTCGCAGGCGACGCTCGGCGGCGCAAAGCTGCATCTCGGCGCAACCTCGATGGACATCGAGGACACGGTAGAAACCTATCGGCTGCGTGCGGCGCTTGCATCGGTCGGAAAGAACCTACGGGAACTGCTTGCCGCGTTTGCAATCCGTGTCCGGCAGTACGGCGATCTCGTCTGCATGGCGTTCACGCATCTGCAGCCCGCCGAGCCGACCACGCTCGGGTATCGGATGGCCGTCTACGCGCAAGACATCCTGATCGACGATGCAAACCTGCGTTTTGTATTCGATTCCCTTACCACGAAAGGGCTGCGCGGTGCGGTCGGTACCGCCGCATCGTACGAAGCGCTGCTCGGTGGAAACGGCGCATCGTTCGATCTCGAGCGGCAGGTTCTGAACCGCTTCGGTTTGCAGGCGCGCGATGTGAGCACGCAGACGTACGCTCGCAAGCTCGATTATCTGTTGCTCTCTGCGCTCGCCGGCGTCGGCGCCTCACTTTCGAAATTCGCGGCCGACATCCGGATATTAAGCAGCCCGGAGTTCGGAGAAGTCGCCGAGCCGTTCGCAACTGCGCAGGTCGGCAGTTCCGCAATGCCGTTCAAACGCAATCCCATCATCTGCGAGCGTATCGACTCACTCGCGCGGCTGCTCGTGGGTTACGCGGACGTCGCGTGGCAGAACGCGGCAACGAACTATCTCGAACGCACGCTTGACGACAGTGCAAACCGCCGTACCATTCTTCCCGAAGCCCTGCTCTGCACCGATGAGATCGTAACGTTGGCGCGACGCGTCGTCGATGGATTGCGGGTAGAAGAACGCCGCATCGCGCAGAACCTGCGTACCTTCGGTCCCTTTGCGGGAACGGAGGCGGTAATGATGGAGGCGGTGCTCGCCGGAGGAAACCGTCAGGATATTCACGAGCACATTCGAAAGGCCGCGATGGTTGCATGGGATGCACTTGCGCAAGGCGAGGCCAATCCGCTGGCCGGAATACTTGCTAGCGATCCTAACCTGACGGCGCTTCTGGATCCGGCGACAATTCAGCGTTTGCTCGATCCGAGCAAACATGTAGGCACGGCGCCGATGCGTGCCCGTTTGCTCGCGGATCGCATCGATGCGACGGCGCCGTTTCCAACGCAACACATCGTCAGCACTTCCCCGGAGGCCATAACGTGAACAAAGGCATCGAGATCGCGCGCGGTAAGACCAAAGTTCTCTACGAATACCCCGGCCAGCCCGACCAGCTTGTCGTCGCGCAGACCGACGCGATCTCATCGGGCGACGGCGCACGGCGCGACGAAATACCGGGTAAAGGACGTCTGGCGGCGCAGACGACCGCGCGCGTCTTCCGGCTACTTAACTTGTGCGGGCTTCCCACGCATTACATGAACGGCGGCGAAGACGACGACAACAACGAGATGCTGGTGCGTCGCTGCAACATGGTTCCGCTCGAGGTCGTAACGCGAGGCGTCGCCGCCGGCTCGTTCGTGAAACGAAATCCGGGTGTCGCGCGCGGCGCACTCATGGTTCCGCGCATCACCGAGTTTTTTCTCAAAGACGACGCAAATCACGATCCCCTCATAGCAGCCGATGCGATCGTTAATCGCAATATCGCTACGCCCCAGGAGGTCGGCGCGATGACGGAACTGGCGCGGCTGGCGTTTGAAATCATTTCGCATGCGTGGCGAAAACGCGACGTGCTGCTGGTCGATTGCAAGATTGAGTTTGGACGGCTTACGGGCGGCGAGACGAAAGGCCAACTGGTCATCGCCGATGTGATCGACAACGATG
>JALYTY010000083.1 GCA_030854045.1 Vulcanimicrobiota bacterium | reverse complement strand
CGATCAGTCAGGTCGCACTTGTCGGAGGCGGCACGAACGTACGGCCGGGAGAGATTAGCCTGGCACACCACGGCGTACTTTTTCTCGACGAGCTGGTTGAATTCAATCGCAGCGCAATCGAAGTCATGCGCCAACCCCTCGAAGAAGGTACCGTTACGATCTCACGGGCTGCCGGCACGTTCACATATCCGGCAGCGTTTCAGCTGGTCGCATCGATGAACCCGTGTCCGTGCGGCTATCGCGGCACGCGAAGCGCCGAGTGCCGCTGCGACGATGCGGCAGTCGCTCGATACGTCAGCAAACTTTCGGGACCGCTACTTGACCGCATCGATTTGCAGATCGAAATAGCGCGCGTCGCATTCGACGACATGGTCAAGCAGGAAGGCGCAGAACGCTCGACGGTGATCCGCGAACGGGTTCTTCAGACGCGCAACGTGCAGACGGAACGATTTCACGGAACGGCCATCACGTGCAACGCCGACATCCCGCCGAAGAGCATGCGCCGCTACTGCACGCTCGACGACGCGGCAATACGCCTGTTAGCGCAAGCTAGTGCGAAACGGCAATTTTCCGCACGAGCACTGGACCGCATAGCGCGCGTCGCCCGAACGATCGCCGATCTCGCAGGCGACACAACGATCGCGCCGCAGCACATCGCCGAAGCGATCCAATACCGCAGCCTAGAACGGCTCGCCGAGCGAAGCACGGTGCGGAGATAGGGTGGGTTGAGGATGTTTTGCCCGCGTCCACAGTGGCGATAACCCAGCATGGAATTTCAAGATCGTGGCCTTACTCGTTCCTTGCGTCCCGGCGATTGCGTCATACTCAGTACGGGCGCTACCGGCGTCGTGCGAGAATCGTACCCCCAAGGCTACGTCGGCGAAGTCAGCATCGACTTAGACGGATCGCAGATGACTGAGCTGAGTAAAACGCTCGTCATTCCCGATAGCACTCCGGATTCAACGGCCGATGCAGCCGGCGGTTTCGTCGGTGAATCGGCAGCGGATCATAGTTCCGGCGCAAAAGAGCGGGACCGGCGCATGCGCGATTAAGAATGCCGGCCGGCGTCCTGGACCTCTACGGTGGGTTCGGCGCTCTGTACCAGCAGCGGCCAAAAATACGAGCGGAAACGGTAAGCCACGATGAACCAGCAAGCAGTAAGGAGTAGCGGAACCGGCAGACCGGAGGGCATCATCGTGACGTGAAAGGCGAGGATGTTCGAGAGCACACCAGCCAGCATTACGATCGCCAGCGGAACAAAGCGATTGGCCAACAACAGAGCCCCGGAAACGAACTCTACGACATCAACGAAGAGCACCCAACGCGATTGGAAGAATACATCTTGAAATGTGCCCGCTAAGCCGGGCGGCGCAGGCGGCGGGTGAGCGATTAGGAAAAATCCGGAACCGCCGGCGGCAAGGAACGCCAGACCTAAGAGAATTCGTGCGATAACGGCTGCGATTTTCACAGCGAAAACCTCATCGATTGAAGCCACGATTGTTACGAATACTATAGCGGATCCCGTCGAGGCTTCCCTTGAGCACATCGAGATCGACGTTGGTCGACGATCCGTCGGTAAGCGGCAATACGCCGTTCGAAGAATACTGATAGAGCGTCCAATCGCGAAAGCCCGCCGGCATGGCCGGATCGCGCTGCGGGTCTTCCGTGAAGTTCGACACCCACAACTGATGGCCGGCGAATGCGTCGGTGCCGCCAAAATTTGCGTCCCACGTGCTCTGATTCGTATAGAGAATCATCCTTGAACCGAGCTCTTTTTCAATCGTGTCGGTGAAGCTCGCCAGGTTTGCAATCATCGCATCGCCGGTGCCGCTGTTCTCTTCCACATCGACCATCGCGCGCAACTGCCCTTGGTAGCCGTCGATGCGACCCAAAAAATGCTTTGCCTGTTCGATGCCCGACTGCGCGCATAAGAAGAAATGGTATGCGCCGAAAGGTATCGCCAGACGCTTACAGGCGTCGTGATTGCGGATATAGTTGGGATCGTCGTCGTCCGCATAGGTTCCATAACTCGCGCGGGAATAAACGAACTGCGCGATGTTCTGCGATTTCACGGCATCCCAGTCGACCGCATCCCCTTGCGCGAAGGAAACGTCGATTCCATAGACGAGGCCTTGATCTGCAGGGACGTTCATTTACATATCTCTTCAACGAAAGGCTCGCCGTAGCGTTCCAATTTAACGTCTCCGACTCCGCTGATTGCGCGAAATGCGGCGAGCGTTTTAGGCTTCTCCGAAGCGAATTCGCGCAACGTCGCGTCGGAGAACACGACGTAGGGGGGAACGCCTGCGGCGTCGGCGATGTCTTTGCGCAGTGAACGCAGACGCTGGAAGAGATCGTCGTCCGGGGCCGCAGACTCGGCACGCTGTTCGCGCCGCTTGGTGTTCTTCTTCTCCGTCAGCCGCTTGGCAAAGCCAAACGAACGGCGCTCGCGCAAGGCCTGCATCCCGTCCCCGGTGAGCTGCAATGTCTTGCGCTGCGATTCCTGTTCGATCCATCCCACGCGAAGCAGCTCCGATGCTATTGCGATCCAATCGTTCTTCCCATATTCCTCTCCGATGCCGAACGTCGAAATGCCGTCATGCCCCCATGCAACGACTTTATCGGTCCGCTTCCCGGAAAGCACGTCCGCAACGTGATGGATCCCCGTTGAGAAGCCGCTGTGGGAGCGGATGCGGTACACGCACGAAAGCACTTTTTGTGCGGCTATCGTCGCATCGATCGTTTCAGGCGGCGTCAGGCAATTGTCGCAATTTCCGCACTCGTTCTCCGCGCCGGTTTCGCCAAAATACGTCAGCAGATATTTGCGCCGGCATGCCGACGTCGATGCGAAGTCGAGCATCTTCTGCAAGAGCGCCTCTGCCTGATTCCGTTCGGCATCGTCGGGAATTTGCCGGATAAAGTGGCGCTGTTTTGCGGCGTCTCCGCCGGTAAAGAAGAGCGCGCAATCGCTCGGCAAACCGTCGCGTCCGGCGCGGCCCGTCTCTTGGTAGTAGCCTTCGATGTTTTTCGGCATGTCGTAGTGCACGACGTATCGTACGTTCGGCTTGTTAATTCCCATGCCGAAGGCGATTGTCGCACATACGACACCGACTTCATCGCGAATGAACAGCTCTTGATTTCTCGCGCGCTCGGCGGCCGGAAGGCCCGCATGATAGGGCAACGCCGGGATACCCGACGCGCTAAGCCGCCGCGCCAGATCCTCGGCCGACCGGCGACTCGTGGTGTAGACGATTCCGCTCTCGCTGCGGTGCGTGCCGCACCACGCGAGCAATTGTTTTAATGCGTCCTTTTTTTGATAGACGCGGTACTGAAGGTTCGGGCGATTGAAACTGCCGATGAAACGGTGGGGCTCACGCAGGTTTAGAAAGCGGTCGATATCGGTGCGCACACGGTCGGTCGCAGTGGCGGTGAGGGCTAGAATCGGGACCCCGGGACAATGTGAGCGAAGCGATGCAATGCGGCGATATTCGGGCCTAAAGTCATGACCCCACTCGCTGACGCAGTGCGCCTCGTCGACGGCGATCCTGCGCACGTTCCACCGTTCCAGGGCCGACGTAAATCCCGGCATTACGATCCGCTCGGGAGCGACGTAAAGCAAGCGGTACGCGCCCCGATCGAGCGCTTCTATCCGTTCGCGCGCACTGCTCGTACTAAGCGAGCTGTTGAGAAACGTCGCCGGAATTCCATTGGCGTCCAACGCATCGACTTGGTCTTTCATCAACGCGATGAGCGGCGAGATGACAAGCGTCAGCCCCGGTTCCAACAGCGCGGGAAGTTGGTAGCACAATGATTTTCCGCCGCCGGTAGGAAGCAAAGCGAGCACGTCTTCGCCACGCAGAGACGCTTCGACGATCTCACGCTGCAGCGGCCGAAACGAATCGTAGCCGAAGTTGTGCTTGAGCGCCTCGTCCAGCGCGATCGTCCTCACACGATATAGTTCACGCATACAAGGTCGCGCACCCACCGCCAGGTGGTACGAACTTGCGGTTCACGACACGAGCGGATCCGGCTATTTCGATTGTAATTGTGGAACTGCGTCGCCATCGAGAAATACCATCAGCTCCTCCGGCGAGAATTGAAGGCCGCTCCAGAACGCTCCGAATTCCCCGTATCGCGCGCTTGCTTCATCGAAGCGCATTTCATACACGAGCCTCTTAAAGATCAACGGGTCGTCGGCATACAGATCGACGCCCCATTCGTAATCGTCGAAGCCGATGGACCCGGAGATAACTTGCGTAACGAGTCCCTGGTACGAGCGTCCCACCTTTCCATGTTCGGTCATCATCTTGGCGCGCTCCGCGAACGGCAGCATGAACCAATTGTCGCTGCCGTCTCGCTTCTTGTTCATTGGATAAAAGCACACATAGCGCCGCTCCGGGATTCGCGCGAAGAGCCGCGGCGCGATGTATTGGCTTTCGCCTTGCTTGCGCAGCAGGTCATCGAAGGCAAGAGTCCACTCCGGGGAGTTTGGAACGAGGTTGCGCGCGACCAGTTCGGCGTGAATTTTTCCCGTCGCGTCGTAGAGCCCGACTTCGAGCACCGAAACGTAGGATCCCAGCGCCCGCAAGTGCTCGCATAACTCCAGCTTATCGACGAGCGTCTGCATGTAGGACAATCCCTCGTACGTTCGCGCGTAGTGTGTCACCATCAGATCGCCCTTGTGGCCCAATAACTGCGCGAGCCCCGCATCGCCGTCTTTGCCCGATTTCAAATGCTCGAAGAGATCCATCGCATGAGCGGCGTATTTAATCCGGCGTTTCTCCGTGAGCCGGTCCCAGCCGCGCCGGTCGAAAGAAAACATTCGGTGAAGAATCCACCAACCTTCAAACGACTCGGGAACGTTTGGGTCACGCATCGTCTTTGTAAGACTCCTGCTAAAGCTTCTTGAGCGCTTTGACGCGACGCATTTCCGCTTCGACTTCGGCGAGCAGCGCTTCGGGACGCTCGCGGTATTTCGGCCATAGTTGCGGCATGTTCGCGATATCGCTGAGCACGCGAGCGTACACGGCATTTACCGGAGTCGGCACATTACAACCGTATCCGGCGCTCGCTACGGCGCCGTTGAGAACGTGCACTTCGGTCTGCGGTTCGCCGCGACGAAGATCGGTCAGCAGCGAAGGCGCCTTCGTGCCGCGTGCGCCCGCGACGCGCGCGGAGATCATCGTACGTGCTATCGGGCTCGGTAAAGCCGCAACCCCAAACAGCGCTCGGACGGGATAACGCGGAAGGTCGACCGGAGCGAGGTGTAATGCTCGCATAACGGCGTGGACCTCCCGAATCATGCGGATTTCCAGCGTGAAGATCTTCTCGAAATCGACGAGCCGGTGGGGAAGCACGTTAAGAATCGCGCAACTCGCGTTCGCAACCACGTTGAGCGCCAGTTTGCTCCACTTGAGTGCGCGATAATCGTCGAACACCTTCACGTTCATCCCGGTGCCGGCAAACGTGGCGGTAAGCCAGTTGAATGCGCTCGAGCCAACGGGAGCAAACGCCAATCCGCCGTCGCGGGCCGGCTTTACGCTGCCGTTGCGTTCCCGACCGACGGGTATGGTGAGCGCCGCAGCAACCACGTTGTTCGCGCCAAACACTTTTGCCAGCGCTTCTTCGTTTCCAATGCCGTTCTGCGGCGTGACAAACACACATTTCTGCGGATAGGCAATCGCGGCGCGCAGCGTTTCGATCGCCCCTTCGGTATCGTAGGCTTTCGTTGCCACAATAGCCACGTCGGCATCAAAAGGCGCCACCGCCGCGCGTTCGCGCGGCGCGTAGGCAACCTCAACGCCGATCGATTCCAGGCGCTCGCCTAAATACGTGCCGACCGCGCCGCGCCCAACAATATACACTTTCACGAGCGCAACCCCGTGCTGCCGAATCCGTCCGCATCGCGTACGCTGCCCGGCAGCTCCTCGACGGCTACGAACGACGCCCGCGCGACCGGAGCGACAATCATTTGAGCGATGCGGTCGCCGCGGCGTATAACGACGGCATCGGTGCCCAGATTTGCGAGCAGAACGTGCACCGGGCCGCGGTAATCGGCATCGATCGTACCCGGTGAATTCAAGCACGTTACGCCGGATTTAAGGGCGAGGCCGCTGCGCGGGCGTATTTGCGCCTCGTAGCCGATTGGAACCGCGATCGCAAATCCCGTCGGAACCAGAACGCGCGCGCCTGGGTTCAGCGTAATTTCGTGTGCGACCGCAGCGCAGAGATCGGCTCCGGCCGCGTGTTCGGTCATGTATGCCGGAACGGGCAAACCGTCGGATTCGGGAAGACGCTTAATCTCGACACGGACGGATGCAGCCATTGGTGCCGTCATTTGGCAAGCAGCTGCGCTAACTCTTCCCGGAAACTTTCAATATCGCGGAACGATCGATAGACGCTGGCAAAGCGGATATAGGCGACGGGATCGAGCTTCTTGAGCGCCTCCATCACTTTCTCGCCCACCATCGTCGAGCTTACTTCGCTCTCGCCGCGCGCGAAAAGCTCGCGCTCCAAATCGGCAGCGGTAGCTTCCATTTGGTGCTCGGAGATCGGTCGTTTTTCGCACGCCCGTCGCAAGCCGTTAAGGATTTTGTCGCGATTGTACTGTTCGCGGCGGCCGTCTTTCTTCACGACGAAGAGCCGCGGCGTTTCCATGCGCTCGTACGTCGTGAAGCGATGCTTGCAACGAGGATCCAGACATTCCCGCCGTCGACGCACGACCGTTTCGTCGTCGCGCGAATCGACGACGCGCGTCTCACTTTTGCGGCAAGTCGGACAGATCAGCGGAGCACCCTCAAGGAAGCCCACATATTGTGGACCACTTCATTATAGCCCACTATACGTTGGAAACGCAAAAGGGCGCCCGCATCATCCCTACAGAACTACCGCGCAGCCTCGTTGCGTGACCGCAGGGCGGCGCCGGACCGGTCGAATTGTGAAGTTCGAAACCGGCAACGCGTTTCTCGGCATGTGCCGCGTCTCGGGGATCGACCAGTTTATCTCAGCTAGCGGCGCCGATCTTGAACATCTTCGTACCGCACTCGGGGCATTTGCCCTCGGTTGCGGGGCGGCCGTTCTTCATGGTGATTGCAACGGCATCTTTGATCTGACGCTTCGTCTTACACTTTACGCAATAGGCTTCTGCTGCCACTAAAGAGTCCTCCAAGCAAGGGATAGTTTGTCTTAGCCGCCCGACGTAGGTTAGCGGCGGGGCAACTTCACGCACGAGGAGACGATTCCCCCTCGGCGCTTCAAGCGCACCCTTCTTTCGCGCCGACGACAGGTCGTGATAAGACGCGCGTGGACGATGCACGTATCGTTACGATCGAGGAAGTCGCGGCGCTTCGCGCCGGGCGCGATTGCGCCTTGGTCGTGCATCTCTGGGCGAAAGGGACGATCGAGGCGCTGGTGCGGCCTACCGTCGGAATCGTCGGCACGCGAGCCGCAACGGCATACGGCAAGCGCATCGCTCGTGCGTTTGCAGCGGAGCTGGGGCGCGCCGGTTGCTGCATCGTATCGGGGCTAGCACTCGGAATCGATTCGGCGGCACACGAAGGAGCGCTCGAAGCGTGCGCTCCCACAATCGGCGTTCTGGGATCCGGGCACAACAGATTCTTTCCGACTCGTAACGTCGGCCTCGCGTCGCGCATGATCGCGCAGGGCGGTGCAGTTCTGTCCCCTTTCCCGCCGGAGCAGCCCGCGTTTCCATATCAATTTCTTCAGCGCAACGGTGTGGTCGCAGCGCTCTGCGACGCGGTCGTCGTGATCGAGGCTCCGGCGCGCAGCGGCGCGCTCAACACGGCGAACTGGGCCGCGGGACGAATTCCGGTCTTCGCGGTACCGGGCGACGTCGACCGCGCGCATGTCGCCGGATGTCACGCGCTTATTCGCGACGGTGCGGTGCTGGCGCGCGATGCGACGGATGTACTCGAGGCGCTGTCAATTCCCCAATCGAGCCAACCTACATTCGGCCGTGTCGTCGCCAAAGAACCCGATCGGAGTCTGCGCGGCGCCGTTCTTGCCCACCTGGAGTGCGAAGACTCCGACCTAGAATCGCTCGCAGCAGCGACGGGCGCAAGCGCGCCTGATCTGCTGGCGATGCTTGGAATGCTCGAACTGGAAGGAGCGATCGAATGCAGCGCCGGCCGCTTTGCGTCTCTGCTATCGTAAGTGCATGCAACTACGGCTCATTGCAGTCGATAAAATTCGCACGCCGTACGTAGTCGATGCGTGCGCAGAGTTTCGAAATCGTCTCAAAACCTATGCACCATACGAGGAGATCGAAGTGCGCGCGGGAGCCGGAAATGATCCCGAGCGCGCGATGGCCGATGAAGCCGCACGTGTCCTGCGGCTCGTGCGGCCGGACGACCGCATTTGGCTGCTCGAGCGAACCGGCACGGAACTCTCGAGCGAAGAACTCTCGATAAAAATCAGTGGTGCCGCGCAGAATGCACTATCGCGCCTCACCTTTGTCGTAAGCGGCACATTCGGCGCCGCAACGGTACTTCACGAACGCGCCGACTTCTTATGGTCGTTGTCGCGGCTGACATTCTTACACGAGTGGGCGCGCATGCTCGTGCTGGAACAGCTCTACCGCTCGGCGAAGATCGCGCGCAATGAGCCGTACCATCACTAAGAATCTCTCCGGCATGCTGCCTGACGATGCGCTTGCCGCTTTAGCCGGAGCCATCGGCGAGGCGGTTGCTTCGCGCTATCCCGGCTCCGCGGCTCCGGACGTTGCGTTCGAAGCGCCACGTCGCACCGAGTTCGGAGATTTTTCGACCAACGTTGCGTTCGGCTTGGCAAAAGCTGCACGGCGTTCGCCGGCGGATATCGCCGCGGACCTCGTCGCCGAGATCGGCCGCAGCGCGCCCAACGTTGCAGCGCTTTTCTCCGCGCTCGATGCAGTGGGAGGGTTCATCAATTTACGGTGTGCGCCCGTTGTATGGCAGACGCTCGTTGCGGCCATCTTGCGCGACGGGAAAAGCTTCGGACGTTCGAGCGCGCGCGCCGGCCGCGTCTCCCTCGAGTTCGGAAGCGCGAACCCGACCGGACCGCTCGTGGTCGTGCAGGGACGTACGCTTTCAATCGGCGACACGCTTGCAAAGGCGTTGCGGTATTGCGGATACGATGTTTTCGTGGAATGGATCGTCAACGACTACGGAAGCCAGATGGATACGCTCGGCCGCTCATTATACGCGCGTTACGTGCAGCAGTTCCGTCCCGCTTTTCCGTTCCCTGAAGAAGGCTATCCCGGCGAATATCTGCTTCCGCTGGCTCGCGCCGTCGCAGACCGCGACGGAGACCGCTGGCTCGATGCGGTGCAAGACCGGTGGCTGCCGTACTTCGCACAATATGGCCGCGATTCGCTGCTGGCCGAACAGCAAGCAACTGCAGCGCGTTTCGGCGTCGCGTTCGATCTGTGGCAAAGCGAAAGCGAACTGCACGCAAGCGGACGGGTCGAAGAAGACCTCGCAAAGCTCGCTTCCATGGGCCTCACCTACGAGTGCGACGGCGCGGTGTTCTTTCGCACGACGTCGTTTGGTGACGACAAGGATCGCGTGCTGCGCCGCTCGGACGGACGCCCCACATATCTCGCGCCCGACGTAACATACCATTACGAAAAATTCCAACGCGCGGACCGTGTTATCGATATTCTCGGCCCGGATCATCACGGCTATATCGAGCGGCTCAATGCGGTTGCGGCCGCCATGGGATATCCGGGAAAGCTCGATGTTCTGATCGCCCAGCAGATCACGCTCATGCGCGGGACCGAGCAAGTAAGCATGAGCAAGCGCGCCGGCAACATCGTAACGCTTGACGATATTCTCGATGAAGTCGGCATCGACGCCGCGCGTTTCTTCTTCATCATGCTCGCCGCCGAATCGCCGTTGACGTTCGATCTGAAACTTGCGACCGAAGCGAGCAATGAAAATCCCGTCTACTACGTGCAGTACGGTCATGCGCGTATCGCGTCGGTGCTGAAAAATGCTTCCGGCGAAGACGCAGCCCGGGCTCGCGACGGCAACTCGCTGCAGGTTCTCGAACATTCCGCCGAACTGGCTTTGGTGAGGCGCCTCGCGGAACTCCCGCGCGCGGTTCGAGGCGTTGTCGAAAATCTCGCTCCGCACCGCTTGGCGAAGTACGCGCGCGACGTCGCTTCGGACTTTCACCAATTCTACACCGAATGCAAAATTTTAACGGAGGATCGTGAGGTTCGTACGGCGCGATTAGGCCTTTGCATTGCGACGCAGAATGTCTTAGCGACGGTGCTGGACCTCATCGGAGTTTCGGCCCCTGAGTCGATGTGAGATCGGCTGGGCCGGCTCAGCTCAGCGTTCGTCGAGGCGTGCGTGGAGCCACGGCGCGACAAAATAACGCCATAAAATTTTAATAAGAGCCGCCGCCGGTATGCCGAGCAACAGCCCGGGAATGCCAAATATTTCACCTCCGGCGAATACGGCAAACATAACGCCCATCGGAGAGACGCCGACCGACGAGCCCATGATCTTCGGCACCAGCACGTTGTCGCTGACGCGCGCGACCGTGAACATAATTACCTGCACCCACAGAATCATCCACCCGCCTTGCGGAGCACACAGAACGAGCGCGATGGCTTGCGCGATCAGCATCCCGATGACCGGAACGGCATACGCAATCGCGGTAATGATGCCGAGAATCAGTGAAAATTTAAATCCGATGATTGCGGAGAGCAACGCCACGGCGATGCCGGTGATGGCGCTTACGATTATCTGCCCGGAGATATACCCGCCGAACGTTTCGGTAATCTCCGTAGCCAGTTTGCGTGCGGTCTCTCGCCGATCCGCGGGAAACATCGCAGCGAACCCTTCGGATATCTGCGTGTCGTTGAGAAGAAAGAAAAACGACAATACGATCGCCGAGAACGCAACGAAGAACGCGGTCGCGGTGCCGAGCAAGATCGCTCCCAACGACGCAAGCGTGCTCGTTGCAATTTGATCGAGGCTGGACGATCCGAGACGCCCGATATCGAAGGTGTTCGGGGGAACGCGCAATCCGGGAACGTGGCTCTGCATCCATCCCTGCGTGCCGCTTAACCAAGCTTGCACGCTGCCTACATAGCCCGGCAGGTTCGCAACGAGAAGCTGCACTTGGGCGATCGTCAACGGTACGATCACAATCAGGCCGATCGTAATGAGTATCAGGAGGACGGCGAAGACCAAAGCAATCGCGAGCGGCCGCGAAATACGCCGCCGTTCCAACTGTCGCGCAACGGGCTGAACGCCAAACGCAATGAATGCAGCGATGACGAAGATTGCCATGGTGCGCGGAATGTGCGAGATGAATAGCCACGCAAGAACGAGCACGGCGATAATGGCCGCCGTCAAAAAGATTCGCCGCCAACCTCTGGAACTTACAGCATTTTGCACAGCAGGCGCCGCTCCGTTGAAAAGCCGGCTCGCTCGTAGAGCGTACGAGCGGGTGCATTATCCTCCGTAACCATCAGTGCCATAGCGGGCAGGCGCCGTTTTCGGGCCTCATCTTCGCCGCGTTCAAGCAACGCGGCCCCCACGCCCGCGTTGCGATGCCGAGGATCGACGGCCATGTAGGCAACAAAACCCTGCGCGTTGCCGGTCACTTCGTCGGGCATCGCATCGAGCATCAGCAAAAATCCGACGCGTACGCCGGAGCGATGCGCGACTAACGCGACATGCGATTGACCGAAGACTATCTCCAAGAGCCTGATGTAGTTGTCCAAGACCTCCCGTACGTCTACCGTTCGTCCGGCGGGAACGCTATCCATCGCGGTCTGCTTGCCCAAAGCCTCGATGAACGTACGGTCCTCCGGCCTTGCAATTCGAATATCCAACGCCATCGCGAAACCTTAGTTGCGGCGCGACCCGGGATCGGTGAGCGGTTGCCCGTGCGCGCATTGCGGGCACGTATCGGGCTCAAAAGACTCCAGCGGCAACTTCAAGAGAGCGCGCGCCGGCACGCCGAAATCTGCGGCGGCGCGCTCCACGATCACCCCCACGCCGACCGGCGTGGCCCCCGCTGCCCGTACGACGTCGAGCACTTCGCGAACCGACATTCCCGTTGTAACGACGTCTTCAACGATCAGCGCACGGTCGTCGGGCTTCAACCGGAAACTGCGGCGCAATTTGGCAACGCCCGCGTCCTTTTCGACGAAGATCGCGTCCGTGCCGAGCGCCCGTGCGACCTCGTAACCGAGAACGATGCCGCCGACCGCCGCGCTGACGACAATCGTCACGTTCGAGGCCCGAAACGCCTCGGCAATTTCGCCTGCGACCGCTTCAACGAGCGGCGGATGTTCGAGTATGCGGAATTTTTGAATGAAACGGTCGCTGTGCCGACCGGAGCTCAACCGAAAATGGCCGCGAAGCAGCGCACCGCGTTCGAGAAGCGCATCGTACAGATCGATCATGCCATCTCATCCAATACGGCTTTGGCGGCGGCAAGTGGATCGTCGGCCTGCGTGATGGCGCGTCCCACCACGAGATAATCCGAGCCCGCCGCAACCGCCATCGCCGGCGTCATGACGCGCTTCTGATCGCCGTGCGCCGTGCCCGCAGGCCGGATCCCCGGAGTCAGCGTGAGGAAATCGGATCCGAAGAACGATTTTATGTCTGCAACCTCGTGAGCGCTGCAAACTACGCCGGAACATCCGGCGTCGCGCGCGAGCGCCGCAAGACGTGTTGCGTTTTGCGATGGTCCGCCGACGAGCCCGAGTTCTCCCAGATCTTCGGCACCGTGGCTCGTCAGAATCGTTACGGCAAAGATGTGCGGCTGCGTCAATCCTAACTCCGATGCGCGTTCGCCGGCATTTTCAACTGCGGCGCGCATCATCTCGGCGCCGCCGAGCGCGTGAACGTTGATAATGTGAGCACCCGGCCGCACTAGTTGACGGATCGCGGCGCCGGCCGTCCGCGGGATGTCGTGCACCTTTGCATCGACAAAAAAGCGGACGTCACGAGACTCGCAATAAGAAAAAATGCGCTCCGGATATCCAAAGAGCGACTCCATGCCGATTTTGAATATAACGTCGAGCTCGTAAAGGGCATCGATTAACCGCTCCGCGTCTTCGGCTACGGCAACGTCAAGAGCGACGATCAACCTGCTCATCCTTCATCTCCCTCGTATTGGTGCGAGCTTGCGAACCCGACATTTGCTTTGCCGATGATGTCGCTTAAAGCATTGAGGTTCCGCGAGATTAGATATGCGCGCAGCCCCTGGACTATCGCGCTCGGAATGCGTGGGTCGGTGAAGTTTGCAGTACCGATTGAGATTGCCGTGGCGCCCGCAAGAAAGAATTCGAGTGCGTCGCTTGCCGTTTCTATACCGCCCTGTCCGACGATAGGAATCTTCACCGCACGGGCGACTTCATAGACGGCGAGCACGGCGATTGGACGTATCGCGGGACCGGACAATCCTCCCGTTACGTTGCCCAGGCGCGGTTTGTGCGATTCGATATCGATTGCCATGCCGCGCACGGTATTGATCACCGCAAGCGCATCGGCTCCGGCCGACTCGGCTTCGCGTGCTATTTCCGCAATGTCGGTGACGTTGGGCGAAAGCTTTACGATGAGCGTCTTGCCGGTTGTCGAGCGCGCCGCCCGCACGACTTTCGCCGTGAGCGCAGGGTCGCAAGCAAACGTTTCACCATCGTGCGCGACGTTGGGACACGAGATGTTGAGTTCGATTGCCGCTATTTCGTCGCGCGCTTCCAGGCGCTCGCAGACGTAGGCATAATCGTCGATCGAGAATCCGGCAACGCTTCCGACGATCGTGCACGGCCGCGCCGCGAATTTCGCGACGTCGTTATCGAGATACCAGTCGATTCCAGGATTCTGCAAACCAATTGCATTGAGCATCCCCGCCGGCGTGTGCGCGAGACGGGGGACCGGATTGCCTAAACGCGGCGCGCGCGTGACGCTCTTGAGGACGATCGCTCCGATTTCGCGCAAATCAACGAACGGTTCGAATTCTTCGCCGGAGCCGTAGCAGCCGCTCCCCATAAAAGTTGGATAGGGCAACTGCAGACTGCCGATGCGCGTCGATAGGTTTACCATCGCAACTCGTGCGCCCAAAAAACGGGTCCTTCTTTACAGACGCGCGCGTAAACAACATCGCTGCCGCCTGCGGTCGCGGGCGGAAATCCCGGCGCTTGCGCGCTCGTTGCGGCAATTGGGACGACGCATCCCCAGCAGCCGCCGACCCCGCACGCAAACGTTTCCTCAAGCGAAAGCTGCGCCGCGACGTCGTGCTGAGCTGCAACTGCGGCGGTAGCGCGAAGCATCGCTGAAGGACCGCACGCAAGGATCAGATCGGGAGCGGGGGCAAGCTCGTTCAGCAGATCCGTAATGTATCCATGATGGCCTTCGCTTCCGTCATCGGTAGCAACGAGTACGTCACAGCCTTCTTCTTTGAATCGCTCGCGTTCGACCAGCAGATTCTTCGTTCGAGCGCCGTAGAGTAACGTAACGTGTGCGCCGAACCGTACTGCGGCTTGCGCCGCTAAAAGCACCGACGCGATTCCCACGCCGCCCGCCACGATTGCGATGCGTTTAACGCCAGATTCCAGCGCGAATCCGTTGCCGAGCGGCCCGGTGACGTTAATGCAATCGCCCTCGACCAAGGCTGCGAGTTCCCGAGTACGCGGACCCACCACAAAAAACAAGACGCTCGCCCGGCGATCGTGCGCTTCGTATATCCCAAGAGCGGTCGAAGCGGTTTTTCCGCTAGGCGGAATAACCATGACAAATTGTCCGGGGCGTGTCACGGCGACAAGCGCAGGAGCGTCGAAAGTAATAAGAATTATTCCCGGAGCAATTTCTTTACGATCGACGATAATCGCGCAATGGATTGCTTCCGAGGTCATCGTGGGCATACGCTCGGCGGTTTTCGCCAAAATTTTAAAAAACTCCGCGACTTGTCACTGAACCTTTTTGCGACAAAAGCCGTTATAGTGAATGAGACGTGGAAACGTCAGGAAGGAGGTCCGCAGATGGCAGGTCTTATGGTCTTTAAGTCTTTAGCCGACGCGCTCCGCGCCGGATACCAGGTGTACGACCGGACTGCGGACGGCTATCTCGTTCGAACGCGAACGACGGCAGGATGGGCGATGGCGCTCGTTACGTGCAAGTAGCATCTCCGGTAAACCGCAATAATATGTACCGACATCCTCCAGCAACCTCGTAGATGCAGCAGCAAAACCGCCGGTTCTAACGAACCGGCGGTTTTGTTTCTTCACGGGCAACGACGATTGCTACGTCCGCAGATCGGGCGGAGGAGGCGCACTTTCGACCTCTTTCGTCGGTCCGGGGCGCCAGCCGGCATACGGAGCCGAGTTTCTTGCTGCCGTTCCGGATTGCGGACCATAGGCAGCATGCTCGGCGCTTTGCGTTGCCATACCGGGCAAGTGGGCGCCGTTGAGCGTTGCGTTGATAATCTGCGCGACGCCGACAAACATCGGAACCAAACCTCCGAGCAGCCACGGCCCGAAGGCGTACGAGCCATCGCTGCGCGATCCAATAAATGACAGGCCGATCAGCAACGCTACGCCGATCGCGGTGATCGTGATGCCTTTGCGCATCTGCGCTTGAGCGTAATAGTTTTGCGCGTAATAGCCCGAGCCCGGCGGCGGCACGTTGGGGATCGAGCCGTCGGGCGGTCCCGGTGGGCCCGACTGCCAGTCGATTTTTCCCGCGCGGCGCATTATGCGCGGATCGGGCGGCGGAACGAAGCCTCGCCGGATCATCTCCATTCGTTCGTTGTGCGCGAGCACTCGCGAAACGATCCACGCGGCAACGGGTGCGCCGAAGAGAAAGATGATGCCGAATAGCGGGATAATATTTGAGTCGTCGTTCATAGTTTACATAGCTCCGTTTGCCGTAATATGGATCGAAGCCGTCCGAGGACGGATCTTTACGCCGGTAACCTCGCTCGCCCGCGAGCCTAACATGATGGAAATTCTCCTCCGCGTTTCGTCCTGTCCAACATACGCGGCGCCGAGGGGCTTGTTTCAGATCGGTGGCCGAAACACAATGGCATCCCGGCCCGTAGATGGAGCGTGTCGGCACTGCTTCTTGAGGCGCCACGGATGAGGGTGCAGCCCGCTCCGGATGACGGATCGCTGGTAGAGATGACGCTTCGTGGCAACTCCGAGGCGTTCGCTACGCTTGTCGAGCGCTACGATCGCGCGGTTTATCACCTAGCGTATCGGACGCTGCGCGATGTCGAGGAAGCGCGCGATGCCACGCAAGAGGCCTTTTTCAAAGCCTACCGTTCCCTGCACACGTTCAAGACGGGATCGAAGTTCTCGACATGGATCTTTGCGATCGTCTATCATGCCTGCTGCGATCGCCTAAACCGCAAGAAGCGGTATAGCAATGAGGAGATGCCCGACCGTGCAGACCCAGGGCCGGGTCCCGAACGTCAGGCGATTGCAATGGACGAGGGCCGGAGGCTTCGTGCGGCGATCGACGTGCTTCCGGAAAAATACCGGACGGTCATTACGCTCTACCATCTACAGGGTAAACAGTATGAAGAAATCGCAGGCGTCTTAGGCCTGCCGATGGGAACGGTCAAAACGCATCTATTCCGTGCCAAAGAGCAGCTTCGTCGAACTCTGGGCGCGGCGGAGGGAGTTAAATGAACTTCGATGACGACGCACTCGAGCGAGCACTCTTCGCACTACCCCTGGAAGAACCGCCCTCCGACTTACGCGCTTCGATTCTGGCGGCCACGGTGTACCGGCCCGCTCCGATTTTTTCGTTGTACGAACGGTTGGGTCTAGGAGCGATCGCCGCATTGCTGATATCGCTGCTGATCCTGGTGGCTATGGGAGGGGGTACGCTCTTCATCCATTCCGCGCAAGCGATCGGATCTGCGTTCGAGCATTCCGTTTTAAACTTCTCGACATTGGCTTGGCTGGCAGCGGGCGGTGCAACGGCGATTTGGCTCTCTATTTTCACCGGATTCCAACCCCTCGTCATGCCGGGGAGCAAGGTGCGTTTCACGCCGCATCGCTAACATGACGGCATGAGCGAGCGAGCGCAGGCATATACAATTCTAGTGGTTGAAGACGACGCCGCAATCGGGCGCGTGCTTCAACTGGAGTTGGAACACGAAGGCTATTATGTCGAGGTCGCCCGTGACGGGCTTTCGGGGCTTGAAAAGGCGCTCAAAGAACCGGACCTCGTTCTTCTCGATTTGATGCTGCCGCGTATGGACGGCCTGGAAGTCTGCCGGCGAATTCGCGCGAAGAGCCAGGTTCCCATCATCATGCTCACGGCAAAAGATCGCGTACCCGATCGCGTCGAAGGACTAGACCTCGGAGCGGATGACTATATCACAAAGCCGTTCGCGACCGAAGAGCTGCTCGCTCGCATACGCGCGCGGTTGCGTGAAAAAGAGCCGCACGTCAATGAGATCCGCTATCGCGACGTCGTGATGGACCGGGACCGGCATGAGGTCCGGCGCGGCGACCATACTATCGTTCTTACGGCCAAAGAATACGCACTTTTGGAATACCTCTTGCTGCATCGCAATAAAGTCCATACGCGCGACGAACTCTTCAACGGGGTTTGGGGCAGCGATTTTCTCGGCGATTCCAACCTCATCGATGTCTATATTCGGTATCTCCGAGGGAAGATCGACGAGAACTTCGACGACAAATTGATAACGACCGTCCGCGGTGTAGGCTACACGATCAAGGACTAGCAGAAGATCGTAAGGTCGTGACCACATCGCTGAAGTGGCGGATCGCCGCCTCGTACTCGATTCTGTTGATCGTGGTGTTAATCGCGACGAGCGGAGTAGTCGCGTGGCGCTTCCAAGCAATTCTTTACGACCAAGCGCACGCGCGCGTCGATGCCGTAATGCGCGAGATTTTAGCGGCCGCAACACCGCAGCCCAACCCCTTTGCGATGGAGGGCCTGGGTTCCGATTCGCTCGCACAGCTTTTTAATAGCAACAATCTCACCGAATGGGAATCCGCGACGACGTTCATTCAGATCGACAGCGCGTCCGGCTACCCGATCTCTAAAAGCAGCAATCTCGGCGCGGAGCGTATTCCTCCGAATCCGGAGATCGGCGTCACGCGTGAGTCGGCATTTCGAGAGACTTCGTTAGACGGCCGTCCTTTTCTGGTGGAAGACCGGTTCATTGAAGGCGGAAACATCGCGGCGATCGTCCATGTTGCCGAACCGCTGGACGCGCTCAACCGTGCGTACGCGCAGACGCGTCGGGCGACCGTTCTCGTAATATGCGCCGCGGCAGTTGCGATTGTGGTGCTTTCCGCGGCGCTTGCTTCGCAAGCCGTCGACCCGATCGCGAAACTAACGCAGGCGATGGGAGAGATTCGTTCCGACCGGCTCGACCGCCGTCTGCGATGGCCGGATCGCAAGGATGAAATCGGTGCGCTCGCGCGCAGTTTCGACGATCTTTTGGCGAGACTGGACGAAGCGTTTGCACGCGAACGCCAATTTATCTCCGACGCATCTCACGAATTAAAGACGCCGCTCACCTCGATCAACGCTAACGCACAGCTTCTTTTGCGATGGGGCGACCGCGATCCCAACATTCTTCGCGAAAGTTTGGAGACGATCGCCGGCGAGAGTGCGTCGCTTGGAAACATGGTTAGGGGCATGCTCACGCTCGCAAAAGCCGACCGTGGCGACGAGATTCCCAAAGAGCCGCTCGATCTCGCCACGCTCGCCCGGGAAGCGGTGCGCAGTTGGATGCCCTACGCCGACGAAAAGGGCCTCAACCTTACGGCCGATGCGCAAGAGGGCCAAGCGTTCGTCGTCGGCGACGCAACGCTGCTGCGTCAGCTCGCGGGCAATCTCATTGAAAACGCGATCAAATTTACCGAGCGCGGCACCATCGACGTTCGAGTAGCGCACGACGACGGTTCTTCTTGGATCGACGTAGACGATTCGGGTCCCGGAATTCCCGAAGAGGAATGGAGCAGCGTTTTCGATCGCTTCTACCGCGCGGACCGAGCGCGGTCACGCGATGTTCCCGGCACGGGTCTCGGCCTTGCCATCGTGCGTTCGATTGCACGGGTACACGACGGTAGCGTCACGGTATCGAAAGGAACGCACGGCGGCTCCCGGTTTCGAGCAACGTTTCCACGCCCGCTCACCGCCCTTTCATGACCGTTCCTGCGGTTCGACCGTAGAATGTAGCTGTGGGACTCCTACGCCGAAAGCAAGCCGTCCCGGCGCTTTTGCTCTCTTTTTCATGCTTTGCCGTTGCATCGGTTCCGGCGTTCGCCGACTCCACGCGTATTGCCACGAGCGCTTCTCCGGCGGTTTTTGTGCAGCTCATGACGGGAAATCTTACCGTGCGCGCGTCGGATCAGCCGGAGGTTGCGATCGACGCAGATCAGAGTCTTCAGAGCCGTCACGTATCGAATGGACCGCATCCTATTCCATCGCAAGTCAACTTATGGTCGCAGACGGAGCGTACCGCCGACGGTACGACGCTTCGCTTGGAGCCCGAAACGTTTCTCCTGCCCAGTACTGAAGATGGTCCGCACGACGCCGTGTACATTCGCGGCAGCGGCAACGCGACGATCTCCATTCCTTCCGGGACGGCGCTTGTCATCGGCAACGTGCGACGCGGAGCGCTGACCATAGAGGGATACAAAAACGGGATATTCGTCGCGCACGTCGCTAACGGTTCCGTGCACTTGGACGGGGTGAGTGGAACGGGCGCAGTGCAGGTCAACAACGGCCCCATCATGGCGGACAACTCCGACTTCACCCGCTTGCGGGTTCGCACGGTGCGCGGCAACATGCAGTTCCGGAACTGCAACGCGACACAGATCGAAGCGACGAGTTTGAGTGGGACGATCATGTACGATGACGGCACCTTCGCACCCGGATTAGCACGGTTTGAGTCGGAGCGCGGAAACGTTCTGATCGGCGTTTCGGGCAACGGCGTGCAGATCGGCGCGCATTCGAGCGTCGGAGAAATATATTCCGACGCAGTACCGGTGCGGCAGGGCCAGACCGACACGCAAGCGATGCTAGGCCACGGCGGACCTGTCGTTACGGCTACGAGCGAATCCGGTTCCGTAATATTTTACAACGGCGCATTGCGCGACCATCCCGCGCTGCGGCGACGGTTCGCGCCACGGTTCCGGCGTTTACAGCAGAAACCGCCGCAAGACGGCAACGTCCATCTTAAACGTATGTTGCGGTAAGATGGCTTCGACGCTGTAGCCGCACGATTCGAAAAACGCTTGCGCCGGATGCAGATGGGGAACGTTCGCCGTCATCTTGTGGCAGTTGTAATAGTTTGCCGCCTCCGCCATCGCATCGAGAATCGCGCGCCCCATTCCGCAACGTCGATGAGCCGTCGCGACGATTACGCGTTCGATGCATCCCAGAGACGCCGCCACGCGCAACGTTCCGGCAGCGCAAAGATCGCCTGCTTCCCGGATAGCGAAGCCGTACGCGCGCTCGTGCCAAACGACGGGAAACCCGTAGAACGCCGCCAGCGCTTCACGTTCGTGTTCGCGATAAAACAGGTCGAGCGATTCCGGCTGCAGGCGTACGACCTCAACGCTCAACGGCCGCGACTTCCGTCTCTAGATCGAGCAGCAGCCCGTCGTATGCGGCAATGGCTCGAATGCCAAGATCGTCCTCTACTTCCTGGGCGAGCGAGGCGGGATTCTGCTCGAGCATTTTCGTACCGAAATGCTGAAATACGACTACCCGGGGACGCACCTCTGCAGCGATTCGTTTGGCATCGTCCCAAGTAAGGTGGTCCACATCCATCCCGTCCTTAAAGCGTAGGACGTTGATAACGAGCACGTCCGGCCGGTGCGCGGCATAGTCGGCGGCAAGCCCCTCAAAATACCGTCCGCACGGCAGGTATGCAATGCGCATTCCGCCATGGTAGAAATGCATGCCGTATGTCTCGACGGCATGCACGTGAGCGATCGACGTCCGAAGCTCGACCGCGCCGATTCGATAGGGACCGCCCTTAGCGCGTAATCGCTCGATGCGCGTAACAAAGCGTTGCGCGTACGGCAGCACGGACGGCTCTACGTCCAGCGCATCTGCCGGGGCCAAGAGCGTGCCGCGCCGCCGGAACCCGCCTGAAGTCATCGCTTCGATCATGGCGGTAGCATCGGAAGCGTGGTCCAAATGCTTGTGCGACAGTGCTATCGCGTCGAGCTGCCGCGGATCGCACGGCGGAACGTGTCCGAGCGCCCGTACGAGAGCGCCGGGGCCGGGATCCACGTGGATTTGCGTCTCGCCTAGCCGCAGCCAAATACCACCGGAGGCGCGCAGTTGCCGCGCCACCACGAAGCGCGCGCCTCCGGTGCCCAGAAATAATGCGGACGACACCTACGAAGCGGCTCCTATGCCGAGCTGCGATCCTCTGAAGCCTGATGCTTGCTGGCATAGACCACAAAAAATTGATCGAGATTGGAGCGGTACTGTTCCAGCGCCGCATTCCAGCGTCGAAGCGCGGTGCAGCCGGAGACGGTAACCGTGTAGATGCGGCGCGCAGGTCCCTGGTCTTTCGGATCCCACCACGATGAAATGTACCCGTCGCGTTCCAGCTGACGAAGCGCTCGATAAACCGTTCCCGGATCGCTGACCACGTCGAACTTCTCTTTGAGTTCCTTCATGATCTCGTAACCGTGAAGGTTGTGATCCTTGAGCATGACGAGGAGCCAAGCCATCAGATAGTTTTTCGGAGTGCCCCGCGGCGGTAAGCCGCTCTCGCGAGAGCCGGTGGCGGAATATCCGGGATCGATCATGCGATTCGATCAGTATCCTTCCATTGCGTGGCCGTTGGAGAGCTGGGGCCGACGGACGTATTGCTCCTGGCCGAAACGTAACCCTGCGGCCAAAGTCTTAACCCGGCTTCGTACGATTCCATACCGGAGTTGATGCATTTTTGAGCCACTTTGTGCGGACCTAAATCGACCTTCCAGCGCTACGGAAGGTTGCATCTTGCCGCACTCTCGAACGACGCAAAGTGCGCTATGTCGCGACGAAAGACTTCATGCAACGGCTTTTTTCGAGTACGGTGTCGCGCGCGACGATAGTAAACGGACTATTTGCCGACTCCGACATCGCCGCAATCGCAAGCGAGCACGGCGTGGAACGTGAAAAGGTCGTAAGCGCCTTATGCGGTGACGAGGCGAGTACGGCCGGCGAACGGTTGCGTGAGGCGGTTTTGCGGATGCGGGAAGCAGCGGCGGAGATCCCGAGCGGCGTAGCATTCCCGGCGTCGCTCGACGGGTCGACCGATGGCGGAATGGAGCTCGTAGGTCTCTTCGTAAATCCGCTGATGACGACCGCTATGATCCTCGACCGGCCGGTGCCGCAAATAGCCGACGTGGCGCGCTCGATAGATCCGAAGCTGTCGCTTGCCGCATACGCATCGCGCGTTTTTCGCGTCCTAGCGGTGCAGATGCCGCAACTTGCAACGCCCCTAACGAATGCCGCCCGCGCCCTCGAACACGCCTAATGCGGTCAGATTTGGCCTAGCTCTTCGTCGCTACGGTCCTCACGTGCTTACGTACACTTCGGACCTCTGCTCCTCGATCTAGGCCAAATCTGGCCGCATTAGTCGCAGCCGATGACCTGAGGGGATTCCGATTTAGTCCGGATCTAGGAGCCTAGCTCCGAAGTGTACGAAAGTACACGAGGAGCGTAGCGACGACGAGCCGGGCTAAATCGGAGACCCCTCAGGCGATTGCGGGGATTTGGGGGAACGTCCCCCCGAGAATTTTTTGTGAGGGGCGGCCGAGCCACCGTTCCAGCACCGTTGCGTATACGTTGCGGAAGTCGACGCCGAAGCGCACGTTGCCCATGTTGGTGTCGGCGAGGTCCGGAAGCGCGCCGTAGAGGCCGCCCTTCACGCCGCCTCCGATCAAGAAAAGCGGCGATGCCTCCCCGTGGTCGGTTCCACGGCTTGCGTTCTCTTCGATGCGACGCCCGAATTCACTGAAGGTCATCGTGAGAACGTTCTTGTTATTACCGTGAGCTTCAAGGTCGCTATAGAATGCGGCGAGCGCATCGGAGAGCTCCGCCAGCAATCGGTCTTGCGTCTGTTTTTGCGAAATATGCGTATCGAATGAGCCGTGTTGCACGTAGAGCACGCGCGTTCCGAGCCGGCTTCCGACGATCTGCGCCGCGAGCGCTAAGCTTCGCCCGAGAGGCGTCGCCGGGTAGGAAGCGTCGCTCTTGTAGTTGGCGAGCAGTTTCGGCAGCTCTTGAGAGCCGCGCTGCGCGTGATCCTCGATCTCCGCAACGTGGGAAAGATACGGCGATTGAAACGGAAAGCGGTTGTCGCGAACGAGTTCGCTATACGTTGCGCGCGCGGTGCCGTTTCTATCGCTGATCAAGCCGTAACCGTTGAGCTGCGCTACGGCGGGAACGTCCATCGTGTTGGAGATCAGCGCTTCAGGCAAGACTTGCGCGAGGGCGACGCCGTTAAAGAGATTCTCTTTGGGTAGGTTTGCTTCATCGAGGTAGCGGCCGAGCCAGCCGGAGCGCTCGTAGCGGTCCGGGACACCGGTCTGCCAGATCTCCGTCGAACGGAAATGCGAATGATCGGGGTTCGGGTATCCGACGCCCTGAACGATTGCCACGTTTCCGCGATCGTACATCGATTTCAGCGCGCGCATCGACGGATTCAAGCCGACGTTCTTGTCGATTGCGAGGACCTCAGATTGCGCGACGGCGAGCGTCGGTCGCTGCTGATAATACTGCGCGTCGCCATGCGGTACGATGCAGTTGAGTCCGTCGTTTCCGCCTTGTAAGTTTAGAAGCACGAGCACCCGGTCGTCGCCTCCTGGAAGGCCCGGCAGCGGCGTATCCGCAAGCGCTCGCGCGAACACATGTTCCGCGTTCGCAACCACCGTTATGCCCGAGATTGCGCCGAGAAGAAACTGCCCACGTTTGATCATCTCTACGTCCTAACTGAGTTGGTATGCCGGCATCGCTGCCGCGAGATAAGCAGCGCCGCGTATGCGCTCCTGGTAATTCTCTCGAGATAACGATTTTAAAGCCGACGTGTTGCCGCCGTTGAGATAGCTTACAAGCTGAGAAAAAGCTTGGTCCGGTACATCGCCTTGCAGCACTTTAGCAACGATCTCTGCTGCGGCGGAGTTCGGATTCAACGAAGACCGCCCAATCCATGATTCGTCCATTGCGGGCTGGTTCACGAGGCCGGCGACGAAATTCTGACGGGAGATCATCGTTTGCGACGTGATCCAATTGGTGCCGCCGGGCCACCCTGCAACGTTTGGAGGATAGAAAAGGGTCTGTCCCATTTGGTTGAGCGCACGCAGAGCCGACCGGTCCACCTGCGAGAGACCGAAAGCGTTAACGGTACCGACCACAAATTCGACCGGGCTTTTGACGAGCGCGCGGTACGCACGCGGTGAGAAGAACACCTCGCTCTGGAGCAGCGTCGACATGACAGGCGCGAGTTCGTAGTTGTTTTTGCGGATTACGCTTGCGAGCGCATCGACGAGTTGTGGCTCCGGATTGTTATAGACGAAAAAGTTCAAGAGCGACTGCGACCAGAACCGCGCGCACGCAGGCTGTTCGTAGATAATCTGAACGATATCCGAACCGTCGAAGTTGCCGGAGCGACCGAGGAACGTCTTGCTTTCGGCGTCATGCATCCGTTGGTTAAAGGTAAATGCCGCGGTGCGGCGGTCGACCGTCCATCCCGTGAAAGCGCGGGCGGATTGCCGGATGTCCTCTTCGGTATAATTACCGTGGCCGAGCGTAAAGAGTTCCATCAATTCGCGCGCATAGTTTTCATTCGGCTGAGCCTTGGCACTGCGCGCGTTGTCCAGGTACAACAGCATTGCGGGATCCCGGCTTACCGCAAGGGTCAGATCGCGCAAATTTCCCAGCGCCGAACTGCGAAAGAGCTGGTTTTGCTGCCAAGCGTACGTCGGCCAGACGCCCTTTTGTATAGCCGCGGTCGTGAAATGACCGTGAAAATAGAATGTCATCTTCTCTTGAAGCGGAGCGGGCGTAAGCAGCATCCGGTTCAGCCACCACGATTGCATGTCGCCGATCGAATCGCGCTGGGTTTTGTTGATGTCTTTTCGTGTGAGCGAAGATGTCGCCATGTTCCCGCCGCGAAGGGCGAGCAGATCGGCGCGGGGATCGTAGATGGTGTCGGGCTGTGGCGGCAGGGACCCGGTGCCGGCAAAGTGCACGAGCGATTCAACCGCGTCGTGCACGCGCATCGAGGCGATCTTTCCGATCTGATCTGGCGTGCCGCCGAAACCTGCCCGTCGCAGTAAGTGTGCCGCCATGCGAGGTTGCATCGAACTCCGATACGGTTCGAGGGCGGCGCTTGGGTCGAGCGATCCTTGGGGGCGATTAAATCCCAGTGCCATAGCATAACTATAACGGGCTGGGTCCGACCGGCGTTTTAGACGCGCATTAGCCGCGGCCGGGAAGCAGATTAAATTATGACGAAAGGCGCCGTTCGTGAGCCAATTGGAGTCGCATCTCGATCGCCGAAGCGAAGCGTTTGAGAAAAATGCTCGTCGGATGGAAGCCTTGACCGACGAGTTTCGGCAGCGCCTTCTCGCCGTGCGCGAGGGCGGCGGCGCCGAGGCGACGGTAAAGCACCGCAGGCGCGGAAAATTGACCGCCCGCGAACGGATCGACGCGCTCATCGACCCGGGCTCCGCATTCCTGGAACTTTCGCCGCTCGCCGCAACGGGAATGTACGACGACGATTCTCCATCGGCAGGCATCGTCACCGGTCTTGGAATCATCGAGCGGCAGCACTGCATCGTTGTCGCAAACGACGCTACGGTCAAGGGCGGTACGTACTACCCGATGACCGTCAAGAAACATCTGCGCGCGCAAGAGATTGCCGAGCAAAACCACTTACCGTGCGTCTATCTCGTAGACTCGGGCGGCGCGTTTCTTCCGCAGCAGGCCGACGTCTTTCCCGATCGCGACCATTTCGGGCGCATATTCTACAATCAAGCGCGCATGTCGGGAAAGCGAATCGCGCAGATATCGGCCGTCATGGGATCGTGTACCGCGGGAGGCGCGTACGTGCCGGCCATGAGCGATGAAACGGTCATCGTCAAGGGAAACGGCACGATCTTCCTCGGGGGACCGCCGCTCGTGAAAGCCGCAACGGGCGAAATCGTCACCGCAGAAGATCTCGGGGGCGCCGACGTGCACACCCGAATTTCGGGCGTCGCCGACCATTTTGCGAACGACGATATGCACGCGCTCGGAATCTTGCGCCAGATCGTTAGCAACTTGCATCGCGAGTTGCCGCTTCAGTGGGACCGCCGCGAGCCCGTAGCGCCAAAATACGACGCGCGCGAAATCTATGGGATCGTACCTGCCGACAGCCGCATCGGCTACGACGTTCGGGAAATTATCGCGCGGCTCGTTGACGATTCGGAGTTTCACGAATTCAAGGCACGATACGGCGCGACGCTCGTCTGCGGTTTCGCCTACGTCGAGGGGCATCCCATCGGCATCCTTGCCAATAACGGTATTCTCTTTAGCGAAAGCGCGCTGAAAGGCGCGCATTTTATCGAGCTGTGCGCGCAGCGGGGAACGCCGCTTCTCTTCTTGCAGAACATCACCGGTTTCATGGTCGGCAAAGAATACGAAAACGGCGGCATCGCCAAGGACGGAGCGAAGCTCGTGATGGCCGTTGCGTGCGCCGAAGTACCGAAATTCACCGTCGTCATCGGGGGCAGCTTCGGCGCCGGAAATTACGGCATGTGCGGAAGAGCGTATGCTCCGCGCCAGCTCTGGATGTGGCCGAACGCGCGCATCAGCGTCATGGGCGGCCCCCAAGCGGCAAGCGTGCTTTCCACCGTGAAAGGCGATATGCCGCCGGAAGAAAAGGCCGCGTTCGAAGCGCCGATCTTGGAAAAATACGAACGCGAAGGAAACCCATATTACTCTACCGCCCATCTGTGGGACGATGGGATCATCGATCCCATCGACACCCGGCGCGTCATCGCAACGGGCCTCGATGCGGCAGCAAATGCGCCGCAGGCGCCAACGCACTTCGGCATATTCCGCATGTAATGCGTCCTGGAATCCTGGGCGCGTATGCGGGCATGTGCTTAATTTGGGGCACGACGTGGCTCGTCATAAAGACGGGGTTGCAGTACGTTCCCCCGATGACCGGCGTGGGATTGCGCTTCATTGCTGCGGGAATCGGCCTTGGAGCGATCTCCCTGCTACGGCGCGGCCCGCGCGAACGAACGCCATGGAAGCTCGTCGTCGTCCTCGCGATATTTCTTTTTGGGCTGAATTACGTCTTCACGTATGCTGCCGAAACGAAACTCGATTCCGGGCTCGTAGCAGTGCTCTTTGGAACGCTTCCGTTCTTTATGTTTGCATTCGGACATTTTCTTGCAAACGAACGCACGACGCTGCGAACGTGGAGCGGAGCCGGCATTGCGTTTGCAGGCGTTGCGATCGTTTCGCTCAGCAGTCAAGTCAACGGATCGCCGCTCTATGCCCTCGCCGCCATCGCCGCCGCGGCTTCATCGGCGTTTGCAAACGTTTATGCTAAGCGCCACGCCGAACACGCGCCGCTCGTGACACTGCCGCCTTCGATGATTCTAGCGGGCATTACCGTAGGAACGCTCGGCATCCTAACGGAGCACCCGCATTGGAGGCTCGCATTGAGTCCTCCATCGCTCGTCGCACTCGCATATCTTGCATTCGTCGGGAGCGGCGTCGCGTTCTTCTTGAATCTATGGCTGCTGCAGCGCATCGCGGCGTGGATCGTCGGTCTATCGTCGCTTGTCATTCCCGTGCTCGCCGTCGCCGTCGGAATCGTATTCGGTCACGAGCTGTTCGGCATGCGGGAACTCCTCGGTTCGTTTGCCGTAGTAATCGGCATCGCAATCGCCCTCTCCAACCAAAACGCGCCCCAAACCCCCCAACCAGAATAACCCCGCCGCCCCAAAAATCACCACCTACCATCCCCTGCGACCTAGGAAAGTCCTGATTTAGCCAGATCTAGGAGCCTAGCTCCGAAGTGTGCGCCAGCACATGAGGAGCGTAGCGACGACGAGCTGGCTAAATCAGGGCTTTCCTAGGGCTAGATGCCGGCGTACCATTCGTACCCCTGATCTTCCCAATAGCCGCCGTTGCCTGCATACAGGTTAGCGAAGGTAGCAACGACTTCGATCCGGCTTACCCATTTTGCGCTCTTGTAGCCAAGCTGCGTCGGAATGCGCAACCGGACCGGCGCACCGTGATCGGGATCGAGCGCCGCGCCGTTGAGGCGAAGCGCGAGCAGCGTCTGCGGATGCATAGCTTGCTGCAGGTCGAGGCTTTCGTAATACGGCGTGTTCTGTTCGTCTCGATCCATGCAGTAGAAAACAACGAAACGCGCGTCCTTTATCGGGCGGACCGTCGCAAGCATTTCGCGCAGCGGAATGCCGCTCCACTTTCCGATCGCGCTCCAGCCCTCGACGCAATCGTGGCGCGTAATCTGCGTTATTTGCTGCATTTTTTGCAATTCAGATAGCGAAAATGCATGCCGGCGTTCAACGGCTCCATCGACGAGAAGCCGGTACGACGAAAAGCGATCGGCAACCAATCGCGCGTAGTGTGAGTCGCTCGGAGTGGCGAGGCCGTTCACGCGAAAATGCTTGTCGACCGCGGCGTCCGAGTATTCCCGCGCCAAGCCGTGCGTGCCGATGAGCGCGTGACTGACGCGCTCGCCGGAGCCGAGGAATTCGTGAAACTTTGGATTACCGTTAAGTGCAGTTCCGATCGGCGAGCACGCAGCAAGCGCCGACGAAAGCGTGCTCGAGATAAACAGTTTCCGTCTCACGGCCCCACCCCTTCGTTCTCGCCCGGGCGATACCAGCCCGTAACCATCGAGCGCATCTGGTTAAAAACGCCCTGCGTTCCAACTTGAAATGTGTGGACGCAAAAGAACGCGATCAATGCGAGCATGCCCACGAAGTGCCACAAACGCGCGAATTGCCGGCCTCCGAAAAGCCAGGTCAGGGGTGAAGCGATCGCATCGATTCCGGGCGATAGCGCAAGACCGGTGATCACCACAAGCGGGGTTATCACGAACAAGATGAGCGTATAGGATGCCTTTTGCAACGGATTGTACGTGCCGTGCGGCGGCGGCGCTTCACGCAACTTCAGATAATACGCTTGCATTGGCCACAGTTTTGGAACGTCTCGGGGCAGGAGGATTATCTCCGTTAAGTTTCCCTTGATCGCGCTAGAAACGAGCCAGCCCAGCCAGCACAGCATCGCAAACCACGCGAAGAACAGATGCCACCGTCGTCCGTCGGCAAGGTCTTGGAACGATGGAATTGTGATCCACGACGGAAATCCTCGCGCCGCACTTCCACCCATCCCATCGGAACTCCAGCCCAGCCATCCGGTCGTATGGATCGTATGACCCAGAATCGTCGTCGTCCCGACGTTATCCGCCGGCGAGTCGATGGACAGTACGCGACGGGCGGGGTTGGATTTATCCGAAGCGTCCAGATACGGCGCGGCGTTAAAAATCTGCAGACCGCTCGAGACGAGCGCCGCGAAGGCGATCACCCAAAGCCAGTGGCTGATCCGTGTGGTCACCGCGTACCGGTAGATTTTCTCACGCATCGTATTTCACATAGTATAACGCTTCCAAGGCTCGTCCGGATGAAAGAACGAACCGGAATCCCGCCATGGACACGATCTTTATTGCTACGGACGCCGGCGTCGCGCATGTCAGGCTGGCGCGTCCCGAGGTCCGCAATGCCTTTAACGCCGCAGTGATCCGGGAACTTCACGAGGCGTTTACGCGTCTCCACGGCGACTCGTCGGTGCGGGCCATTATCATCTCCGGCGACGGCAAATCATTTTGCGGAGGCGCCGACATCAATTGGATGCGCGGGGCGCTCGAGCTCGGTTACGAAGAAAACGTCGCCGACGCGCAAGCGATGAGCGATATGTTCCGGTCGATCGACCGCTGCGCGAAGCCCGTCATCGGACGCATTCATGGTGCCGCTTTGGGCGGAGGCGCCGGATTAGCGGCCGTCTGCGATATCGCAATAGCGAGCGACGAAACGATTTTCGGCTTCACGGAAGTAAAACTCGGCATCATACCGGCGGTCATATCGCCGTTCGTACTGGCGAAGATCGGCGTATCGCACGCCAGGGCGCTTTTTCTAACGGGCGAACGTTTTAGCGCCGCGCGGGCGCGGCAGATTGGACTCGTGCACGAAGTGGTTTCGTTCGATGAACTCGATGCAGCGGTCGATCGAATCGTAGCCGAGTTGCGTACCGCCGGACCGGCAGCGACCGCCGCGGCAAAAGAACTTATTGCCGGCGTATCGCAATCGAGCTATGAAGATTCTCGCGACGTTACCGCATCGTTAATTGCCAAACGCCGCGTGAGCGGCGAGGGCCAGGAAGGGCTTCGCGCGTTCCTCGAACGCCGGAGCGCGACGTTTGCCGGATGATCGAACGCCTATTAATCGCAAATCGCGGTGAAATTGCGGTGCGCATTGCGCGCGGCGCGCGCGAAATGGGCATCTCGCCGCTCGGCATCTATTCCGAAGCGGACGCAACGGCTTTTCACCTTACGCAGATGGACGATGCTCGTTGCATCGGCCCCGCTCCCGCGAGCGAATCGTACTTAAACGTCGATGCGGTAATTACCGCAGCGATCGACATGAAGGCTGACGCCGTTCATCCAGGATACGGATTTTTATCCGAGCGCGCGGCCTTCGCACGGTCGGTCGTAGACGCAGGGTTGATCTTTGTCGGTCCCCCCGCAATTGCGATGGACGCCATGGGCAGCAAGATCGCCGCGAAACGACGGGTGCGCGAGTTCGGCGTTCCGACGATCCCCGGGTACGACGATGAAGACGGTTCGCCGGCGAAGCTTCGAAGCGAAGCGCAGCGCATCGGTTTTCCGCTTTTAATAAAGGCCAGTGCGGGCGGCGGTGGACGCGGAATGCGCGTCGTCGATACGATCGGCGGTTTCGATGAAGCGCTCGAAGCGGCACGGCGGGAAGCCCTAGCAGCATTCGGCGACGATGCGGTTTTGCTGGAGCGGTATCTAATTGAGCCGCGGCACATCGAATTCCAAATTCTCGCCGACGCGCACGGTACGACGCTCCATCTGGGCGAACGCGAATGTTCCATACAACGCCGGCATCAAAAAGTGGTCGAAGAGGCGCCCTCCGTCGCCGTATCGCCGCAGTTGCGCGCCGAAATGGGAGCCGCTGCGATTCGCGCCGCGCAATCGGTTGGTTACGTCAACGCCGGCACGTGCGAGTTCATGCTGGACGGCAACGGCCGCTTTTATTTCTTAGAGATGAACACCAGACTGCAAGTCGAGCATCCGGTCACGGAGTTCGTTTACGGAATCGATCTCGTGCAATGGCAGCTTCGTATTGCAAACGGCGAACGGTTGACGATTGCACAGGACGACGTGCGGCCACGGGGATGGGCGATCGAAACGCGCATTTATGCCGAAGACCCCGCGAACCACATGCTCCCTTCTACCGGCGTTATTTCGCAGTGGTCGCCTCCCGCCGGTCCCGGCGTCCGCCTCGATGCCGGCGTAACGGCGGGAAGCGACGTGGGCGTCTATTACGATCCGATGCTCGCAAAGCTGATCGTTTACGGCAGCGATCGTCCGCACGCGATCGCGCGCATGGAACGCGCGCTCGACGATTTTACCATCGCAGGCGTACGTACGAATTTACCGCTTCTTTCGTGGATCGTCCGCGATGCATGGTATCGCGAGGGCAAAACTACGACGAGCTTCCTCGCGCAACGGCTCGATGAATCGATCTTCACCAAGGCGGTACCGCCCGATGCGGCGTTGCTCGCGGTGTCGGCGCTGCTTGCCGAAGGCCGCGTTGCGTGGCGCGTCGGCCGCGTCGGGATGCCGATTCGCCTGCAGCACGGTACGCAACATTTTTCGGTCGACGCAACGTGGGTCGCTACGGATCGCTGGGGTCTGCGCGGCGATCTATCCGGCGAACTGCGGGTAACGTCACGCGGCGAAACACTGACCGCAACGCTCGACGAACGAGCCGTCCTAGGAACGGTTACGTTAGAAGACGCTGCGTATAGCGTCCGGCTGGCTGGATCGGAATATCGTTTCCACCCCGTGGCGCCGCCGAATGCGGACACGACGATTGCCGCGGGCGCGCCCGGGGCGACCGGCGGCGGGATCACGGCGCCGATGCCCGGCAAGGTCGTAAAGATCGCCGTAAGCCCCGGCGAGGAAGTCGCAGCGCGGACGCTGCTCATCGTATTGGAAGCGATGAAGATGGAACATCGCATCGAAGCTTCGGCGGCGGCGACAATTACCGCGATTCTCGTCAAAGAAGGCGACATCGTCCCCGGCGGAGCTCCCCTTGCGGAACTCAAGTACGCGTAGGCGGGTCGCACGTAGTATGGCACTGCCGGCGTCCGTTACTCTTGTCGAAATGGGCCCGCGTGACGGCCTCCAGAACGAACGCGAACTCGTTTCGAGCGCCGACAAAGTTCGCTATATCGATCTGCTTTCCGATACCGGTTTGAAATGGATCGAAGCGACGTCGTTCGTCAGCCCTAAAGCGATTCCGCAGCTTAGCGATGCAGCGGATGTCTTCGCGAACATTCGCAAAGCGCACGGCGTGAGGTACCCCGTGCTCGTCCCGAATATAAAAGGCTACCAGCGGGCAAAAAGCAGCGGAGTCGACGCAATCGCGGTCTTTACGGCCGCATCGGAAACGTTCACGCGACGCAACATCAACATGACGATCGATGAGTCGCTGAGGGCATTCGCCGACGTCGTTCAAGCCGCAAAGGCGGACGGCATGTGGGTGCGCGGCTATGTCTCCACTGCGTTCGGCTCCCCGTTCGGCGACGCAGTTACCGCCGAGATGGTGACGGGGGTCGCGGTGAAGTTGAGCGATATGGGATGCGACGAGCTATCGATCGGCGACACCATCGGCATCGGCGTACCGAGCCAAGTCGAGGAACTCGTTCGCGCGCTGGGTGAACGCATCGGGCTCGACCGCCTTGCGTTTCATTTCCACGATACGCGCGGAACCGCGCTTGCAAACATCTTTGCGGCGCTGCAACTCGGCGTGCATATTTTCGATTGTTCCGCAGGCGGTATCGGCGGCTGTCCGTACGCTCCCGGCGCCACCGGCAATGTCGGCACGGAGGACGTGCTCTATTTTCTGCAACGTATGGGAATCGAAACCGGGGTCGATCTTGCCAAGGTGCGCGACGCATCGCGCTTTATCGCCGAGGTCCTGCAACATCCGCTCACGAGCAAAATGTATCAAGCAATGCAGGCCGCGGATACAATTTCCGCGCGATGACTGCGCCGCCGGTAAAACTCGACGGTCTGCGCGTTGCCGTACTGGCGCCGATCGCGTGGCCGACTCCGCCGCGAGGGTACGGCCCGTGGGAACAGATTGCGTTTAATATTGCCGACGGCATGCGACGGCGTGGAGCCGACGTTACGCTCTTCGCCACCGGAAATTCGCAATTTGATGGTCGCGTGGCATCGGTGATTCCGGTTGGAATAAACGAGGATTCCGCGCTCAACTCCGACGTTTTCTCGGCGCTGCACATCGGCGAGCTCATGCGAAGGGCAGACGAGTTCGACCTGATCCACAACAATTTCGACTGGAAACCGATGACGTACGCTTTGGGTTCGCGAACTCCGCCCTTTCTCACGACCATTCACGGATTCTCATCGCCGCAGATTCTCGCCGCATACTATGCGTCTGCCTGGCGCAGTTTTTATTGCTCCATCAGCAATGCGGATCGGGATCCCGGACTGGATTACGTTTCAACAACGTACAACGGCATCGATCCAAACGAGTTCACGTTTAGCGATTCGGTCGGCGACTATCTTGTTTTTCTTGGGCGCTTTCATCCCGAAAAGGGTGCGCATAATGCTATCGAGATCGCAAGGCGAGCCGGCGTGCGTCTTAAAATGGCAGCGATACCGCACGACGAGGAGTATTTCCGCACGCAGGTTTTGCCGTACATCGACGGCGACCGCGTGCAATTTCTCGGCAGCGTCGAGCGAGAAGCGCGCGACGAATTGCTAAGCAACGCGCTCGCGCTCGTTCATATGACGACGCGGCCGGAGCGATTCGGCCTGACCATGGTGGAGTCACTTGCTTGCGGAACTCCGGTGCTCGGTGCCAACATGGGCTCCATTCCCGAGATTGTCGAAGACGGCATCAGCGGATTTCTTTGCGATACCGTAGAGAACGCCGTCGATCGAGTACCGCAGCTCGCCACCCTGAATCGTCGCGCGTGTCGGGCACGTGTCGAGGCGGAGTTCACGATCGATGCGATGATCGACCGGTATGCAGCGGCATACGCCCAGGCGATCGACCGCAAGCTGCCGCCCGCGCCGAGCGAAAACCGGTTGAAGTGGCGCAACCATGATTGGTGGGATCGCCCGATGGCATACACCGACATCGGCGAGAGACCGAAGACGCTGCTGTAGAGCTACTCGCCTACGCCGGTATCCAACGCAGTTTTTCGCGATGTGCTTGGGCGCGCGCAATGGCGTCTGCATCGATCGCGCCGTCTACGAGCATCGTGAAGTGACCCATCTTGCGCCGCGACACGGCGTGGCGCTTCCCGTAGAGGTGTAACACAACGTCCGGATCGCCGAGCACGCTATCGATGCCGTCGAGTCGATCGCCGGTTCCCGTTCCGAGCACGTTCATCATAATGGCTCGGCGAAACATCTGCGGCTGCGAGAGCGGTAAGCCGCAGATTGCGCGCACGTGCTGCTCGTATTGCGAACATTGCGTGACGTCGATCGTGAAGTGACCGCTATTGTGCGGCCGCGGCGCAATTTCATTGACCAGCAGCCCGCCATCGGAAGTGAGAAAGAACTCCACGCAGTACGTCCCGACGATCTGCAGCGCTTTGCCGATAGTTGCCGCCATTGCGCGCGCCATATCCGAAGTGCGTTCTTCAACGCGAGCCGGGGCAATCGTCATCGTGAGGATTCCGTCGTCGTGCATGTTTTCTGCAAGTGGATACGTTACCACGTTTCCGTGGGCATTTCGAGTCGCGATAACGCTCAACTCGCGCTCGAAGGCCACGGCGCGCTCCCAGATCAGCGCAACGCCGTTGCACTGCGCGATCGCCGCCCGTGCATCGTCCAACGTGCGCACGCGCCATTGACCTTTTCCGTCGTATCCGCCGCGAACCGTTTTCAGCACGGCAGGAAAACCGACCGTCGCTGCCGCGCGTTCGGCATCGAAATAGTTCGTTACTTCGGTAAAATCCGTCGTTGAGGCTCCACAGTCGCGTACGAAGCGTTTTTCCACTACGCGATCTTGCGTGAGGCGCAGCACGTCGCTCGACGGTGTGACGTTATATCCGGCCTCCTCCAGATGACGGACGGACTCGATCGCAATGTTCTCAAACTCATACGTGACGATATCCGTGCGCAGGCCGAGTTCGTCGATTGCCTGCATGTCATCGTAGGCGGCAACGATCTGGTCATCGCTGATTTGACCGCACGGAGAATTTTTCTGTGGATCGAGCGCGATGACATCGTACCCCATGCGTTTGGCGTCGAGCGCCATCATGCGACCGAGCTGGCCGCCGCCGATTACGCCGATCGTTTGAATCATGGGTTGCTGGAAACGGCTGCGTCGTGCATTTTTTGCACGTATCCCGCCAATCGCAGCGCGGCGGCGGCATCGTGAAGTGCGACGATCCGCGCGGCAAAGAGCGCTGCATTTACGGAGCCGTTGATCGCCATCGTGGCGACCGGCACGCCGGGAGGCATCTGCGCGATGGAAAGCAAGGAGTCCATGCCGCTGAGCGCTTTCGTCTGCACCGGCACGCCGATTACCGGAATCAGCGTCTTGGCAGCCGTCATCCCCGGAAGATGCGCCGCCCCGCCGGCTCCCGCGATGATCGCGAGCAGACCGCGCTCCCGCGCCTGTTGCGCGTAGGCGTACATTTCGTCCGGCATCCGGTGCGCGGAGACGATGCGGATCTCACACGGAATCTCTAGTTCGTCAAGCGTGTCGCGCGCGCCGATCATTGCTTCCCAATCGGAACGGCTGCCCATGATTATGCCAATTTGCGGGCTCTTGCTCGGCTGCGCCATCGTTGCAGGCGCTTCGAGTCGCAGCGAAGGACAACCTATGCGTGTCGATCTTTCTTACCGGAATAAACTACTGGCCGCGGCGTTCCGCAATGTACATGTGGCAACGTTTCGATTTGGGCGAAATTCGCGAAGACATGGCGCGGATTAAAGGACTGGGGTTGGATATCGTTCGCTTTTTTTTACTATGGGAAGCGTTCCAACCCAGGGCGGACGAAATGGACGCCGTTACGCTCTCGCGGTTCGATGCCGTAATGGACGTAATCGCCGCCGCCGGCTTGCGCGCGATGCCCACGCTTTTCTGCGGGCATATGAGCGGCTGCAATTGGCTGCCGTCGTGGACGCTCGATCCAAAAGCGCCGCACGGAAGATTTCGCACGATTACCGCCGGACATTCCTCTCCCTACGGTATCGGTGACTTCTACGCGGACGCACGCCTGCTCGAAGCGCAATGCCTCTTTGCGCGCACTGTCGGGAAAAGGATTCGCAATCATGAAGCGCTCTATTGCTGGGACTTGGGAAACGAATTTTCGAATATGCGAGAGCCGGCTTCACCGCGCGATGCCGCGGCGTGGAGCGCCCGCCTTACCGAAGAGCTGCACCGCAGTTCGAATGCAGCGGTGACGGGCGGCACGCATGGTGAGGATGTCGAGCGAGACCGGAATATCCGGCCCTCGACAATCGCGCATCCGTGGAGCATCGCGACGATGCATGGGTATTCCGTGTACTCCACCTTTTCACGCGGAAGGCTCGATACGGACGTAGTCCCGTTCTACTTGCGCTTGATGCAATCGTTCAGCGCTAAACCCGTGCTCTTTAGCGAATTCGGCAATCCGACGTGTCCGCTCGGAACCGTCTCGCCGTTCGACCGCGTACCGCTTCCCGGCGAACCGCCTGCCGCGAAATTAACGCTGCCGGCGAACGCGGCAGCCTATGCATGTTTAACCGAGAACGAGATGGCGCGGTACGGTGAGAGCGTGATGCAGAAATTACATCGAAGCGGGGCAATCGGCGCAGTGTGGTGGTGCTGGGCAGATTATGTGGCGGCCCTTGCGGCTTGGCCGCCCTTCGATCGCGCGGAACACGAATTGCACTTTGGAATCGTCCGCGACGACGGTACGTACAAGCCGATCGCACAGACGCTCGAACGCATGGCAAAGCAACGGCTCAACGTCCGCGAATCACCGCCTCCGATCGCAACGGAACGAGCGTACTACGATTCACTTCCCGAAGGATTGCACGGACTCTACCGCGCCTATGCATCCGCGCACTAACGAACGCGTTCTCATTCTTACCGGTGCGAGCTCGGGCATCGGCGCGGCACTCGGCGCGCACGCTGCCGCACGCGGCTGGAGCGTCGTGCTCGTAGCACGCCGTAGGGAGCTCGTTGAAGCGCTCGCGTCGGGAATACGCGCGGGCGGCGGCGCCGCGACCGCCGTTGCATGCGACGTTACGGCTAGAGAAGCGCCGGCACGAATTATCGAGGCGGCCATGCGTGAATACGGACGCATCGACGTGTTGATAAACAACGCCGGCGCCGCGACGATGGGCGCGCTCATGGATCAAAGTGAAACTGCAATCGAGCATCAATGGCAATTGCACGTCGCCGCGCCGCTGCGCCTCGCGAAGCAAGCCCTCGCGCAGCTTCGTCAACATAATGGCGGGATCGCATTTCTGGGTTCGGGCTTGGCGCGCGTCCCGGCGCCGTTCTACGGCGCGTACTGCGCTGCTAAAGCGGCGGCACGTGCCGCGGCGATTCAACTGCGCCGCGAACTGCGCCGCGACGGCGTCTTCGTAACGTACGTCGATCCCGGCGTTGTCGATACCGGATTTTCACGAGCTGCGGGAATCGAGCCGCATCCGGCCTTGTGGCACGGCAGACCGGATCGTGTCGCCTCACGCATTTTGGCCGGCATCGAGAAACGCGCCGCGCGCGTGAACGCGATTCCGTGGCAGACCGCAGCAACGATTGTGGGCGAATGGCTGCCGGGACTCGCCGACGCGGCGATGGACCGCGTCGTCAATACGGCGCCGGCGGCGCAACTTTCCATTCCGCAAAAAGCCGAACCCCAGGAGACCGACGTGCCGTCCGTTGCGGAGCTATCGGAGTTCCAAACGGCGCTCGCACCGGTTGCGCGGCGCATGGAACGCGTAAAATTGAACGCCGCGTTCGTGCGCGATCTTCTCGTTCCGGGCACGGAAATACAACTGCACGACGCCGCCATGCGATGGGCCGGCATGCCCAATAAGAACGAACGGGCAGCGATGCATGACGTTTTGCAAGCGTTGGCCCAAGCAGGTTACTTACGCGACGAAGGAGTGGAAACATGGATGGTATTGCGCGCGCCGGAATAGCGGCAGTTCTTGCCGCCGTTACGTTGAGCGGCCCGGTTAAGGGAACGTTCGCCTTGCTGGGCGGTATACAAGAAGCGAACGCTCGAATGACCGTAACGGCCGCAGCCGGAAAAACTCGGCTCGATATCCTCGAAAAGAAGCGTGGCACGGACTCCGCAATCACGGCATACGATGTCGATATGACGCAGCGTATGCATCTGATCCTCGTAAGCGACGATTTTTCGGAGTTTAGGCATCTCCATCCGGTCCTCGATTCAACGACCGGACGCTTTTCGATCGACATTGCGTTGCAGCGAGGGCAACGCTATTACGCATATGCCGATACGAAACCAACGGCTTTGAGCCAACAGGTATTTCGCTTCGTCATTGAACCGAACGAGCCAAATACCGCACGACGGAGTGTGGCGCCCGTCTTTACGCCCTCACCAGCAACGCAGCGCGAAGGCGCATACGCGATCGCACTCAGCTCGACGCGGCTACGCGCCGGTTCGCCGTCGATGATGCGCGTTGACATCCAAAAGAACGGGAAGCCGGCAGCAGATCTGCGGACCTATCTTGGCGCGGCAGCGCATGCCGTGTACATCGATACCTCAACGCTTTCTTACGTGCACGTTCATCCAATGGTGCGCGGCTCGGCGGCGATGGGGATGGACATGAGCGGAGCCGGAACAAGTGCCATGCCGGAGCAAAGCGAAGCCGGTCCAAGGATGACGATGCGGGTTCCCGCTTTGCCGATCGGAACATACAAACTTTGGCTGCAATTCCGCGGCGGATCGACTTTGTATACAGCGCCGTTTACGATCGCCGTACGCTAGCGTTTACCGGTTGCTAACCGAGCGCAGCCACTTCATTGCAAGGGCCGCGAAAAAAATGGCGGTTGCGAGCAGCACGATTGTAGCGCCGCTGGAACTGCGCAGGTAATACGAGAGGTAGAGTCCCCCAACGGTACTCGCTGCTCCCATCGCCGCCGAAAGGCTCATCATCGGCGCGAAACGCGACGTTAATTGGTAAGCCGCCGCGGCGGGAGTTACGAGCAGAGCGGCAACGAGAACGATCCCGACCGATTGAAGCGACACTACGATCGTGAGTGCGAGCGCGACGAGCAAGACGTACTCCACGACACCGGCGCGGATGCCGCTCGCCTCGGCGACAACCGGATCGAACGTCGTATACAGCAACGCGCGAAACAGCACCACGATTGCAATCGCGACCGCCGATCCCAGCACGAGAATCATCCACAAGTCGCTCGCGCCGACGGAGAGAATATCGCCGAAAAGAAAACTCTGGAGATCGATCGCGTAGTTTTTTTGCCGGCTCATCAAGAAGACGCCGAGCGCGAATGCCCCCGTAAAGAGGACGCCGATCGTGGTATCGAGCGAGATGCGTCCGCGGCGATGAACGAATCCGATCCCAAGCGCCGTTACGACCGCTACGATGGCCGCGCCAATGTAATAGTCCATGCCGCGCAGATATGCAATCACGATGCCCGCGAACGAGGCGTGCGCGATTCCATCGCCGATGAACGATAGCTTGCGAAGCACGACATACGTTCCGATGGTTGAGCACAGCAGTCCCACCGCAAGCGCCGCGACGAACGCGCGCTGCATGAACCCGTAGTGAAATGGCGCTAAGAGGACGTCCACCTACGTGTCGTGCCTGAGGTGACCGTGCGTGTGCGTGTGTTCTCGAATCGCGGCATACGCGCCCGAATCGACGACTTCTTGCGGCGTCCCCATCGCGAGCACTTTACGATCGAGCACGAGCACCCGGTCGAACCATTCGCCGACGCGATCGAGATCGTGCGTCGTCATCATTACGGGCATGCCTTCTGCGACGAGATCGCGTACGACTACGCGCAACGCTTCTTCCGTTTCCGCATCGACGCCCGTCGTCGGCTCGTCGAGCAGCAGCAGACTCGGCTCTTGGGCGATCGCCCGTGCGACGAAGGCCCGTTGCTGTTGGCCGCCGGAAAGTTTCGCGATGTGTCTGTTTGCAAGCGGCATCATGTTAACGGCACGTAACGCCGCCTCCACGATGGCGCGGTCGCTCTTCGCGAATGGATTCCAAAAACGCATGCGCGGGAAACGCCCCATCGACACTACGTCCCATACAGTCGCGGGAAAGGACCAATCCACCGCCTCGACCTGAGGAACGTATGCGACGGAGCCCGCCGGCAAGGATCGAGGACTTTTGCCGAGCACGCAAAGATCGCCGGAAGCGGGCGCGAGCAAGCCAGCTATCGCTTTTAGTAGTGTAGACTTTCCGGAGCCGTTCGGGCCAATGATACCGAGCGCTTCGCCGAAATGGACGCTGAGCGTCGCCCCTTCTAACGCGATAACGCGTTCGTATTTAACGACGATATTGGTTGCCCGAACCGCCTCACTGGAGGTTCCCGCGTACGTCACTGCATTGACTTAACGATGACTCCGGTATCGTAATTCAGCATGGAGATATAGTCGCGCGCATATCGTCCGGTGCCGATTGAATCGTCATAGAGATCGTCAACGATCGATATCCCCGCATCGTGCGCGATCTGGCGAGCGAGTTTTGGGCTGTATTCGGGTTCGCTGAAGATGGCGCGCACGCGATGCAGTTTCGCAAGATCGATCAGTCGCGCGATCTGTTGCGGGTTGGGGTCTTCACCGGGGTTTTGTTCGATGAATCCCAGCGTCGTAATGCCGAAACGATCGTTGTAGTACTGCCAGGCATTGTGAAATACAATCATGTACCGCCGCTGCGCCGGAATGTCAGCGAAACGGCGTGCGATGCTCCGAGTAAGAGCATCCAATGTGCGGCTATACTTCCCTGCATTTTTGCGGTACTCGTAGGCGTGCGAGGGATCAACGCGCATTAAGGCGTCGCGTATTTTACGAACGTAATTTTTGGCGTACTGAGGATCCATCCAGAGATGCGGGTTTTGATTGATTATTTTTAGTCCGTCGGTTCCCGTAACGATCCGCAGCGATGAGGAACCCGCGTTTTTTACGGTACGGTCCAGCCACGATTCGAGGCCGGCGCCGTTTTCGACCAAGATCTGCGCCCGTGCGAGCGTCGCGACGTTCTCGGGCGTCGGTTGATATGTCTCGGGCGACGCACCGATCGGAACCAAACTCGTGACGACGACGTGCGATCCGCCTACGGCCGATACGAAGGAGTTAAACGTCGAAATCGACGTGACGACTTTTATTCGATCGCTCCGATTCAGCGATGGAGCACTGCACGCGCAAAGGGAAAAGAGCGCGATCCAAGCGCATGCGCGCTTCAGGAACAATTGCGGCATCGTCCGATGAACTCCATCTTGTGGCTATCGAGCTCGAATCCGTGGATGCTGCGAAGTGCGTCGGAGAACTGGCCGATTGCGGCGCAATCCACGTCCTCGACACGCCCACACGTTCTACAGATCGCATGGTGGTGATGATGCACGGGCGTACAAAGCATATACGTCGACTCACCGGCGTCGTCGACACGCGCGGCGGCATCACCCTTAGTCAGCAGATGTTCGAGCGTGCGATAGACCGTCGAGAGGGAGACCTTTGCTTTGCGTTCCGTAAGGGCGCGATGGACTTCCGCTGCGGATAAAAACCGACGCTCGTCGCGCAGAATCGTCGCAATCTGCTCTCGGGGCCGCGTCGCGTAGTCAGCTCGCATGCCACTCTATTTGCGAACGATTCTCAAAATCATTGTGGGCAGCGGGAAATTGCTTCGCGTGCGCTCTTCTGTACCGTCGTGAGCCAATAGTTTGACGTATC
>JALYTY010000077.1 GCA_030854045.1 Vulcanimicrobiota bacterium | reverse complement strand
AACTTAGAGAACGTGATATCCGATTGTTGCGGCTCGACGATCGGCGGAGGCCTTACATCGCCTGCCGGTCTAAACGGCAACCTCTTGCCCTTGAAGATCGAAGTCATCGCCTGCGCGAACGTGAACCCCCTATTCCCGACCGCGCTTTCGTGGATCAAGGCCCCCGTGTATCAGGCGGTCGGTCGTGCGGCGGCCACGACGCTTATGGCAACCCAGGAGTATATGGAAGTCGGAGGCGTGATCAACCCGAAAACCGGTCAGCCGTTTCAGCCTGCGGAGTTTCCCGAATCGGCGAGCAATGCGCCCGTGTTCACCTCGAACAACGACGCGAACTTACGGATCGATTTCGGCGGCAACATCAATAAGCCGTATAACAACAGCGGCAATCCACAGAACTCCACGCCGGCGGGCCAATTTATGGGAACCATCGGAAACCAACTGATGGACGTGTACACCGGCTGGTGGACGTCGATTGCCGTTCCTCCGTACAGCGGTACCGTCAGTTCGTCGAGTTACACGTGCAAATGAGCGCTCGAATCCGCCGCCACGCCAACCGTGGCCAAGCTTTTGTCGAGACGGTCATCTTTTTGCCGGTCTTCTTGATTATTCTCTTCGGCGTTATTTGGATCGTTCAAACGACGGTTGTCAACGAGCGCTTGCAGTCGGCGGTGCGCTACAGCGGGCTCGTATCGAATGAGACGAGCCCGTATAGCGCGTACAGCTTGTATTCGCTGTATGAGAACGTCGAATATCCCAACTCGATCCCTAAAGGTCCGCAGTGCGTCGCGCCGATGACCGGTATTCTTTCCAACAGCGCGCCGTTTCCCGGTCCTACGAGCCCGCCGTTCTGGCAGCCCTTTACGACCGGAACGCCGACGTGCACGCCCGGATACACCACGATGACCGGGTCCAACTTCACGCAGCCGGCGATCTTCGATCACACGGTTTCGCAGATCTCGGCGACGACGCGCGTGCCGTCGTATCTCTCTTCAGGGGCACACGCGCTGCCGCAATCACAGCCGCTCGTCGCGACACAAAAATTTTTCTCCGCGCCCGACATGGGAACGATGTTCGCGTGCTACAGCTCCGTAACGCAGCTTGTTGCTGCATCCCTGGAACATCAGAGCGGCAGCACCGTTTCAGCCCCCGCGATGATAAATCCGGGCGGTTCCGGGCCGCCCCTCGTATCGAGTTGCTAACTGGAAGGCCCCAATGGAAACGAGCAGCAGAGCAATCCAAACGGGCGCTTTGATTATCCATATCAGCGCGCCTCCTACGACGTTGTGCGTTGAAACATAACTAGCCCATACGCCGGCACCGTGTGCCGCGGAATGAAACGCAAATCGTAAGCGGACGCTCAGCAAGGCTAAACAAACAGTTGCCGCCATTGCGCCGAGCGAGGAGTACCCGCTCACACGCATCGATGCGCGATACGCGCGCGATATGGAAAACGAGCAGACGGCAACCAACGGCACGAGCACCGGATTTGCAAATATGGACGCGACCGGAAGCGCGAACAGCACGACGGCTACGATTCCCGCCCGTATTTTCCGCGAAGCCAGCCACAACGCGGCGGGCACCGCGCACGCGATATGATCCTGGTGAACGAACGGGCCCCCGAAGAGCGCTAGGACGACGCCGACCGCGCACGCCGCCGCCTTCTCGTCTGCGGCCGAGAGCCGCAGGGCAAAGAACCCCGCAAGGACGAGCGCGATACCGTACGCTACGCGTCCCGCCGCAATTGCTATCGGGAACGAAACGCCGATCTCCGCCAAGGCCCACGAGAGCGTATATTGCTGCACGCGAACGACCTCTGACGCGACGTGCGCCGGCAAAAAATCCCGAACGTACGCGACGTTCTGAGAAACGCCGATCGTCACGAGCGAAAGCGCGGCCAGCGCGACGGCTACCGCAGCAACCTCCCTCCACGATTTCGGCACGGCGCAGATCATCGCAATTGCCGCTGCAACGGCTAGCTGCGGCTGCGAGCAGAGCAGCGCAAAGCCGGCGGCTCGAAGTGCGGGCCGGTCCGATCGCATTCCAAGCGCGCACATGGCGATGCCCGCGAGGGCGAACGGCGGCAGCTCGCCGAGCGGCATGCAGACGAGTCCGACGGGAAGCGCGAGAGCCAGGAGCGCAATGCCGAATGCGCTCCACTTTAAGCGCGCTAGGGCGACTGCCGTAGATACGGCCGTCGCGAAGAGTGCGATCCACCACAGAACGGCCGCCGCAGCGTACGGCAACAACGACAGCACAGCGAATGGTGCGATCGCATAACCGGGAAGCGGTGCCGGTACGGCAAGCTTACGCGTCGCGCTAAAAAACGGCGCCGGAACCGGACGCGATTCGCACGGCGCAATGCGATCGAGCGAATAATCGAACCGGCCCTCGCGCGCGAGTTCGCCCGCGCAGTAGAATGCGCGAAAGTCGCCCATCAGCATATGCGACGGAAGCGATGCTTTCACGCCAAAGAGCGCGACGGCCAAGAAGAGGAACGCCGCTCCGGCGTTCGCGGCGCCTCTTACTGCAGCCGAACCGGAATCGGCACGAGAACCGACTGTTCGCCTCCGTTCGCATCGATCGTAACGACCAGCACGTAATTTCCCGACGCAGTCGCAGGAACGTCGAGCACGATATCATCGGCGTCCGGCGCAGGATCGCTCTGCGCCGCGACGCGGCCGGTTGCATCTTGGAGTTCCAGATGCACGTGATACCGGTGCTGCAAGAGTTCTACGACCAAGCCGCGTCCTGCGGTAGCGTATGGAACCGGAAGTCGAACGACGTCGCCCGCTTCGACCGGGCGCCCGGATTCTGTCCCCGATATCACAGTGCGCGGCACGATGAGGGCCGTCGAACTCGTACGCACTTCGCCGCCGTCACGTGTGGCGAGCAGTTCCACCCGAACGGGCGTCGGCGATTCTACTGCCGGCGCCGTAATCGACGTGTGTCCCACCGGTGCAAGCGGCGCACTCGCAAGCGTTATGCCGGCAACGTCGGCGATTCGAATGCTTCCGCCCGATGCCGAAACGGAGTAGCGCACGTCGATCGGGTCGCCGGATCGTACTTGGTTGGTCGAGAGTTCGAAAGCGCGGATCGCGGGAGCTTTGGGAGCCGGGGACGGCGTGATGACCGACGTCGGTCCCGCCGTGCGTTGCCGAATACGGAATACTTGGCGCAGATACAGATTTGCGCGGTATGCATCGCCGCCCGATCCGGATTCGAACTGCAGCGTGCCGCGCCCGAGCGGCAGCTTCCCCTCGGAAACGATCCGCGCAGCCGAATCGCGTACATCGTACGCTAGCGTGCCCGCGCCGTACGCCGCATAAGGAATCTGAACGAGCGTATGCGCCGCAACGCGAGGCGGCGCAGAACCCACGGCGAGCGACCCGTAATCGGCGATGCCGAATGCAGCCGCAAGAACGCACGCGACGGCACCAAGCCGAAGAACTATCGGGACAGGCCAATCCGGTACAGGCGCGTCCATGGAATATTCGAGCGTGGCACCGCGCATCGTTACGACAATCCGCCGGAAGCGCCGCAGCGCGCGGCGCCGGGCGACGATCGTGATATCGTCCAGCCCTTGGGCCGGAATGCGAAATTCGTTCGGAGGCAAAGATTCCAGCCCGCGCGCCGTTTCGCCGTAGACCGAACCGAACATCATCTCCGCGCTTCGATTCAAAATGCGCGCGACGAACGTGGAGGACCGGAATGCGTTTTCGATGCAGACCAGCGCGCTTAGTACGGGCCCGTCGGTTCCCCCGACGATATACGCGCGCTTCGCAAAATCAGCCGGAGGCGGAATAACGGCGAGCGCCGTGCTTCGTTCTTTCACGAAACGGCAACGGTCGCCATGCGCCGAACTCGAAACGAAACGGCGAGCAATGCTGCAAGCGCGATCATCGATACAACTCTCGCGCAGCTAAGCCCAGCGCCCGCGCCGATTACGCCGTAGATCCGCTCGAAGGGAATCCACGCGTATTGCGCGAGAACGTGCGGGTGCAACGGATAGTAAAAAGCGGGCACGATTTGCGGCAAGGCGCGAGCGTATGAAAAGAACTCCACGAGGGTAACGATTCCGGCTAGAACGGCCACAGTCCCCGCGACGCGAATCGATCGCGTGCACCACATGTGAGCCAGCATCGCCGTCGCCACAATTGCGGCCGGAATCAGATAGAACGTGAGCACGATCCATTGCCAGGGAATAGCAAGCGCGACTGCGATCGCTCCTACGGTTCTGGAACGTGTATACACCGCAAGCATGAACGCCAGGGGAAGTGCGAGGGCGTAAAGCTGCAGGTGAACGTAGGTGCCTAAAAAGACGGCAAACGCCGGTGGCGCGAGCGCGATGTACGCCCGATCGCGCGTTATTCGCACGAGCAGAGCGGCGGCGATGATTCCGGCAATCGACGTACACGCGTAGGAGAACGATCCGCATAACAATGCGATCGACGGTTTCACCGAGTCTTGGAATAAGAGCGCCGCGAGCGAGTATTGTTCGTTGTTCCACAATTCGGCATACGCATGAAGCGGAAGAACTTTCGTTACGTACTCGATGCCGGCCGGTACGCCGGCCGACGCGATGTTGAGGACAACGATCGCAGCAAAAACCAAGGCCGCGGCGATGCGGTCGCGTGCGTAACCTAAAAGCAGAACCGCGGCTACTGAGGGCAGCAGCACTTGCGGCTGCACCGTAAGCAACGCGAGGCCGCACGCGAGAAGGTGCGGACGGTCTTGGCGCAACGCAAAAGCTGCAATCGTCACGCCCAAAAGGCAGAACGGGACCGTTTGTCCGAGCGTAAGCGAGAGGATCGATCCCGCTCCGACCGCGAGAGCCAGCGGAATCCACGGCGCACGAGTCAGTTGCACGAGCAAACGGATGCTGCCGTAAATCGCAGCGCATTGCAAGGCGAACCAAAGCCATCGCGCACCAGAATACGGAAGGCGCGAGAGCGGTGCGAGCGCGCGCAGGACAACCCCAGGAAGCGGCGCCGGAATCACCGCGTCGCCCGCGCGTTCTTTCCAGTAAACGCCGTTTTCGCACCCGTGCAGCGGCTCTTGCGCGTACGGATCGGCTCCCGCATCGAGCGCTGCGGCGCCGCAATAGAACGCTGCGAAATCGATATCGACGTAGTGCCCGCGTGCGTATTGCGGCAGCGCGAGCGCAAGCGCAAGAAGCAACGCTCCAAAGAGCATCGCGAGGGCGCGCGGCGCAAGCCGCAACGGGAGATCGCGCGGACCATCCACTCCGTTCGCCTTAGGTTCCCGCCGTATAACACCCTCCTGCAGCACGGGAAGCTTGACGCAATATTGAGAATCGCGCGCCATGCCTCTCGTGATCGTGCCGACGCCGCTCGGAAATCTCGGCGACATGACGCTTCGATCGATTGAGGCGTTGCGTGCCGCCGAGCTAATCGTTGCCGAGGACACGCGAGTGACGCGAAAACTGCTCTACGCGCTCGGCATCGTTCCCAAAGCGCTCTGGAGTTATCGAGAACAGAATGCGGCTGCCGTTACAGCGGGAATTCTCGATCGCGCCGCGTTGCGGCCGGTCGCATTGGTGAGCGATGCGGGAATGCCGGGAATCTCCGATCCCGGCAGCGAGTTGATCGCCGCGGCGCGGACCGCCGGCGTTGCGGTCGACGTCTTGCCCGGACCAAGCGCCGCACTCGGGGTCGCAGTGCTGTCAGGATTTCCGCTTCGGCGGTTCGTTTTCGAGGGATTCCCGCCGCGCTCGAGCGGAGCGCGCCGCAGCGCGTATCTCGACGCGCTTCGGACGCAGTCGACCACGATCTGGTACGAATCGCCGCAGCGCATCCGCGGTTCGATGGCCGATCTTTGCGCCGTCGCTCCGGATTGCTCGGTCTTTCTCGTTCGCGAGTACACGAAGAAATACGAGCAGCAGATTCTCGGCACTCCCGCCGAAGTAATCGCCGAATTGGCCGATCCGCCTCGTGGAGAAGTTTCGTTCGCGATTGCGCCCTACGCACCGCCGCGGGAAGCCGCTGCAAGCCTGGACGTCGAGGTAGCAATCGAAGCTCTTCTAAGCGACGGCGTAGGCGTTGCGGACGCGGCGAAAATTCTTGCGGAGCGGGGTTTTGGCGAGCGCCGCGACCTTTACCGCCGCACGTCGGCCTTCAAGGCGCGCCGTGGAATGGGGACGAAGGCCGCCGCCGAACCCACGCCATCGCACGAATGAAATCCGCTTATTACGTTACGACCCCGATCTATTACATATCGGGCAATCCTCATATTGGACATGCCTACACGACCGTCGTTGCCGACGTCTTGGCACGCACCGCGCGAACGAGCGGTCCGGCATTTTTCCTTACCGGCACGGACGAGCACGGACAGAAGGTGGCAAACGCCGCTGCGGCTGCGGGACAAGAACCGCAAGCCTGGTGCGACGCGCTCGTACCGCGATGGCGGTCGCTCTTTAGCGCATACCACGTTTCCTACGACGATTTTATTCGCACGACGCAGCCGCGTCACGAAACCAAAGTGCAGCGCGTCTTCGAACGCTTGCGCGAACGCGGTGACATCTACCTCGGAAAATATGAGGGCTGGTATTGCGTCTACGACGAGACGTTTTGGCTTGAATCTAAGTTAGCTGCCGGACGATGTCCGACGTGCGGGCGGGACGTGCAGTGGATATCCGAAGACGACTGGTTCTTCCGCTTATCGGCGTATCGCGAGCGTCTGCTGGAACACTTTCGCGCAAACCCGGATTGGGTTCGGCCGCGTAGCGTCTATAACGAGATGGTTGCGATTCTCGAAGAAGGCCTCGACGATCTTTCGATTTCGCGCAGCACGTTTGAATGGGGTATTCCCGTTCCGGGCGGCGGCGGAGTCATTTACGTATGGTTCGACGCCCTGCTCAATTACATCACCGCAATCGGCTGGGGCGAGGACAGCACCGAATTCCGAAGGCTATGGCCTGCATCCGTGCAGCTGATCGGCAAAGAGATCGCGCGTTTCCATACCATCATCTGGCCGGCGATTCTTTGGGCGCTCGAAGAGCGCGCGCCGGAGCTCGTTTTCGCGCACGGATGGATCACGCTCGACGGGCAAAAAATCGGCAAAAGCATGGGGAACGCCGTCGATCCCTTTGCGCTCGCCGACCGGTTCGGTGCCGATTCCTTGCGGTACTTTCTGTTGCGCGAAGCTCCCTTCGGCAGCGACTTCTCGTACTCCGAAGAAAAAATCGCGCAACGCCACAATAGCGATCTCGGGAACGACCTGGGAAATTTGGTTCGGCGTTCGCTCTCCATGCTTGCGAAATATCGATCCGGAATCGTTCCGGAACGTTCGACGGAAAGTTCGTTCGGGCAGCGCTTTTCGGCGCTGCCGCAACGGGTGCATGCGCTCGTTCTCTCACTCGATTTCCGCGGTGCGCTCGAAGCGGTCTGGGAATTGGTCACGGCACTCAACCGCGCGATTGAAGAGCGCAAGCCGTGGGTTCTTGCAAAAGAGTCGCGCGACGGCGAACTCGACGCGCTGCTCTACGATCTGTGCGAGGGTCTGCGCTGGCTCGCAATGCTGCTGCATCCCGTCATGCCGGAACGCATGGACGATGTGTGGCGACAACTCTCCCTCACAACCGCGATTGACGGCGATTGGCGCACGCAACTTTCCTGGGGAGGCATCGAACCTGGTACGCAAACAACCGTCGGCGACGCGCTCTTTCCGCGTATAGACGCCGCCGAAGCGCCGTGATCGATACCCACGCGCACGTTCACGACCCACAGTTCGATGCAGATCGAGCGACTGTTTTCGCTCGTGCGCGTGAAAACGGGATCGACCACGTCGTCAACGTCGGGTGCGATCTCGCGGACAGCGAGCGCGCGCTCGACGTCGCGCGAAACTACAATTGCAGCGCCTCGGTCGGCATCCACCCTCACGAAGCAAAAGACGCACCGGACGATCTCGCCCGCGCCTTCGCTCCGTTTCTGCGCGACCCGCGAATCGTTGCAATCGGAGAAACGGGCCTCGATTACTACTACGATCACAGTCCTAGAGACGCGCAGCAACGCGTGCTTCGCGCTCAGCTTCGTATCGCGCACGAAGCTTCTATGCCGGTGATTTTTCATCATCGCGACGCATACGACGACTTTATTGCGATATTGCGGGAAGCATTCATGCCGGGAATGCACGGAGTAATACACTGTTTCACCGGCGATGAAGCTCAGGCGCACACTTTCGTTGAAGAGTTTGGACTGCTGCTCGGCATCGGAGGCGTCGTAACGTTCAAATCTTCGCAAGCGCTCCGCACGGCCGTAAAATCCGTCGGCGTGGCGCCGCTCGTGCTGGAAACGGACTGTCCGTATCTCGCGCCGGTGCCGCATCGCGGCACGCGAAACGAGCCGTCGTTCGCGACGCTGACCGCAGCCCGGCTCGCATCGCTGCTCGACGTGCCCGAATCGGAGGTAGCGCGCGTCACCGATGCAAATGCGCGCAGACTCTTCCCGAAATTATTCGTTTAGCCGGGCGCAGCCAATGCGCTCACCGGCAGAGCCGTCGCGTTCTGCCAGCGCGATTCAAAGGCAGCGCGTTCGTGGGCGACGATCGCTGCGTTGTCGGTGCGAACGCTCCACTCGATCTGATCCGGGCGATCGAAAGCCGCGGTCGCGTTTGCCGAACCGATCCACGCGCGTGAAGAGGCGAGCGCAAACTTCTCGTCGGCTTCCGTAACGCGAACCTGCGCGCCCTGCTGCGCCAGCGTTTCGAGCACGGCACGCTCCTTTGCGTTCTCCGCTACCTCCCGCTGCGCGACCAGTATCCGCGGCGCAGAGCCGTCAGCCGCGAGTTCGTGCAGCGCGTCGTACACCGCATTGTACGCGCCGAACGATTCGCTCTCCACGACGACGTCGTCCCCCGCCCTCGCTGCGCGTAGGAGCCGCGCCTCGGATGCAAGTGCGTCGTGTTTTCGTACCGCGAAGAACGGCGACGGCGGTCCGGCATCGCCCTCAACGGCAGCGCGCGCCATCGCGCGATCTTCGGGAAACGTGTCACGCAGGATCGTTTCTTCTGCATCTCCGGCCCAATTGCGGTCGTCGAGATAGCATGCGTCGTCCGTCACGAGCATCTTCGCATGCACGGGCGCTTCGCTCGGGCCCGTCTCGTCCGCCAACCGCGCGTCGGCACCCGCCGCTCGCAAAGCTTCGATCGCTTGCAGGTTGCCGTCAAGTAATGCGCCTGAAGGATCGTCAAAGAAACGTCCTTCCAGCCGCACGGTAACGCTCGTGCCGCGTTGCGCCGCGTCGATCAACGCGCGTTCGACCGGCCCGGGCCGCAATATGTACGCCGAGAGGGACGCATGGCGAGCCTGCTGCAACGCCGTCACCACATCCGTCGACGAACTTAAGGTTATCATGCAGCGCGCTATCCCGCGGCGGCATCGTTACGGCTAGAGCAGAGATGAGCCAGGGAACACCCGTAGGACTCGGAAAGAGCGACGAACTGATGACCGTCCCCAGCCCCGCGAGGCATCCCGAAAGCGACAAAGGTACGTTCGTGCGAGCCATGTTCGCGCGTATAGCACCGCGGTACGATACCGCCAATCGCGTCCTGACCGCCGGTCTGGACGAGCGCTGGCGTAAACGTGCAATTGCCATTCTCGCACCCCCGCATGGCGGGAGCGTCCTCGACCTTTGCTGCGGTACGGGAGACGTCGTCTTTCATCTGTTGCGCACCGATCCCACCTTGCAGGTAAGCGGTATAGATTTCTGCGCGCCGATGCTCGATCGAGCTCGTGCGCGCGCTCGCAAGGAAGCACGCGGCGCAGCGACGTTTCAGGAAGGCGACGTCATGTCGTTGCCGTTCGAGGATAATTCTTTCGACGGCGCGACCATGGGTTTTAGCCTGCGCAACGTCGTCGACATCGACCGCGTTCTGCGCGAAGTCGTCCGAGTGCTTCGTCCGGGCGCCCGCTTCGTAAACCTCGACATGAGCAAGGCTCCGAGTGCGCTCTGGAAAAGAATATTCGACCTGTACTTCTACAACATCGTACCGATCGTGGGCGGCATCGTGGGCGGTTCGCGAGAGGCGTATACCTACTTGCCCAACTCGCTCACAAACCATCCGGGTGCGCGCGAACTTCGCGAACGATTCGTCGGCGCGGGATTTCACGACGCCGGTTACGAGCGGCTGATGGGCGGATCGATCGCGATTCACTACGGTATGAAGTAGTCGTGCTCGACGCGCTAAAGAGCGACGAATCCGATCTCTACACGCTGGTCGAAACGTTCTTCCGACAGACGTTTTCAACGGACAATACTCTAATCACCGAAGCGGTAAAACGAATGTTGGCTGCGGGCGGCAAGCGGCTGCGCCCTCGGATCACGTTGCTCGCTGCCGCCGCATGCGGAGGCGACGCCGTCGAGCATCTGCATCTGGCGGCGTACATGGAGTTAATTCACGTGGCAACGCTGATCCACGACGACGTCGTCGACAACGCGCGCACGCGCCGCGGCGTCAATGCGACGGCGGTGGACTACGGAAACCGTGTAAGCGTGCTCGCCGGCGATTATCTTTTCGCTTGGATTTTCAAGAACGTCACCGCCGGTTACCCGCATCCCGTTCCCAACGTGCTCTCGTCAACCCTCGCCGACATCTGCGACGGCGAAGTGATGCAGCTTCGAGCGCTCGGCGATCTGGATTTGCCGCTCGACGATTACATTGCGATCGCGCGCAAGAAAACCGCATCGCTCTTTGCGGCGTCGGCGCAGTGCGGCGCCGTCATGGCGAGCGGGTCGCCGGCCGAAGTCGCCGCGCTGCGCGCCTTCGGTGACTGCTACGGCGTCGCGTTCCAAATGGCCGACGACCTCTTGGATATGACTGCGGATGAAGACTCGGTCGGCAAACCCGTGGGTAACGACCTTACCGAACGAAAAATGACGGCTCCCGTCGTGCTCGCGCTGCGCGGCGGAGATGCGACGTTCCGACACGATATCGAGCGGTTTTATCGCGGCGAGGGCAACGACGGGCTCGCGCAGATCGTTGACGATATCGCGCGCAACGGCGGATTCGACGCAACCCGGGCGCAGATCGCGCGCTTCACTGCGCTCGCGCAGGCGGCTTTGCAGCCGATTCCCGCTGGGACGGCGAAACACGAACTTGCGAATCTCGCAGATGCGTTGCTCGCATAGAACCTTAGGAGAAGCCTTGTCATGATTGAGCCCCTCATTGCTATCATAGACGCCCCGATCATTATCGGAATCGTCGTCGTGGGCGCCCTTCTCTTCGGCGGTATCGAAAAGCTTCCAAAACTGGCGCGAAGCGCCGGAATGGCAAAAAAAGAGTTCGTCATGGGACAGATCGAGGCGGACGAAGCGACCGCAAAGGCGCGCGAAGAGATGCGGGTACGCACGGCGACCGCCAACAGCGACGTAATGAACAACGTGGAGACGGGCAGTGCCGGGCAAGCCGTGCCGCCGCCCACACCGGGAGCAGGGACGGGAAGCCTCTAGCGCCCGATGCTCGCCGAGCGGCCGCCCAACTCTACCAGAGACCCGAACTGGGACCAAAAAGAAATGCCGTTCACGGAGCACCTTCGGGAGCTCCGTACGCGTATGCTGATATCGATTGCGACGGTCGGCATCATCGCGCTTGCGCTCTTCTGGCCCTCGCAGTTCGTGATCCGTTGGATGGTGCAGGCCTACTTTCAGGGCATAACGCTTCATGCGTTCGGCCCGGCGGACGTAATCTTCACCGAGTTGAAGTTTTCCGTCATCGGCGGCATCGTGATCGGCCTGCCGATGTTGATCTTTCAGACGTGGATGTTCGTGGTTCCCGCGATGCATCCGCGCACCCGCAACATGGTCTATGCCTTTATCGTTCCGTCAATTTTTTTGGCTGCCGCGGGCCTGGCGTTCGCTCACTATATCGTTATCCCGCGCGTCGTTTCGGCACTGATCAACATTACGAATCAGATCGCAACGCCGACGTTCGGCGTCGGGGAAACGCTGAACTTCGTCTTGATACTCCTCGCTCTCTTCGCCCTGATCTTTCAGTTGCCGATCGTCTTAGTCGGCCTTGCGCGCCTGGGAATCGTCAACGCAGCATGGCTCGCAAAATACCGAAGACACGCATTTTTTGCCTTCGTCGTAGCAGGCGGCATCGCGGCTCCGGACGGCAATCCGCTCACGATGGCCTTGCTCGCCTTGCCCATGTACGTGCTTTACGAAGTCTCGTTGTGGATCATCGCCGTGCTTGAGAAGTCGTGGCGTGCAGCAGAGCCTTCGCCGTAGGTTTGACGTATCGTGATTCAGCCGGCATCCATGCGCAGCGCGTACGATGACTTCATTCGCACGTTCGGCAACGTTCTTTTTGCCGTATCGCTCTTTGCCGTTTGGGGCGTTTTCACCGTAATAGGCGTCGTGGTAGATCAAAACAAAGATTTTGCCACTTACCTCGCTGTGTATCCCGCTCCGATCGCCCGCGCGGTCGTCAGACTCGGATTCGACAACATCTATCACTCGCCGTGGTACGTCGGCATCATCGCGCTGATCCTCACGTCGCTTGCGGTCTGTACGTTCAAACGCGTTATTCCCGCGCGACTGCCGCCGTTGCGTCCCGTGAAAATCGACAAAATTCCGCTGCACGCAACGATTGACGTCGCCGGCGAAGAGGGCGTCGTTCGCGCGCGCATCGACGGCTTTTTTCGCGCTGGCGGATGGGACGTTCGCAATCGGACGTTCGACGGAACGGAATGGACCTTCGCAGACCGTTTCAATTGGGCGCGCCGCGGCGTGCTGATCGCTCATCTAGGGTTCGTCATTATTGCCGCCGGCACGACGATCTATTGGGCGCGCGGTTTTTCGGGCGACACAACCGTCGTAACGGGTCAGTCCGTCGAAATCCCGCAGACGCACGCGATTCTTAAACTCGACCGCTTCGCGTACCGCATCGCCCCGATCCTTACCAAAGGCGGAATGGTATATCAACCGATCGATTACGTTTCGCACGTCACCGTAACTGGAAACGATGGAGTTCCGAAAGCGCTAACCGTTCGCGTCAACCATCCGATCGACATCGACGGCACGCTCTATTATCAAGCGAGTTACGGCTTTGCGATGAAGTTTACCGTAATGCACGGTGGCAAGCGCGATGCCGCGCTTTCGGAGCGGATCGTCGAGGAAGGGCAGGGTTTCGACCTTCCCGGCACCCAGACGAGCGTGAGTTACGATAGATTCGTTCCCACAGTGGACCGCCAGAGCGGAATGCCGAGCGCAGATCCGCGAGTCAACGATCCGGCCGTCGTTTTGAGCGTGGCACAAGGCGGGGCGAATGCCGGTAGCGCGCTCGTTCCGCTGCAGACGCCGATCGATGCAGGGGCCGGCTGGCGCGTCGTACCGCGCGAATACGTGCTCTACAGCGGTTTCCAATATCGCTACGACCCAGGTATTCCTCTCGTTGGCACCGGCGCGCTCGTCTTGCTTGCCGGCTTAATCGTTTCGTTCTATTTCTTGCCCGCGCGGCTGTACGTTCGCATCGAGCGTAACGCCGGCTCTTGCAGCGTTGGGCTTGCCGCAACAACGGTGAAAGGTTACGACATTTTTGAAACGCAATTCCGCGATCTGCTCGAAGAACTAAAGCGCGCGATGGAAGCGCCGCAGCCGCGGACCGATTTTACCGCTGCGGAGGCCTTTTAGCAGACGTGAACGGGCATCTTCAGGCAGACGAACTCTTGATGATCGTTGCGATGGCGTGCTACATCATCGGCGCGCTGGCCCTCGGCATCTACTTTTTTTCCCGAGAACCATGGCTTCGCAATCTGGGAGCACCGCTCGCAATCGCCGGCTGCGCCGCGCAGTTTTTACAACTGGCCGTACGGTTCGAGGCGACGCACATTTGGCCGCTGCTGAACCTCTACGGATCGCTGTCGCTTTTCGCGGCGATGTCGGTCGCAATATTCATCGGCTTTGCGGTACGGTATAAACTGTGGTTCGCCGGCGGATTCGTCCTGGCCGTCGCAGCAATCGCCCTCGCTTATGGCGTCACCTGGAACGAAGGAACAATGCCGGCGGTTCCTTCGCTTCAGTCGTACTGGGCGAAAATACACGTACCGATCGTCGTGTCGTCGTACGCAGCGTTTCTGGTGGCATTCGTTTTTTCGTGCATCTATCTCGTTAAGTATTTCGCCGAGCGAAGCATCACGACTGCCGGAGCCAACGTGGTGATGGCCGGAGCCGGAACGGCCGTACGCGTCGCCGGCGATACGCCGTCACTGCAAGCCGCCGCGTCGTCCGGTAATCGGACGGCGCAATGGCTGACGACGCTCCCTCCGCTTGCCGCACTCGACGTCATCGTCTATCGCGCAATCGCGATTGGATTGCCGTTGATTTCGCTCGGCATCATCACCGGAGCCGCGTGGGCAAAGGAAGCGTGGGGCGCGTACTGGCAATGGGATCCCAAAGAGACCGCCGCGCTCGCTACTTGGATCGTCTATCTCGCATACATGCATCTCCACACGCGCGGCTCGTGGCGCGGATTGCGCACGAATTGGGTCAGCGTATTGGGATTCTTGCTCGTTGTTTTCACGTATCTCGGCGTAAATATTTGGATTAGTGGGCTGCACAGTTACAAGATGTGAGGAGAAGCCGGGGACTATATGCGGTCCCGGAAGACGCCCGAAAAACCCCATCGTGGGGTTTTTCGGCTCGGCCACTTTTTTGGAAGAACGAAGTTTTGAAGTGCGCATCCATGCGCAGTCCAAAAAAGCTGGACGCTTCCGGGACCGCATATAGTCCCCGGCTTCTCCTCACATCTCGCGCGCTGCGTCGGGCCGGATTTTGCGAGTTTCCGAATTTGGTCGTCGTCGTCGCTAGAGGGCGGCCGTACAATTCTTGGGAAAAGGGGCTCGTTGGCACACGAGCCGGTAACCTCCCTGCTTTTGTCGGAGATTGAACGTTGTCGAAGCATGCTGCGGGCGCGTCGCAGGACGTCCACCGTACGACCCTGAGTGCCTATGACGATCCGGGAACGCCCGAAGAGATCAGCCGCCGGAACTTCATGGCGACCGCGACATTATCGCTCAGCGGTATCATCGGTCTCGGTCTCGTTATTCCGATCGTCGGTTCGCTCGTTCCACGAGGCGGAAGCGGGACCGGCGATTGGGCGCCGCTCAGCGCGGAAGAGCTGAAGTCGCTGGAAGCGGCAACGAATAAGCCGGTGAAGCTGACGTTTACGTTAAAGGCGAAAGACTCGTATCTGCCGATGCAGTCCTCCGACGAATACGTCTGGGGCATCAAGGTTGCCGATCAGGCCGCCTTCGAAAAAGCGCGGCCGGACGTCTACGTCAACGGCAAAGCGGACGTTCCATACGATGCCGTTACCATGAACATGGTTATCTTTAGTCCGATCTGTCCGCACCTTGGATGCAGATTCGCGTGGGACGACGCCGGCAATAAGTTCGCGTGTCCGTGTCACGGGTCGCAATTTACGCTCGACGGCGAACACATTGCCGGTCCCGCGCCGCGCGGTCTCGATCCGCTGCCGTTGCGCGAACAAAAAGGCGTCGCGGAGATTATGTGGATCCGTTACGCGCAGTCGCAGCCCTCGCGCATCGTCGTCACGTACCAGTCGTAAGGAAGGACCCGCGATGCTCAACTGGATCGAATCGCGCACCGGCTTCGTCTCGATGGCCAAGGGCTTTCTAACCGAAGATATTCCGGGCGGCGCGAGTTACTGGTACGTTTTTGGAAGCGCCACGATCTTTGCAATGACGGTGCAGATCGTGACCGGCATCTTCCTTACGTTTTTCTACGCGCCGTCGGCATCGACCGCGTGGGAATCCACGCGCGCGATGTACCTCAATCCGTACATGCATTTTTTGCTTTCGGTGCATTATTGGGGCGCCTCGGCAATGATCGCGCTCGTATTCCTGCACATGCTGCAAGTCTTGATTTGGGGCGCCTATAAATCTCCGCGTGAGTTGCAATGGATTGTCGGCATTTTGCTGCTTGTCATAACGCTCGTGCTCGGACTCACGGGATATTTGCTTCCCTGGGATATGAACGCCTATTTCGCATCGCAGGTCTCGCTGAACATTACCGGCCTCGGTCCGGTTGCGGGTCCGATCTTGCAAAATATCGCGCAAGGCGGTGGTACGATGGGGACCAATACGATCAATCGTTTCTTCGGTTTGCACGTTTGGCTGATGCCTGCGGCGCTCGTGGCGCTCGTCGGAGCGCATCTTGCGATCTTCCGCTGGAACGGTCCCGCCGGTCCGGTGGTCGATGACCCGCGCAAGCTTTCGACGGGCCGTTTCTACCCCGACCAGATCTTCATGGACACGTTCGCATCGTTCGTGGTATTCGTCATCATCGTCGGGCTCGCGTTCATCGCTCCGCCGTTCCTCGATGCAAAAGCTAACCCCAACATTCAATTCACGCCATATCCCGCCTGGTATTTTCTCTCGCTCTTCGGATTGCTGAATCTCGTCCCGCCGGATCTGAAGATTTTCGGTTTCACGCTATCTCTGGAGTTGGTTGCGACGATCGTCGTTCCGACGCTCGGTCTCATCATCGTGCTGCTTTTGCCGTGGCTCGATCGCAGCACGACGCGCAGCTTCGCGGCACGCGGAAAAATCTTGTGGGCGACGTTCGCCGTCATCGCGATCGTCGTTGGCCTCTCCATTTACAGTCAACTCGGCATTCAGGCCAAACAAGCCGCTGGGCCGCCCTCTGAATCGCAAGCCAAGATCCTCGCCGAAGGCGAAGCGGCGACGACGCAAAATGCCGGGACGGGTCCCGTTGCAGGTGCGGCCGCCGGCGCGCCTGCGGAAAATTCGAACGGCGCGAAAGTCTTCGCTACCAATTGTTCGACTTGCCACGCCGCAGCCGGCACCGGACAAGCCGGCGTTGCGCCGCCGCTTGCAAACAATCCAATGGTTACCGGCGATCCGAAAGCGGTAATCGCCGTACTAGAAAACGGGCTTCACGGACAATCGATCATGGGGCAATCGTACGGAGCGCAGATGCCCGCATGGAAAGGGAATCTTTCAAATAAAGACATCGCCGACGTCATAACGTACATCCGCGGGTCCCTCGGCAATAACAAAGCTTCAGCAGTAAAGGAAGCGGATATTAAGTAAGATTGAAGCTACCGCGTTCGCGCGGTACCGACAACAAAAGGGGCGCTGATGGTCAGCGCTTCTTTCGTGTGTATGTGGGCTAATTCGGAGCGGCGGAATCGGTTGCAACGGCGGGAGCTTCGTTTTGCCCGTTCTGCGAATACGCGTTTATGAAACCGTTGCCCTGATAAGTAGAAACGAAGAGTACCGGCTGAACCGACTCAAGACAAGAAACCACGGAGCGCGGCGATGGGGCATGGGGGAAATCCTACTTTTCGGGAGAGCAGCGTCCGCCTTCGTAAAGATAGAGTGCCGCGGAGTCTGACGAGGTTACCAAAACGCGCGTTCGTCCGTATGTTGGGTCGTATCCCGGGCGATGTTCCGCGCCGACCAGCCAGATACGATCGTGCGAACAGACGAACGCCCGAGCGTCCGATACGTCTGCCGACGGCAATGCGTCCGGCGCCGAGAGCATCGCAACCGGCGGTTTCGTATAAAAGACGAGGGCGTTAAAGCCGCGAAAATCCTGTATGGCGACCGCATCGCCGGGCTGCCGCAGCGCATCGATCGCCGCGGCTAAGTGCGGGATCGGCTTAAATGCCTCGGCATGGGGCAGCGCTACAACGGCGAGAATGTCCATCGCCAGCGCCGTCGCCGTTGCGAGCGCGTACGGTGCGAAAGACCTGGTATTCCATGACGCGAGCAGCAGTGCCGTGAGAAGCGATCCAACGAAGATCGTCGCTCCCATAACCAGCAGATCGGGCGCGACCGAGAGCGCGTCGCTGGTTATGCGATTGTCGCGAACGAAGACCGCGATCGCGATTGCGATTATTCCGATGAAGACCGGCACAGTCGCCGCGGAGAGAATCGATGCGAGGTTTCTTCCCAGTTTTACGACGCCGTCGAAATACAACGCTACCATGAGCGCCAGCGCGGGAAATTCAAGCGCGATATAGTTTGGAAGCTTCGTCTTTGCGAAGCTGAAGAAGACGAGCGGGACGATGGCCCACACGAAAGCCAAGCGCCACAGCCGCGCTAACTTTGGGCTCGTCGTCGGAGTTTTCAACTGGCGGATTCCATAAGCGAGAGAGACCGGAAGAAACGCAATCCAAGGGAAAAACCCGATTATTACGACAGGCGCATAATACCACACCGGCCCGGCCTGATTTTCGATAACGCCCGTGTAACGTCCGACCGTGTAGTGCCCGATCAGTTCGACAAGTGCGTGAAAACCGGAACGAACGCCGATCGCTGCGAGCCATGGCGCGACGATCGCAAAGGCGATCGCGCAACCTCCCAGCCACGCGCGCATGGACGGTAAGCGCATCCTCTCCGAGCGGCCGTTCCAAAATGCGAACGCGGCGAAGACCAAGAGCGCGACGGCGGGCGCCACCGGCCCTTTGGCGAGAGATCCGAAGGCGACTGCGATCCACCCATAGATGAAATAACGGTCGCGCCCCGCTTCGAGCGCGCGAAACCACCAAAAGATGGCAAGAGCGATTGCGAGATCGAGCAGCGCGTCCATGATCGCAAGGCGCCCTATCACGGCCTGCATGAGGCAACTCGAAAGAATCGCGCTTGCATATACTCCCACTTGGGTGCCGGCTTGGCGCGCGACGGCATATCCCGTCATCGCACCCATACAGATCGTAGCGAGCGCTGCAGGGAGCCGAAATGCGAGCGACGTCACTCCGATGGCGTGCGCGAAACCCGCAGCGATCCAGAAGTAGAGCGGGGGTTGAACGAACCACGGGGCGCCGTTGAGATGCATGACGACCCAATCGTGCGTCAGCAGTATCTCGCGCGCGACCTCAGCGTATGCGGTCTCGCTATTATCCCAGAGCGTCCCGGCGCCCAGACCCGGCAGCGTTATTAGCGCCGCAATTATAGCGCCGACAAAAGCCGCACGGCGGGGTTGCTCCATATGAGCGGGTGGTGTTTACCGTCGCGGCGGGGAAGTCATCCGCATCGCCATGCTCCCAATCGCTCTTCGCACGCACGGCCGCCGGGCTCTCGTTATCGGCGGTGGAACGGTTGCCGTTCGTAAAGTAGAAACGCTGCACGCAGCGGGCTTGCACTGTCACGTTGTCGCGCCGGAGATCGACGCGCGGATTCTCGCTCTGCTTTGCGAACGCTGCTCGCACGAGCTCCGAACATACGCAACGAGCGATATGCGCGCAATCGCGCTCGCAGTTGCGGCGACGAGCGATGAGCTTGTTAACGCAAGAGTCGTCGCGGACGCGCGCGATGCGAAGATTATGGTATGCGACGCGGCACGGCCGCAGCGCGGCGATTTTTCGATGCAGGCAACGGTCCGCGTCGGTAACCTGACGTTCTCCGTCGATTCGGGAGGCGGCACGCCGGCCTTTTCGAAACGGATCGCGCGAGAGATTACCGAGCGCTTTGACGTGCGATATGCGGCCGCTGCCGAAACGCTCTCGCGAGTGCGCGTCTACGTCAAAGCCGTTTGCGAGCCGGCACGGCGTGCGGAGGTCCTAGCCGAACTCGCGGAGATGCCGCTCGACGAGCTTGCCGCAATGAATCCGGCAGAAGCCGAGCACGAAGTCGACGCAGCGGTCGCGCGCCTCAAAGTACAATCGACCCAACGGCAAACCGGTGCCGTCGTCTGCGCCTCGCGCGCAAGCGCGCTCGCGATGACGCAGACGAGAACCGTGGCAGCGCGTCTGGCGCAAGCCGGCATTGCAACGACGATTCTTACCGTTACGACGACCGGCGACCGCGTGCAGGACCGCCCGGTCGCGGCGATCGGAAGCGTCAACGTATTCGTCAAGGAACTGGAACTGGCGCTTCGCGAACGGCGCGCGGACTACGCGGTGCACTCGTGCAAAGATCTCCCCGGCACTTTGGAAGACGATATGGAATTGGCAGCAATTTCGCAGCGAGAAGATCCGCGCGATGCATTTTGCAGCGTGCGCTATCCGCACTTCGATGCGATGCCCGCCGGGGCGGTCGTCGGCACCTCGAGCCTGCGACGTCGATCGCAACTGCTCGCGCTGCGCCCCGATCTCCGTTACGAGGACGTTCGCGGTAACGTCGATACGCGGTTGCGCAAAATGCGCGAAGGAACCTACGATGCCGTCGTGCTCGCAATGGCAGGCTTGAATCGATTGAGCGCGCGCGCGCGGTACACCGTACCGTTTGACGTCGATGCCGTCGTCCCGGCAGTTGCACAAGGAGCGCTCGCCGTTGAAGTCAGGCGCGAAGATACCGCGCTTGCGGCCGCATTACGCCGCGCCATTAACGACGATGAGGCCGAGTTGTGCGTCGCGTGCGAGCGGTCGGCGCTGCGCACCTTGCGCGCCGGATGTAACGCGCCGCTTGGAATTTACGCGCGTCGCAGCGGTGAGACGATGACGGTATGCGGCGCGTATGCGCTTATGGAATCCAACACGATCGTGCGCGAACGAACGCATGCCGAGGTTTCTACGATCGCAGAAGCAGAAGCGCTCGGCGAACGTCTGGGCGCAGCGATCGCTGCCCGCATCGGTGCAAGCACGTCCGGACCGCTCGCCGTTCTACCCAGAACGCAGGACCGGCCCAGCCGAATTGCAACGGAATTACGACTTCGCGGAATCGAAGTTGTGGAATTGCGCGACGGAGCAGCGCAACGACTCGAACGAAACCCCGACGTGCTGCTCTTTCCGTCGAGCGGATCGGTCGACGTAGCGCGCCGGTATTTCGACGATTCGCGTCCGATCGCACGCATGCCGACCGTAGTCGCTATGGGTCCGCAATCCGGCGACGCGGCTCGCCAAGCGGGTTTCCCGCCCGATATCGTCGCGCCTGAAACGTCGATCGATGCTTTTGTCGCCCTCGTTGCCGGACATCTGGGACGATGATGCATATTCGTCCGCGCAGGCTGCGGCGTACACCCGTAATCCGCTCGCTCGTGCGCGAACATCGCGTGCGCCTCGATTCACTCGTGCAACCGATCTTCGTGGTCGAGCGCGCAAGCGATGCGGGCGCTATTTCGTCCATGCCCGGCATCGAGCGTCTCACCGTAGACGGAGCCGTCTCCGAAGCGCGTGCACTGTGCTCTCTCGGGATCACCAGCACGCTGCTCTTTGGCATTCCGGAGTTCAAAGATTCGCAAGCTTCCTCGAACTTTGATTCCAACGGCGTCGTGGCCAGAACGATTCGCGCGATCAAGGCAGAGGTTCCACAGATGCTCGTTATCGCCGACTGCTGCAACTGCGAATACACCGACCACGGCCAATGCGGAATCGTCAACGAAAGTGGCGATGTCGACAACGACGCGACCGTAGCGCTGCTTGTACGCACCGCAATAACCTACGCTCGCGCCGGCGTCGACATCATCGCGCCATCCGATATGATGGACGGCCGCGTGGAAGCGATCCGCAGCGCGCTTGACGCGCACGGCTATCAGGACGTCGCAATCATGTCGTACAGCGCAAAATATGCCTCGGCATTCTACGGGCCGTTTCGCGAAGCTGCCGGTTCGGCACCGCAATTCGGCGACCGCAGAACGTATCAGATGGATCCGCCCAATGCGCGCGAAGCGCTGCGTGAAATCGCGCTCGATCTGGAAGAAGGCGCGGATATCATTATGGTCAAGCCGGGGCTTGCGTATCTGGACATCGTTCGCGCCGCCCGCGATGCCTTCGATGCTCCGATTGCAGCATACAATGTGAGCGGAGAGTACGCCATGCTTCAAGCCGCGATTGCAAACGGATGGATCGACGGTCCGCGCGCGATCGACGAAACGCTGGTTTCCTTCGTTCGCGCGGGCGCGGACATCATCATCACCTATTTCGCTAAAGAGTACGCCCGCCGTTGCCGCACATCGCAATCGTGATCGTCGCCGGCGGCGAAGCGAACCGTTTTCCGGGAAAGCTCGAATATGACATCGCCGGAACGCCTCTGCTGCTGCGCGTGTACGGGAACTTACGCGGCGAATACCCCATCTGCGTCTCGGCGCGCGCGTCGTTTTCACCGCAGATCGATGCAGCGCTCGAATGTCCGATGGTAATCGACCGCGGGACGCGCCGCGGACCTTTCGGCGGCCTCACGGCTGCGTGCGAATATCTGCGCGCCGAGCGGATTTTCGCGGTAGCAGGAGACGCACCGTCGATAACGCTCGACGTGCTGCGCGTTTTGGCGGCCGCATGGCGCCCGGGCGATGAAGTTGTCGTTCCCGAGCACGATGGCCGGCTCGAACCGCTCGCGGCGCTCTACGACCGTGCCGCGTTCTTGCGGGCGAGCCGCGCAGCGGTGGAGCGGGGATCGTACGCGCTTCACGCCGTGCTCGATGCTATGGCGGTCCGCCGCGTCGCGCTGCCTTCTGCGCTGTTTCTGAACGTCAATACGTTAGCCGATTTACCCGCAACCATACCGGAAGACTCGAAAGGTATCGCGTGAACTTCGAACGTTCCATTTCAGCCTTTGCTCGGGCCAAAAGGGTCATTCCCGGCGGCGTTAATTCGTCGGTGCGCGCCTTTAAATCGGTGGGCGGCAATCCGGTATTTATGCGGAGCGGCAGCGGCGCTATGCTGACCGACATCGACGGACACGAGTACATCGATTACGTGCTTTCGTGGGGTCCGCTTATTCTTGGCCACGCCAATCCTGCGGTCGTAAAAGCGATTCACGCCGCCGCAATTCGTGGAAGTTCGTTCGGCGCACCGACGGAAGCCGAAACGGAACTTGCGGAGTTGATCGTCGCGCTGATGCCGAGCCTGGAGCGCGTGCGCTTTACGTCGAGCGGCACCGAAGCCACGATGAATGCGATACGCCTCGCGCGCGGTTACACAAACCGCGAAAAAATCGTGAAGTTTGCGGGATGTTATCACGGCGCGGCCGACCCTTTTCTTATAGCAGCCGGATCGAGCGCTCTAACCCTCGGAGTACCGAATTCCCCCGGTATCACAAAGGGGACCGCATCCGACACGATCGTGGTGCCGTATAACGATTCGCACGCGCTCGAAGAGGCGTTTGCAGCGCACGGCGAGGAGATCGCCGCGGTGATCGTCGAGCCCTATGCCGGTAACATGGGATTCGTGATGCCTAAAGACGGGTATCTGGAAGGGCTGCGCGGTCTCTGCACCGCCAACCGTTCGTTGCTGGTTTTCGATGAAGTGATGACCGGGTTTCGCGTCGCGCGTGGAGGCGTGCAGCAACTTACCGGAATCATGCCGGATCTTACGACGCTCGGCAAAGTGATCGGGGGCGGCTTGCCGGTCGGCGCGTTCGGCGGACGCGCGGAGATTATGGCGCATCTCACGCCCGACGGACCGGTTTTTCACGCCGGGACGCTCTCGGGGAACCCGCTCGCAATGGCCGCCGGAATCGCAACGCTCAAAACGATCCGCGACGATGCGACGATGTACGAGCGTTTGGACGTTATGACGAAGCTGCTCGCCGGCGGCATGCACGAAATTTTCGCCAAACATGGAACGCCGCACAGCGTTAGTTCCCGAGGATCGATGTTCGGATTTTTCTTCGCTCAAGGTCCGGTAGAAGATCTGGCCGGAGCGATGCGTTCGGATACCGCGCTCTACGCGCGCTTTTTCCACGCAATGCTCGATCGCGGCGTCTATTTCGCACCTTCGCAATTCGAGGCGGGCTTCATCTCGACGACCCACACCACGGCTGATATTGAAACGACGCTTCGCGCGGCGGACCACGCGCTCGCCGAGATCGGTATGGCTGCCCGGTGACCGTACCTTCTTGCCGCTCGCCTCGCCGAAGCGCGATGTGCGGCTTGCGATGAAATCGCTAGCCGCCCCCGCCTTTGGGTTCTACGATTGCGCTATGATCGGCATAAAGTTCTCTTCGAAGGGGCGCATTCTTTGATGGCCTCGCGCGCCGCCGACCGCCGCTCGTGGAGCCGAGCAGCCTAAATGCCCATCGTATGTCTTGGACTTTCGCATCGCACCGCTCCCTTGGAAGTACGCGAGCATCATGCCTTTCCGGCATCGCGCGTCGTCGAAGCGCTCGTTGCGCTGCGCGATTACGAGGCCGTCAAAGAAGCGATCATGCTGCAAACCTGCGGACGGTTAGAGATCTACGCCGAGCTCGACGATTACGAGGGCGGCGTCGCGCAGCTCAAAACGTTTTTAACCAATTTCGGACATGGCATCGCACGCGACCGCTACGATCTCGACTCGTATCTTTATACGTTGTTAGGGCGGCAAGCGATCGAACATGTATTTCGCGTGGCGACCGGGCTCGATTCGATGCTCGTCGGCGAAGCCGAGATACTGGGCCAAGTTAAAGACGCATATATCCAAGCTCAATCGGCAAAATCGCTCGGAAAGACTTTACATCGGCTCTTTCGCGAAGCGCTCAACGCCGGCAAACACGCACGCACGCAAACGCGGATCGGCGATGAATCCGCGTCGATCGCGACCGCAGCGATTGAAGCGGCCAAAGCGCGTTTAGGCAGCATCGATGAGACGTCTATTCTCGTCATCGGGGCGGGCAAGATGGGACGTACCGCCGTTCGAAGGCTCCGCGCCGAGGGAGCCCGGCGGCTCATCGTCGCCAATCGGTCGATGTCGCGAGCGCAAGATCTCATTGCGGAAGTCGGATTCGGCGAAGCGATCGAACTGCCCGGACTTATCGACGCTCTTGCGGCGGCCGATATTGCGGTCACATCGACGGGCGCCTCGCATTTTATCCTCGATCCGGCGCACGTCGCGCTTGCTATGGCACAGCGGCCCGAGCGCCCGTTGTTTATCATCGACATCGCGGTCCCGCGCGACGTCGATCCCGCCGTGAACGCAATGACGAACGTGACGCTCGTAGACATCGACGGTCTGAAATCGGTCGTGGACGAGAAGCTCGAAGTCCGGCGAGAAGCGATACCGCAGGTCGAGGAGATTATCGAAGAGTTCGTGACGCGTTTCGAGTCGTGGTATCGATCGCGTTTAGCGGTACCGATCATTGCGTCGCTTGCGCAAAAAGCAGATGCGATTCGCGTAACCGAACTCGAGCGGCTCTTCTCGCGCTGCACCGAGCTTTCCGAACGCGAGAAGATGCTCGTTACCGGCATGTCGCTGACCCTCGTCTCGAAATTGCTCCACTCCGCGATCGTTAAGATTCGTGAGAAGGCCATAACGAATCACGCAGAAGCAGTTTCGCATGCGCGCGTGCTGGACGACCTCTTCGATTTGAATTTAGCCGAAGCGATGAAAGACGTATTACCGCAGCGATCGTTCGCCGACCTCGATGAATGAAACCGGAAGAGTTACGCTGGTCGGTGCAGGCCCAGGCGATCCGGGCCTGCTGACGTTACGCGCCGCGGACGTGCTTCGCTGCGCGGACGTCCTGCTGTACGACGCGCTAGCGAGCGATGCGGTGATCGAATTCGCTCCGCGAACATGCGAGCGGATATACGTTGGTAAACGCGGCGGTTCACATGCGATGGCGCAGGCGGCGATTGAAGCGCTCATGATCGATCGCGCTCGCAGCGGAAGCCGGGTCGTGCGGCTCAAAGGCGGCGACGTCTTTGTGTTCGGCCGGGGCGGCGAAGAGGCGCAAGCCTTACACCGCGCAGGCGTTGCGTTCGAAATCGTGCCGGGAATTACGAGCGCGATCGCCGCACCCGCATATGCGGGGATTCCCGTGACGCATCGCGATTTCAATGTCGCCTTTACCGTCGTAACAGGACACGAGGATCCCGCGAAAGCGGCATCGAGCATCGATTGGAGTAAGCTCGCCGATCCGCACCACACGCTGGTTCTTTTGATGGCGATGGGCAATCTCGAAGAGATAACGCGCCACCTCATACGGGACGGTATGCGCGAGGAAACGCCCGTTGCGATCGTTTCGGACGGTACCCGCCCAACGCAGCGAACGGTGACCGGCACGATTGCAACGATCGCCGCGGACGCGCAACGAGACGGTATCGGAGCCCCTGCGGTCGTTGTCATCGGCGACGTTGTCAAACTTCGCGACGAACTGCGCTGGTTCGATTCAAACCCGCTCTTCGGCAAGCACGTATTGATCACACGACCGGCACATCAAGCCGAGGATTTTGCTCGAGCGCTCTATGCACGAGGAGTGAATCCTATTCTCGCGCCTGCAATTACGATCGGGCCACCGGACGATTTGCATGCCGCGCACCACGCGATCGATCACCTTGCCGAATACGGATGGGTCATGTTCACCTCGGCAAACGGCGTCGACGCATTCTTCGAGCGTTTGGGATCGCTCGGAGCCGACGCGCGGTACGTCGGAAAGACGCGCGTTGCGGCAATCGGCGCTAAGACCTCGGAGCGATTGCTGCACTACGGCATTCGCGCCGATCTCGTGCCGAACGCGTTCGTGAGCGAAGAGTTCGGACGCGCTTTCATCGAAGCGACGCGCAACGGTGAAGCCGTGCTCATATACCGCGCGCAAGAAGCGCGGGACGTCCTTCCGCAAATGCTTATCGACGCGGGACGCAAAGCGACGGTAATAGCCGCATACAAAACGACGTTCGAAAGGGATCCGCAGTTCGCCGAAAAGGTCGCACGCGCCGACGTCCTGACATTCACCAGCGCGAGCACCGTGCGCGGATTCGCGCATTTGCTCGGTTCCGCAGAGCAGGCGCTGGAGGCGGCGAAGGGCAAGGTCGTCGCCTGCATCGGCCCCATCACGGCGGAGACTGCGGCGGAAATCGGTCTGGACGTCAACGCCATCGCCGACGTCTATACGACGGACGGCCTCCTAGACGCACTCGAAACGCACTTTGCAATAAGCGGAGGATAGTGCCGACCATGGCCTATGGGCCATCGGAGTTTTCCCTTGTAGCGACTTCGTGATACCGCGACGCACAATGGAAGCTTCGGTTTAGTGCATCTGCAAATTCTCACCGGCGCAATTCTTGCGGCTGTTGCTGCGGTTGCCGCATATCGCGCAGGCGTGCTCGACCGAAGCGGCACTGCCGCGGCTTTTTTCGTCGGAGCTGCGACGTTCGGAATTGGCGGATGGCCGGCGGCGACCGTGCTTCTTGCCTTCTTCATTCCGTCGACGATACTTTCGAAGATCGGTAAGAGGACAAAGCGGACGTTAGCCGATGTAGGCAAAAGCGGTTCGCGCGATGCTTGGCAGGTGCTGGCCAACGGTGGAATCGCAACGCTTGCGGTTGTCGCATCGGCACGTTACGGACCGGTCATGCTTTCGGCATTCGCAGGCGCGCTTGCAGCTGCGGCGGCCGATACGTGGGGAACGGAGATCGGGACGCTTGCGCGTTCCGCGCCACGCTCCATTCTTACCCTTCGCACGATCGCTGCAGGCCTATCGGGTGGCGTCACTTTACGCGGGACGCTTGCCGAAATTTGCGGAGCGGCGCTCGTCGCGCTGGCTGCGACACTGGTTCATATCGCGCCGTTTCTTCCCGTATTCGTGGCGGGAGTAGGTGGTGCGCTCGTGGATTCAATCCTCGGTGCATGTGCGCAGGCACTGAGGTTTTGCCCACACTGCCGTCTGGAGTGCGAATCCAACCCGCATACCTGCGGAACGCCCACGTCGTTGCGACGGGGCGTTGCGTGGATCGAAAACGATGCCGTTAATCTGGCGGCAACGGCCGCCGGAGCCGTCTTAGCGGCCGCCGTATTTCTGCTCTAGATACGCGATGATCTTGTCGTCGTCGTCGGCAATCTTAACGTCGCCGTCGATCATCGAAGGAATGCCGGTAACGCCGAAGAGATCGCTCGCGGCAGTCCGCTCGTCGTGCGTTCTGGGAACGTTCACGATCGCATAGTTAAGCAGCATGTCGGTCATTTTGGCTCGAACGCGGGCGCAATAGGGGCACCATTCGGCTTGATAGAGTACGATATCGGTATCCATGGTCCCGGAGGTTCTGGACACGCGCACACCAATCCGTCATAACGTGGCTCGAGCGTACGCCAACGGGCGCCGTTTCATCGTTCTCGCGTTTGCGCTTTCGCTAGCATTGCATGCAGTCTTCGCGTTGCTCGTGCCCACGGTAGCTTGGCTGCATACGCCCGGGCCGACGGTCGAACGGCTTTCCTTCGTGCGCGTTATCCGCATTTCGGTCGCCACGCCGCGACCGGCCGTCCGGCCGTCCGCCGCCTCAGCGCCTCAACGCGCGGCAACGCCGCGCATCCTGCGTTCTACACCTGCGCATACCCATGAATCCGGCTCTCACCGCCGCGCGCAGAACGCAAAAGGCCGCTCGCAGGCGCCGGTCGTGGCGCAAGTGACGCCGGGTGCCGTCTCCGTAAAACCGGCCGCTACCGGGGCACCGTCGAGCGCACCGCAAGAAAAAATTGCGACGGCTGAAACGCATCACGATGTCGGGGGATACATGCCCTTCGGCGCGGACGTTCCAACGCCCGTTCTCGACCCGGGCGTCGTACGGAACCTGGAAGGATTCAAGGTTCACGTCGTCCTCACGATAGTCGTCGATGAGAACGGGCGCACGAAGAGCGTTGCGTTCGATCCCCCGCTCGACGCAAGCACCGAGAATCAGATGCGCGCGATGCTCGCCGACGCTTCCTGGGATCCGGCCGTTTGCGGCGGCGGCGTCGCATGCGAAGGGCGAACGACGATCAAGTTATAGTCGTCGCAGTCGAGCGTTTCAAATGCGAGATCCGCGAATCCGATTCTCGAGCGCGCCGCGTTGGCAACGAAAGCAATCGCATTGCCGCGTATCGAGCGCAGCACCGAGCGCGTGAACCGCAGGTCGCGCAGACGGGTCGCGCGATCGTCCCGAAGGGACGTCGCGACCAACGTCAGCGGCGCGCTCTCGTACGTTGCATCGACTCGCAGAAGACCGCGCCGATCGAACGGGCGCAACGCAGCCGTGGGCATGTAAGAATCGTGCACGCTCCGCGCGCTCAAGCTCGAATTCCAGAACAGCGCTTCACCGCCGCGATACCCCCATTGCCGGTCGAAGCGCGTCGCAATCGCATAAGCGTCGCCCGCGTCGATGCCGTGCGCGCACGCGATTACCGGATCCGCTTCTGCAAGGAGTTCCGCGAGCCGCCGCATCGCGCCGCTTCGCCGCAGGTTCCCATCGACGTCGAGTACGCGCAAGCCTACACGAATCGCGCCGCCATCATAGGATCTATTTTCACAGAATCGATTTTCCCAAGCCCGAGCAGATCAGACCGACTGCCAAGGCAGCGGTTTGATTTTTTGTATCCAAAATCGGATTGATCTCCACCATCTCGATCGAGCCGAGACGCTGCGTCTCAAAAAGCATTTCCATAACGAGATGCGCTTCGCGGTAACTCAAACCGCCCTTCACGGGTGTGCCGGTACCGGGTGCCTCGCTCGGGTCGATGCCATCCATATCGAACGACACGTGGATCGGCCGCTGGTCCGCGCCGACAATCGCGATCGCTTCTTCCATAATGCGCGTCATCCCAAGACGGTCGACGTCACTCATCGAAAACGCACGTACTCGCGACTCGCGCAGCAGCCGCTTTTCGATCTCGTCGACATCGCGCAGGCCGATTTGCACCGTATGCTCCCGAGTCGCGAAACCGTTCTCGAGAGCGAACCAAAGAGGCATGCCGTGGACGTTTCCGCTCGGCGAGCTTTGCGGACTATTAATATCGGAATGTGCGTCGATCCACACCAAGCCGGGAGCACTGCCGCGCGCGCGCGTAAGTCCGGCAAGCGTTCCCATCGCTACCGAGTGATCTCCGCCCAGCACGACCGGCAGACCGCCGGCTCGAACGCTTTCGTCCACGAGCGCCGCCAATTGATTGCAGACGTCTTGAATGACCGAAAGATATTTCGCGTGCGCGTCCACTTCGGATATCGATTCACGGATCGGCACCGCAAGGTTTCCATGATCGATGAGCTCCGCGATTCCGAGGGACTTCAACTTCTCGTGCAGGCGTGCATAGCGAATGGCGGAGGGCCCCATATCCACACCTCGGCGGCTCGCTCCCAAATCCATGGGAACCCCGATGATGTCGATGCGCGAAGCTTTTGCTGAAGGAATCGCTGTATTCACGGTCGATTTCGGTTCGCGCCGTCAATAGCGGTCGCCTGGGGCGTCCGGCGAAATGGCGTACCACTACGACCCTTCAAGCAGGAGCCACAGATTCGATGTTACCCGAACGACAACTCTTCCGCGGCCAAGACAGAGTGCGGTATGCGCTCGAGATACTGGGCGTCATCGCGCTTGCCGGCTTGATCTTCTCGAACGTGCTTAATTTCATTGGGCACATTCAGACGGTGGCCGTTATTGTTATCGGCGCGCTCTTCTTCACGTACCTCATTTATCCGGCCGTCGAAAGACTGCATCGAAGGCTTCCGCTCGGTGCGTCGATTGCGATCGTGTATGTTGCCTTCGCGGCGATCGTCGCGTTCGGCGCATCGGTAATCGTGCCCGCGCTCAGCGGTAATATCAAGGACTTTATTTCGAGCGCTCCTACCTTAGCGAACCACGCCGAAGCGTCGCTTGCAGACCCGAACAATCCTTTGATCGAACGTTTACCCGCCAGCGCGCAAGCGTATCTCACGAAGCTTCCGGCAAATCTTACGGAGCTTGCAACGCGCTATGGGGCCGAAACCGCGTCCCGCACGCTCGTTATCCTGCTCTCAACCGTTTCGTTCGTCGCGCTCTTCATCGTCATTCCGGTCGTTGCCGCATACATGCTGATGGAGGCGGAAGCGCTCAAGAAGACGTTCGTGGGAATGATCTCGCCCGGGGCGCGGCCCCGAACGCTAAAAATTATCTCCGATCTCGACAAGGTAATCGGCGGTTTTATTCGCGGTCAATTGATCGTAGCGGCGACGGTAGGCGCACTGATTACGATACTTCTGCTGGTCTTGCACGTTCAATACGCCGTTCTTATCGGCATCGCCGCCGGCATTTTGGATGTAATACCATACGTCGGCGCACTGGCCGGCTGGCTGCCTGCATTTTTTATCGCGCTTTTTGCCAACGGCTGGCAGAACGCACTCTTCGTTACCGCCGGCTTCGTCGTAATCAATCAGCTCGAAGGTCACATCATCGCGCCGAACGTTGTCAGCAAGAGCGTCGAACTCACTCCGCTGGTTGTCGTCATAGCGCTGATCACCGGTGGCGAGCTTCTCGGTATCCCGGGACTGCTGATCGCCGTTCCAGTCGCCGGAATCATCCGCGTTGTGATCATGAACTTCCGTCCCCCAAAGCAGCTAACCGACGACGAAATCAACCTAAAACGCCTCGAACCCATCCCACCGTCCGTACGCAAGTGAGCCGCGAAATCGTTACAGAACGCTAGACACGGTCTCTTTACCGGCAATGCGGCTCATGCTCGTGGTCTCCCTCATCTTCGCGATCATGTTTTATTTCCCCAAACCGGCCCGCGCTCTTGTACGACCTGCGTTCGTTCCGGCTCCCGCGCCGTCTCAAGAAGACCTAAATGCCGCCGCCTCGGGAACGCGGCCCTGGTACGTGCGATTCAAAGGCGAGACCCTCGTAGTTTCGCAATCGACGCCGGCCCCTGTATCGTTACCCTTTTCGCCGCTCATCGATACCGCAACGATGGGTACGTACGGCACCCAGCCTTCGGAAACACTGCATGTCGACAAATCTTGGCTGACGGCATACTACCACGGCGAATTCGGCGGCTCCCTTTGGGCCTTTAATGAGGACGGTTCGGTCGGGCGAAGGCTTTTGAATACGCCCGCCTATGGGCTAACGCGCTACGGCGATGAGGTCCTCGTCGAAACCGGCTCGTCAGCTCCTTTTTTCTTCAAGCCGCTACGCATTCATCGATTTGTGTCTGCGAATGGCCGGTGGGAAGAAGTCGGCCACGTTGATTTCAAGAACGACATCGTCGATCTTACGCTCGTCGGGAGAACGCTCTACGGGCTTGCGGTCTACGATACCGAACCCGCACTCGTCGCGATCGACTTCTCCGGCAATATGCGAGCACTATTCCGGCTTCCGCGCGACATATTTGTAAACAGTATCGCTCGATCACCTGCCGGTGACTTTGCAATTGGTGCGCGCGGTTACGTGATCCGTTTGCATCACGAGGTCCGTGGCTATGCCGCTGCGTGGTTAGCGCCGTCAGATTGCGTTCGGTACTCGCCTGATGAACCGATGGGTGTCGGCGCACGCTGCATTGGAATCGCAGGCGTTGTGCCCTACGAACGAACTTTGCTCGCTCCGATGCCGAACGCCAGATCTTCTTCGGACGGAAATTGGCTGCTCTCGCCGCCATCTACAATCGTACATTTCGATGGCACAAAATGGACCTAGCCACTCCGCCGGCTCTTAGCAAGAGCGAAGGTCTCCTGCAGATCGAGACTTTCGGGCCGGAAACGGTCTTGCTTGGCAACGATGCGATTTGGCGCCGCCATGGTGCGCAATGGGATCGCATCGTCAACGTTCAAGGCACCTGCGGGCACGTGCTCGCGATTTCGTCGACCAGCGTTTGGTGCGTTGCTAACGGACCGGGAAGTATGATGATCAGCCGAGCTTCCTTCGGTGGCAGCCTTACTCCAATTGAGACCTCGCATTCTACGCAGGGAGGCGTATCGGAAGGCTTTGCGGACGATGCCTGGTTGGGCGAAAACGACGCGTTCATCGTACACGTTACGGCGAGCGGTATAACGGAGAAGATTCCCGTCAGCTCGCCGATTAATGGCCTCTCACGCGGGCCGCAGGCAATGTGGTTCGGCGAACGAGACGGCTCCCATTACGGTTTTATCGATCGGGAGAACAACGTGCATGAGTTTGCCGCCACGCAACGGCTAACATCTGTTCGGGCGGGACGAGATGGAGCTTGGTTAACGCAGCCGTTTCGCGATTCATGGCAAGCGGTCCGACATGCTGACGTTAACGGAACGGAGGCAATCGGTTCGTATGTCGCGGGCATGAGAGAATCGCTTGTAGCGGCGGACGGCTCGTTGTGGGCGCAGAGTGACGATTGGCCGACGCTCATTCATCTCACGGAAGCGGGCCGTGCGACGCGGTATAGATTTCCGTGTCCTGGTGGGCCTTTAAACCTTTTGCAAGCGCCGTCGATCGGGATGTGGTTTTTAAGCGCAGACCGGCATTGCAGCGGAATTGCCGACGAAACGGGAATTTACGTTCGCGAGTTACCGCTTGTTCGTGATACCGAATATAAGTAAATCGCATCGCTCCTTCACTGGTCGTCTCAATCAGCTTAGAGTTGTTTCGAGCGTTCGACTGCGTTCGAAGGTTGGATACGCTTGATAACCCATGTCAGCGCGTTGGCTCCTGCGGTTACGCTCGGGCGCACCGTCTTCCAAAAACCGCCCGCATATCCGTCATCCACATCCAAAACGAACAAAAACCATGCATACTTTCTGCGCAAGTTCGTTCCCCACGATCGAGCGCGATCGATCGATTGCGGATCGCGACGTTCGAGACT